>NZ_CP019449.1:1576041-1891250 GCF_001984035.1 Sphingopyxis sp. QXT-31 | reverse complement strand
GGGAAGCATCGTGCTGGCCGATGGTGGGTATAGTTGTTGGTGAGATAAGCCCAGCAAAATCCCTCTGCCGATCGGCACAATCGCCGACCTTTCATATAGGTCTAAAAGCTGTCAGATAGGTTACCGCAGGGCGGCCGCGACCGTCTCTTTTGGGGAAGATGCCTGATGACCAAATATCGTTTCGCCATTGCCTCGTCGTTCGCGCTTGCCACCATGCTCGCCGCGGCGCCCGTCCATGCGCAGGAAACGCCCGCCGCGGCGACTGCCGAGGGCGAGGATGACGGCATCATCGTCGTCACGGCGCGCAAGCGCGACGAGACGCTGAGCGACGTGCCGATCGCGGTCACAGCGATCACCGGCGACACGCTGGTCGCGCGCGGCTTCAATTCGGTGCGCGAGGCGGCGGTGCTGTCGCCGGGGCTCAACATCAACAGCGACGGCAGCGGCCGCGCCTTCGTCTCGATCCGCGGTGTCGGCGTCACGCTGGTGCAGAGCGTGCAGCCCGGCGTCGGCCTGTTCATCGACGGCATCTATCAGCCGAACACCGCCTATCTCAACAACCCGCTGGTCGACGTCGACCGGATCGAGGTGCTGCGCGGGCCGCAGGGTACGCTGTACGGCAAGAATACGCTCGGCGGCGCGATCAATGTCATCACGCGCCAGCCGGGCAACGACCTCGAAGTGCGCGCGAACGGCAGCTATGCCGGCCCCGACGACAGCTGGATGGTGTCCGGCTCGGTTTCGGGCCCGGTGATCGAGGATGTGCTGGCGGTCCGCGTCGCCACGGCGCACCGCGAACAGGACGGGTTCCTCACCAACGTCATCCTGAACGAGGATGCCAATCCGCTGAACACCGACTCGCTCAATGGCACGATCCGCTTCACCCCGGGCGATGCGATGACCTTCACTGTGAAGGGCTATTACGACTGGGTCGACGGCGTGAACACGCCCTATGCCCGCGTCACCGGCCCGCGCGACTATTCGCGCGACATCCAGTTCAACGCGCTGCAGCGGGTGAAATTCCGCTATCGCGGCGTCAACGCCAAGCTCGAGCTGCCGATCGAGTCGATCGGTTCGACGCTGGCGCTGATCGGCTCCTATGATGCGCGCAGCGGTCGCGCCGCGGACAATGACGTCGATTTCGGTCCGCTCAACATCGCGCGCTCGACCGGCAGCGACGAGCTGCGCACCAAAACCGTTGAGCTTCGCCTCGACAGTCAATGGTCGGACCAATTCTCGTCGCTGTTCGGGCTGTTCTACAGCCGCGAGAACACGCGCGCGCTCGACGTCACCAACATCATCCCCTTCGGGCTGGTCCGCACGACGACCAACCGAACGAGCGCCGACACCTATGCCGCGTTCGGCACCCTGTTCTGGAAACCGACCGACGCGTGGGAAGTCGCGCTGGGTCTGCGCTACGATCGCGAAAACCGCGCCGCCAACGGCACGGTGCTGATCAACGGCGCCGGCGGTCCGCTGCCCGAGGCGCGGATAAAGTCGAACGAATGGCAGCCGAAGCTGACAGTCACGCGCAAATGGGACAATGGCCTGATGACCTATGCCTCGGTCGCGCGCGGCTATCGCGGCGGCGGCTTCAACGCCCCGACCGCGCCCTTCCGCACCTATCAGGGCGACTCGGCCTGGACGTACGAGGTCGGTGCCAAATATGCCGCGCCCAGCTTCAACCTGTCGGGCGCGGTCTTCTACAATGATTACAAGGACTATATCGGCCTGAACTCGATCGCGCCGGCGAACGGCGGCGGGCTGGTCACGGTCGATCTCAACACCGGCGACGTCGAAAGCTATGGCCTCGAACTCGAAGCGATGGTGCGGCCGGTGCAGGCATGGACGCTCCGCGGTAGCCTGACGCTGATGCACGCGCGGCTCACCAACACCGACGCCTATACCGCGACCACCGACCGCGTGCTGTCGTCGGACCGGCTGACCTTTCAGCCGGACTGGCTCGCGAGCTTTTCGAGCGACTATCGCATCGAGACCGGCGGCGACAGCGATCTGACCTTGAGCGCAGGGCTGGTCGGCAAGGGCAAGCGGCTCGCCGCGACGCTGAACGAGACGACGCCGACCTTCCTCGACAGCTATTGGCTGACCAATGCGTCGATCGCGTACCGCACCGGGCCGGTCGAGGTCGCCTTGTTCGGGAACAACATCTTCAACACCGAATATTTCGAAAGCTACATCGACAAGACGACGCTCCAGCTGGCGAACCTGCCGGCTTCGGATCTCGGCATCACTGGCGACCGCCGCCGTTACGGCGTGCGCGCCAGCCTGAAGTTCTGACCGTGGCGGGGACGGTTTACCCGGGGGGACGAAAGCCGCTCCCCGCCGATCTGGTGGGGGCGCTCGAACAGCGGTTCGGGGACCGCTTCGAGCGCGGTCAGGCGGTGCTCGGGCAGCACGGTGCCAGCGAAAGCCATTTCGCGCCCGTGCTGCCCGACGCCGTGGTCTTCGCGTTATCCACCGACGAGGTCGTCGCGCTGGTGACGCTCTGTTCGGCGGCCGACGTGCCGATCGTGCCCTTCGGCGCGGGCACCTCGATCGAGGGCAATGCGTTGGCGATCCACGGTGGCATCTCGCTCGACATGAGCCGGATGGACCGGGTGATCGCGGTGCATGCCGAGGATTTCGACTGCGTCGTCCAGCCGGGCGTGCGGCGCGAGGAGCTCAACCTGCACCTGCGCGACCAGGGGCTGTTCTTCCCGATCGATCCCGGCGCCAATGCGACGATCGGCGGCATGGCCTCGACGCGCGCGTCGGGGACCAACGCGGTGCGTTACGGGACGATGAAGGATGCGGTGCTGAGCCTCGAGGTGGTGACGCCGCAGGGCAAGGTGATCCGCACCGCGCGCCGCGCGCGCAAGTCGGCGGCGGGTTATGACCTCACGCGGCTCTATGTCGGGTCCGAAGGCACGCTGGGCATCATCACCGAGGTGACGCTGCGGCTGCATCCGGTGCCCGATACGATCTCGGCGGCGGTGTGCAGCTTTGCGACCCTGCCCGGCGCGGTCGATACGGTGGTACAGGCGATCCAGTGCGCGGTACCGCTGGCGCGCGTCGAGATCCTCGACAAGAAACAGATGGCGGCGGTCAACCGCTGGTCGAAGCTCGACTATCCCGAAGCGCCGACGCTCTTCTTCGAATTCCACGGCAGCGCCAATCATGTCGCCGAACAGGTCGAGACGGTTAAGATGCTCGCCGAGGCCAATGGCGGCAGCGACTTCGCCTGGTCAAACCGGCCCGAGGAGCGCACCAAGCTGTGGCGCGCGCGGCATGAGGCCTATTACGCCGCAGTCAACATGCGCGCCGGCGCGATCGGATGGGCGACCGACGTCTGCGTGCCGATGAGCCGGCTCGCCGAATGTATCGCGGAGACCTATACCGATCTCGAGGCCTCGACGATCCCGTCGACGATCCTGGGGCACGTCGGCGACGGCAATTTCCACGTCGTCTTCTCGATCGATCCGAATGCGCCCGAAGAGATGAAGGAAGTCGAGGCGATCAACGCGCGGCTCGTGGAGCGCGCGCTCGCGATGGACGGCACGTGCACCGGCGAGCATGGCATCGGCATCGGCAAGCAGCAGTGGCTCGTCGCCGAGCTGGGCGATGCGGTGGGGCAGATGCGGCTGATCAAGCGCGCCTTCGACCCGCAGAATTTGCTCAACCCCGGCAAGATCTTCGCGCTGTGATGGCGAGCCAGGCCGAACCGCTCGCGCCGCCGACGCGGCTTTCCGCCGCCGCGGCGCCGTTGCTGCTGCTCGCGCTGGTCACCACCGTGGCGTTCACCGCGCTCGGCAGCTTTGGGACGATCCAGGAAAGCGCCAAGGCCGAAATGGGGCTCAGCGACGATCATCTCGCGCTGATCCAGGGGCTGGGCGCGGCAGTGCCGATGGTGCTCTTCTCGATCCCGGTCGGTATCCTCGTCGACCGCCGCAACCGCGTAAGGCTGACGATCGGGCTCGGCATCTTGTGGACGCTCGGCACTCTGCTCACCGCTTTTGCGCCCAATGCCGCGCTGCTCACCGCGGCGCGGATGCTCACCGGCATCGGCTCGACCGGGTCGCTGACCGCCGCTTTGTCGCTTTGCGCCGATTATTGCGCCGCCGACCAGCGGGGGCGGGCGATGCTGATCGTCAATCTGGGCAAGGCGCTCGGGGTCGCGCTCGGCTTTGCACTGACCGGGTGGCTGTTCGGTTTCTTCACCGATTTCGCCGGACCGGGATGGTTAGAGGGCATGGCGCCCTGGCGGAGCGCGCATGTCGCGCTCGCGGCGATCAGCGCGCTGCTGCTGTTGCCGCTGCTCTTCCTGCGCGAACCCGAACGGCGCGAGGTCGAGGCGAGCCCCGACGCGCCGTTCAAAGTCGTCGCAAACGAACTCTGGTCGCGCCGCGCCTTCCTGATCCCGCTGTTCGCGGGGCAGGTCGCGGTGGTGATGGCCGATGTCGCCGCCACCGTCTGGATCGCGCCCGTGCTCTCGCGCGATTTCGGCCTCGCGCCGCAGGATTTTTCGGGCTGGGTCGGCGCCTTGCTGTTCGGCACCGGGGTCGTGGGAGCGATCGTCGGCGGCTTGTCGGCCGACTGGGGCCAGAAGAGCGGGCGCCGCGGCGGCCTGCTGTTCGGCGCGGTGATCGCGGCGGGGATCGGCGTGCCGGCAGCGCTGTTCCCGATCATGCCCAGCGTCACCGGGGTCGCGGTGATGCTCGGGATCATCTCGGCGGCGGGCGCGGTGACCGGGCTGGTCGTCTCGGTCGCGCTCACCGTCTATATCCCGAACGAGCTGCGCGGGCTGTGCATCGGCGCGTTCATCGCGGTCGCGGGGCTGATCGGCTTCGGGCTCGCGCCGTGGATCGTCACCCGCGTCAGCGCGATGATGGGCGGCGAGGCGATGCTGGCCGAGGCGCTCGCGCTCGTCGGCGTGATCGTCAGCGCGCTGTCCTTCGTGGCCTTCTGGCTGGCGATGCGGCGCGCGCCGGAACCTGTCAGATAGGTCTTGCCAAAGCTGTAAGATAGGTCTATAGGCGGTCGCGGGAGAAATGCCATGGCGACCAAGCATGCGGTTATCGTTTCGCACGAGATGACGAGTTTTGTCGGGGAAGGGGGCTGCGATCGCCGCCTGCTGCCGCCCGATGCGATCATCCTCGGCTTCGGGGGGATCCAGGAGCCGGTGGTGAGCACGCTGGCCTTTCGCGATCTCGAAGATGCGGCGACCGACCATCTGCTCGTCTTCGCGGTGTCGCGCGGCGCGTGCCGCCGCCTGTTCGGCGAACTTCCCGATCCTGACGCGCGCTGGTACCTGCCCTCGGACCTGCGCGCGCTCGGCCAGTCGATCCTCGCGCCCGACAGCGACGCGCCCGCGGCCGACACGCTGCGCCTCGCGCGCTCGATCGAGCTGCTCTGCCAGTTTTTCGCGGCGCTTGCCGCCGGGCGCATGGTGCCGGTCGATGGCCAGCCGAGCCTTTGCGAAAGCGACATCGCGCGCATCGCCGCGGCCCGCCGCATCGTCGACGAGCGCTGGCACGAAAAGCTAACCCTCGACGACATCGCGAAGAGCTGCGGCATCAACCGTGACAAGCTGACGCGCGGTTTCCGCGAGCTCTATCATTGCACTGTCGCCGAGGCGCTGAGCGAGCGCCGCCTGCGCCAGGCGCGGCAGATGCTCGCGGCGAGCGACCTGCCGGTGGCGAGCATCGGCTATCGCTGCGGCTATCTCAATAACGCCAGCTTCACACGCGCCTTCTCGCGTCGCTTCGGCATGGCGCCGACCGCGATGCGCCGCGTTGGGGTGGCGGCATGAGCGGCATGCTCGACGCCGCGGCGGGGGGCTCGCTGGTCGAGCGCGCGATGGAGTTCGTTCGCGACCATATCCGCACCAACGACCTGAAGGTCGGTGACACGCTGCCGGGCGAGGGGAGTTTCGCGACGCAGATGGGGGTCAGCCGCCCGGTGATGCGCGAGGCGTTCGGCGCGCTCGCGGCGCTGCGGCTGGTGGATGTCGGCAACGGGCGCAAGCCGCGCGTCGGCGCGATCGACGGGTCGGTGATGGCGGCGTCGATGGGGCATGCGGTGAACACCGCGCAGGTCAGTCTCGCCGACGTGTGGGACGTCCGTCGCACGCTCGAGCTGCGCACCGCCGAACTCGCCGCCTTGAACCGCAGCGAGGAGCAGGCGCGCGCGATCCTGACCGCGGCGCACGGGCTGGCGGTCGATCATGACGAGGCGGCGCGCACCGCCGCCGACACCGCCTTTCACCAGACGATCGCCGCGGCGAGCGGCAATCCGCTCTTCTACCAGATCGTGCGTTCGTTCGAGGAGCTGATGGCGCTCGCGATCCCGCGCGCCTGGCAGCAGCGCACCACGACCGAGGAGCGCGAGGAGACGCTGGCGCTGCACCGCGAGGTTGCCGATGCGATCGCGGCACGCGAACCCGCGCGCGCACGCGTCGCGATGGAACAGCATTTCGCCAATTCGATCGGCGAGCGGCTGCGGGACGCGGGCTGATGGCCGCCGCGCCTGTGGCCGGGCGCTTCGCGGGGGTCGAGCTCGGCGGGACCAAGGTCATCGTCACCCTGGCCGACGGGCTCAACATCGTCGAACAGCATAATCTGCCGACGACGAACCCCGCCGAAACGCTGGGCGCCGCGGTCGCGCGGCTGGCGGCGTGGGACGATGCGGCGCCTTTGGCGGCGATCGGCATCGCGAGCTTCGGCCCGATCCGCGTCGATCCCGCGGCGGCCGACTATGGTACGATGCTTTATACCACCAAGCCAGGCTGGACCGGCGCGCGCGTCGTGCACGCCTTTGCTGAGCGCTTCGCCTGTCCGATCGCGCTCGACACCGACGTCAACGGCGCCGGCATCGCCGAGGCCGCGCTCGGCGCGGGGCGGGGGTGCAAGACCATCGTCTATCTGACGATCGGCACCGGGGTAGGCGGCGGCGTGATCGTCGGCGGACGCCCGGTGATCGGTCGGCTCCACCCCGAAATCGGCCACCTGCGCCTGCGCCGCGCCGACGGCGATCGCTTCGCCGGCGTCTGCGTCTTCCACGGTGACTGCATCGAAGGGCTATTGAGCGGCCCGGCGCTGCGCGCGCGCTTCGGCCGCGATCCGGCGACGGTCGATCCTGCCGATCCCGCATGGGAAATGGCCGCATCGGACCTTGCAGAACTTTTCGTCGCGCTGATGCTCACCCTGTCCCCCGATCGCATCGTCGTTGGCGGCAGCGTCACGCTGGGTCAGCCGGGCCTGCTGGCGCGTGCAACCGATCGCGCCGGTGAAAGGTTAATGAAGTATATCGCCGATTATGACGTTACGGCTTTATCGTGTATCGTCCGTCCGCCGGCGCTGAAGAACGACGCCGGACCGCTGGGAGCGATATTGCTGGCGGTGGGCGCGGATCAGGGCGGGACACCCGGTGTCACATCGGGCTTGCGTTCGGCGGCCCTTCGTGATTCACGGTGTTGAGAGCATAATAATCGGCTTCCGCCGATAGGGGCGCAACGAGCGGAGACTGGCATGAAGACAGATTATGCAGCGTCGGGACAGGCATGCGGCGTCGCCGCGCGCTCGCAGCGGCGGCTGCGGCGCGTGCGACCCGTCGTACCTAGTTAGTCAGCTTGATTTAGACCCCCGATGTATTATTCCCGATCCGTGCAAGGCGATCCCGATAATTATCTCAGCCTGCTGTCGGCCGCGCAGATCGAAACGTTGCGGCATGTTTTCGAGCATAAAAATTCCAAGGAAATCGCGCGGCTGATGAACGTGTCGCCGCACACGGTCGACGAGCGCGTTCGACGCGCTTTAAAAAAGCTTAATGTTTCCAATCGTGTGGAGGCCGCAACTATATTGGCTCGTAACGGTGTCTTCGACGATGTTACCCCTTATCAGCCTTTGACATATCAATCGCTTTACCTTTCGGACGGCGTCGCCGGCGACGAAGGCGACCCGGGGCAAAGGTCGGCGTGGCAGGTTCTGAACATCGGACTGCCATTCCCGACCAAGTCCCAGCCGATCAATCGGCATGGGTTGTTGGAAAGGATTGTCTGGCCAATCTTGATCGCCTTCGTGACGATTTTGGCATTCTCCGCTCTCTATTCGATCCTTGTCGGACTTGGTCGGTTGACCTGACGTTCGAATGAATGCTGGCGGGGGGAACCGGTAGCATTCCTTTTCCAAGGACCAAGAAAATGCTGAACCAACGACTCTCCGGCGCGAAAAAGATCGCTTCCGAGCTCCACCAGGCCGAAGACGCGATCGACGAGGCGATGATCCGCATCGCGAACCTCGCCGCGACGCTGCCCACCGTGCGCCGCGACACCAACATGTCGGCGATCGTCGGCCAGGAAGCGATGGCCAAGGTCGCGCATGCGCTCGCCGCCGCCGGCGATGTTCGCCAGCTGCTCACCGACGCGCATCTCGCGCTCAGCGTCACCCAGAAGGAGGTTGGCCTCGGCACCCGCATGTTCGGCGCCGGCGTGAAGCCCGCGAGCGCGACGCTCGACGAAGGCAGCAACGACCTGGTGGCAGCGGCGCCGCTGGCCAAGGCAGGCTGATAACCGCGAAGGGTAGAAATACGCCACATGTGGGCCGTTGCGATTTATTACGCTGTTTTGCTGGGCACGGTGGCCGTCGCGATGAGGCGCGGCGGCCCCCTGGAACGCTGGGCGGCGTATACGGCACTGATCGCATCGGTCTGCTCCACATTGGTGTCACCCGTTCCGGAATGGACGAATATCGAACTCAATATCTTCGTCATCGACCTCATCGTCTTGGGAAGTTTCTGGTATATCGCCTTCAAAACAGACCGATTTTGGCCCTATTGGATCACCGGCTGGCAATTGATCGCGATTTTCGGACATCTTCAGAAGCTGATGTTTTCGGAGATATTGGCGCGCCCCTATTCGCTGCTTTCGATATATATATCCTATCCGATCCTGTTCGTGATCATGTACGCGGCGGGATCGGCCAAACGGAACGGTGACATGAGGGCGACCGCCTAGCGGCGCCCCCAGGGGTCCCAAGTCATGCAGCAATTTTCGAATGTTGAAATTGCGGAAATCAAATCGCGGATCGACCAGATACAGGAGATGCTGGCGACGGGGCATAGCGCGCAAGTGCCGGCCGTGTCACAGCAGGATCGTATCGACGCGCCGGTCCCGGGCCTGATCGAGCAGCTCAACTTCAGCCTGCAGATGCGCCGCACGCGCAAGGCGCATTTCGGCAGCGCCCAGCTGACCGGGCCGACCTGGGACATGATGCTCGACCTGATGCTGGCCAAGACCAACGGCCGCGAACTGAGCGCGAGCGATCTCGCGACCGGCGCGGGGGTGCCCTTGTCGTCGGGGCTCCGCATGATCGCGCTGCTCGAACAGCTCGACCTCGCCGAACGCTACATCGACGAGCGCGACCGCCGCCGCTCGATCGTGCGGCTCACCGACAATGGCGTCGACAGCATGACGCGCTATTTCGAGAAAATCGGGCAGGCGTGGAGCGGCCGGCAGCGGTATGCGGCTTGAGGTAGTAGACAACGCTGCGTCATAAAGCCCGTTGGCGTCGAGCGAAGTCGAGACACCTCGAAGGCCGACGCTTCCCCAAAGTGTCTCGACTTCGCTCGACACCAACGGAATAGGGGTGATCTATAACCACCCGATGCCGCCACTTCTACGGTGCCGTCATTCCGTAACCTCGCGCAGCATCCGGTCGATCTTCGCCATCGCCCCGGCCTTGATCTGGCACACGCGCGCCGCGCTGACATCCAATGTCAGGCCGATTTCCTGCAGGTTCAGCTCTTCGAAGAAATACAGCTGCAGCACCAATTGCTCGCGCTCGGGCAGCCGCGCGATGCAGGCGCCCAGCGCCTCCAAAAGATCGTCCTGCTCCATCCGCTCGTCGGCCCCTTCGCTGTCGTCGGCGAAAAGGAAGCTGCCCTCGTCGACCAGCGCGTCGAGCGAGGTCGAGCGGCCGTAGGTCGCGCTGCGTTCGAGCGCGAAATATTCTTCCGGAGTCATCTCGAACGCCGCGGCCATTTCGCCGGTGGTCGGCGCGCGCATCAGATTCTGTTCGAGCGCGGCGCGGACCGAGGCGATGCGCTTGCTCGCGACCATCGCCGAGCGGCCGATATCGGCCTCGCGGCGCAGCTGGTCGATCATCGCGCCGCGGATGCGCGTCGAGGCATAGGTGGCGAAGGCATAGCCGCGATCCTCATAATGGCGGCTCGCCTCGATCAGCGCGATCAGCCCGGTCTGGATCAGGTCGTCGAGGTCGCTGGTGCGCGACACGCGCGAGAAGACCTGCCAAGCTATCTTGCGGACGAGCGGCGCATATTCGTCGATCAGTTCCTCGGCGCTGGCGCCATAGCCCTGCGGCGAGACGGCACGCGCGAACTGTTCGGCGGGCTCAATTCTCATGATGATGGTCCTTCATCTGGTCGGCGCTTTCGAGGCGGGGGACTTCGGCGCCGATCGTCGCGACGATCTCGGTCGCCTTGGTCGCCGGGATCTCGAGGTAGGAAATGACCGCGACGTCGGGGAAGGTCGCGCGCACCAGCCGCGACAGCGCGGGCCGGCAGATCGGCGACGCGACGAGCGCGAAGCTGCGGGTGGACAGGAGCAGGGGCTCGACCGCCTGGCCGACCTGGTCGATGATCTTCATCGCCAAGCCATGCTCGAACGGCCATTCGGCGCCGGGGTTGGCGCGCACCGCCTGGTTGAGCAGCATCTCGATCTCGGGGGTGAAGGTGACGACGGGCAGCGGCATGCGGCTGGGCACGATCGTCTGGACGATCAGCGCGCCGATGCGCTGGCGTACCGCCTCGACCAGCTCGGTTTCGCCGAGCTGCTGGCCCGACATCGCGACCATCGCCTCGGCGATCTTGCGGAAGTCGCGCAGCGGGATGCGTTCGATGAGCAGGGTCTTGCAGAGGCTGGCGATGCGCGGGAGGGGGAAGCCGGTCGGGGTCAGGCTGGCCGCGAGCTGCGGATAATGCGCCTTCAAATTGTCGACCAGCGCCTGCGCGTCGTCGATGCCGAACAGGTCCGACGCCGATCCGACGATGCTGTTGTTGAGGTGCGTCGCGACGACGGTCGCGGGATCGACAACGGTATAGCCCGCGGCGATCGCGTCGTTCTGCGCCGCGCGGGGGATCCACAGCGCGTCGAGCCCGAAGGTCGGATCCTTGCACGGCCGCCCCGCGACCTTGGTGATCAGGTCGCCCGAATCGAGCGCGAGCATCTCGTTGGGGAAGACCTCGTCCTCGCCGATGATCACCCCGGCGACCGAGATGCGATAGACGTTGCCGGGCAAAGACAGGTCGTCGCTGACCTTCACCGCGGGGACGACGAAGCCGAGTTCCTTCGACAGCTGGCGGCGGATGCCGGTGATGCGGCCCATCAGCGGCGCGCCCTTGCGTTCGTCGACCAGCGCGACGAGCGCGTAACCGATCTCGAGTTGGCACGCGCTGCCTTCGCTGACGTCGGCCCAGTCGATGAGGTGCGGGTCGGCGGGCGGCGTAGCGGGTTCGGCGGCGACGACCGCGGCGGCGGCGGCCGACTTGCGGAGCTGCCAGCCCATCGCGAGCGACAGTGCCGCGGCCGGGAGGATCAGCATCTGCGGCATCGCGGGGACGAGGCCGAGGATGAAGAGCACCCCGCCGACCGCAAACCATACCGACGGCGCCGCGAACTGGCTGCCGATCTGGTCGCTGAGGTTCATCGGCGAGGTGACGCGGGTGACGATCGCGGCGGCGGCGATCGAGAGCAGAAGCGCCGGGATCTGCGCGACGAGCGCGTCGCCGATCGCGAGCGTGACATAGGTGCTGCCGGCTTCGGAGAAGCTGAGGCCATGGCTGAACACGCCGAGGATCAGGCCGCCGACGATGTTGACGAACAGGATGAGCAGGCCAGCAACCGCGTCGCCCTTCACGAATTTCGACGCACCGTCCATCGAGCCGTAGAAATCGGCTTCGGTCGCGACTTCCTGGCGGCGCGCCTTGGCTTCGTCGGGCGTGAGCAGCCCGGCGTTCAAATCGGCGTCGATCGCCATCTGCTTGCCGGGAAGGGCGTCGAGGGTGAAGCGCGCCGACACTTCGGATACGCGGCCCGCGCCCTTGGTGATCACGACCATGTTGATGATCATCAGCACGACGAAGACGAACAGGCCGACGACATAGTCGCCGCCGATCAGCACCTGGCCGAACGCCTCGATCACATGGCCGGCCGCATGCGTGCCCTCGTGCCCGTGGACGAGCACGACGCGCGTCGAGGCGACGTTGAGCGCCAACCGGAACAGCGTGGTGAGCAGGAGGACGGTCGGGAAGGCCGAAAAATCCAGCGGCTTGGCGGCTGATAGCGCGACCATCAGCACCGCGAGGCTGATCATTATGTTGGCGACGAAGCTTATGTCGAGGATCAGCGGCGAGACCGGGATCACCATCAGCGCGACGAGGATCAGCATGCCCGCGGGCAGCGCGGCGGCGCCCGCGAAGCGGCCCGCCTGCTTCATGCTCGGAATCGCGGTCATGCGCTACCTCCGAGCGACGCGAGGCGCTGATAGGCCTGGGCGGCGAAGCCCATCGAGAGTTTCCTGGGCATCGGTTGAATATCCATCATCGGGAGCGGCGGGCGTCCGCCCTGGGTGCCGCTGGCGCTGGCCATCTGCATGCGCCAGCCGGGGTTGGCGGGCGGGGTGGTAGCGCCGGGCACGAAGCCGGGGGCGCCGCCCGCGTCGAGCTTGGCGCGGAAGCGTTCGCGAATGTCCTGCAGGCTGCGCATGCTGCCGTCGGAGGCGTAGAAGATCGAGCGGTTGGCCGCCGCCGCGTCGGGTAGCATCGCCGCGCCGGGCTGGTCGGGATCGGACGCCATCGCGGTCAGGAATTTGACCGCGCCGCCCGAGCCCAGGAAATGCGCGAGATAGAGGTCGACGGGCTCGGCGGCGCGGCCGATGCGGCTTTCGACATAGGCGCGGTTGTCCGAGGTGAAGGCGGCGGCCATTGCGGCCGAGGCGGCGGGGTCGTCGCGCAGGTCCATGATCTGCTGGCGCAATGTCGGATCGGTGACGGTGAGGCGGCCCGAGGCGTCTCGGCCGATCGCATTGGCTGCCCAGCCGAGGCCGTGGTCGGCGCCGTGGCGGTCGAGCGTCGCGAGCCAGGTTGAGCGCGTGAACTGATAGAGGCCGCGCGCCGACGAGGTCGATGCCTGCGCGGTCGGGTTGAACCCGCTTTCGACGCGCGCGACGTCGACCAGATAGTCGAAGTCGATGCCCGTGCGCGCCGACGCATCCTGCACCGCCGTCATCACGGGGGAGGCTGCGCCGCCGGCTGCACTGCTGTTGATCGTCGTCATGGCTTTCGGTCTCGCTGCATTCAGCAGGCCAAAAGCAATCATCGTGCCATTCGCCCGAAAGGCGCGGCTTTCTTTGGCTAATTAGTAGCTCAGCGCTATCCCTTGCGACCGCGTGCCGCGCAGTGCATGGCCGTTGTCAATCCTCTGACGCGTCCAGTCCCTGAGGATGTTGACGCGGATCGCTGCGGACTCGAGCTTGCGGAGGACCTTGTCGATCAGCATCCGCGCATGTTCCTCGCGGCCCGGCGGGACCTTGGCGCCCCTGAACAGGATCACCGCGGTCGCCAGCGCCTCGGTCGCGGCGATGATCGCGCCCGCGTCGTGCCCGTCGAGCGCCTCGACCAGCGCGTCGAGATGCGCCTGGACCTCGTCCATCTGCATCATCATGCGTAGGCGCCGGGGCCATGGAACTGCAGCATCGCGCGCGCGGTGGCGGCGGGGTCGAGCCGGTAGCTGCCGCCCGCGATCGCCTCGCGGATGGCTGCGACGCGGCCATGGTCGACCGGGACCGGCTGCTTCGCGATATCGGCGGCGAGGGTGATCAGGCTGGCGCTCGCCGCAACGTCCTGCATGGGACGCGACGCGGGCAGCGCGGGTTTTTCCTCGGTGGTGGCGGAGGTGAGTTTGCGCACGGCGCCGAGGCGCACGACATTGCCGACCTGCAATCCGATCTTGCCGTCTCCCGTCATATGCGCCTCCTTTCCAGGGCCCCGTCGGAAAATCGACGCGGCGCTTACAGGGGCTTTAACGGCGGGGTAGGCGGGCGATTAAGGCGCGTTTTGCGAAAAAGATAAGAAAAGGCCCGGCGGCGTCGGAAAACCGACAGCCACCGGGCCCGGGCAGGGTTTGTTGTCTAAAGCCCCTCCCCTGAAGGGGAGGGCGTGATTAGGTCAATCCGCCAGGCGCGCGCGGCCGGGGCCGGTGACGATGGCGCTGAGGCTCGATTTGGGGTCGCTGCCCTTGAGCGCGATGAGCTCGCCGACGCGGCCGTCCTGTGTCGCGGTTGCAGCATAGCTGATCGCGAAGCTTTCGGTTTCGATCGTCACGCGGACATTGTCGCCGCGGCGAATGGCGGGCGCGGTGGCGGCGGGCTTGGCGACGAAGCCGCCCGCGGCGCTGGCACCGGCCGGGCCGCTCATCGGCACGCGCAGCCGCCAGCCGAGCGAGGGACAGCGCACCGCGAGCGCATTAGCGTCGATCGCGGTGACCGACGCCTGTTCGGGGCAGCGCGCGAGCTTGATCCGGCGGTCGATCGGGGTCGCGGTGCGGCCCATCGCATTCGCCACCATCGCGGTGAGTACGTCGATCGTCTGCCAGTCCTCGCTGGCCTGCTGCGCCGATGCGGCGGGGATAGCGGCGGCAAGGGCGGCGACGCCTATGATGATCTTGCGGTTCACGACCCATCTCCTTCGGTCCAAAATGGTCGCTCGCAGGATTGCAGGATGCGTGCCAGTCTCGCTTTGCCGCGGGGTTTGGCGGACGCGCCGCCATCGGTGTCAGATTTTTGACCGGCCCCCGCGGGCACCCTGCGGCCTCTCGGCGTTGATCCGCGCAGGGCCCCGAAAACTGCGGGTTACGCTGGTTTGGCACGCCCATTGCATCATGCCTTGGTGTTTCCGCGCGTCTGCGCCGGCCAGTGCCGGTCGGGACCGCCAAGCAAGGAATGATGTGATGGCATCCGAAAAGCTCTTTGGCATCCACGCCAGCGCGCTTCAGCTGCGCAGCCAGCGGATGATGATGCTGGCGTCGAACATCGCCAACGCCGCGACGCCAGGTTACAAGGCGCGCGACCTCGACTTCTCGAAGGCGCTGGACCTCGCGCAGCAGGGCGGCGACATGCAGGGCGCGATTTCCTATCGCGTGCCCGTCCAGTCGTCGCTCGACGGCAACACCGTCGAAATGGCGACCGAGCAGACGGCGTTCGCCGAAAATGCGCTCGCCTATCGCTCGAGCCTTTCTTTCCTGTCGGGGCGCGTCAACACGCTGACCCGCGCGCTGAAGGGCGAGTGACCATGAACGGCTCGCTCTCGGTCTTCGACATCAGCGGTCGCGCGATGTCGGCGCAGCTCGTCCGCCTCAACACCACCGCGTCGAACCTGGCCAATGCCGGGACGACCGCGGGCAGCGAGGCGACCGCCTATCGCGCGATGAAGCCGGTGTTCCGCACCGTGATGGACGAACAGGGCCGCGCGACGGTGCAGGTCGACCAGGTCACCCAGACCAAGATGACCCCGACCAAGAAGCACGACCCCAACAACCCGCTGGCCGACGCCGAGGGCAATGTCTGGGAAGCCGCGGTCGATAGCGCCGCCGAGCTGGTCGAGATGGTTGAGACCGCCCGCCAGTATCAGAACAATGTCCAGGTCCTGGAAACCGCCAAGGGCCTGATCAACGAAACCCTCAGGATGGGACAGTAAGATGGCCGTGAACAGCATCACCAACAACAATAACCCGGTGATCAACCCGCCGGGCACCGCGAACCAGATGGGGCAGCAGGATTTCCTGCGCCTGATGACCGCGCAGCTGAGCCAGCAGGACCCGTTCAACCCGGTCGATAACCAGCAGATGGTCGCGCAGATGGCGCAATTCTCGAGCCTTGCCGGGATCACCGAGACCAACACGACGCTCCAGCAGATTTCCGAGCAGCTCACGGCGCAGACCCAGCTGCTCAAGGATATCAAGGCGGCGACCACGCCCGCCCCCACCGACACCACCCAGCAGTAAGGATAGTCCCATGTCTTTCTACACTTCGCTTTCGGGCCTCAAGGCCGCGCAGACCGACATGTCGGTCACGTCGAATAACATCGCCAACGCCGGCTCGATCGGCTTCAAGCGCAGCAAGGCGCAGTTCGGCGACATTTTCGCCGCTTCGCCAAGCCAGACGACCAAGATGGTCGCTGGGCAGGGCACGCGCCTCAATGGCATCACCCAGCAGTTCACCCAGGGGTCGTATGAATCGAGCGAGAAGACGTTCGATATGGCGATCATCGGCGACGGCATGTTCGTCGTGAAGGGCGAGCCGCCGCGCAACCAGGTCACCTACACCCGCAACGGCTCGTTCACGCCGCTCGAAGACGGGCGCGTGATCGACTCGACCGGCGCGACGCTGCAGCTGCTGCCCGTCGACGCCGACGGCAATGTCACCAGCCGCGACCTTGCGTCGACGCAGGATTTCGTCGTGCCGCAGCACGCTGCGGGCAATCCCGACGCCGCGCTGGTCAACATCTCGGTGGGCCTCGACGGCCTCGCCTCGGCAACCTTCGCCGACGGGTCGACGCAGAAACTCGGCAAGATCGCGATGGCGACCTTCCCCGCGATGGAGGGCCTTCGCCCCGTCGGCGACGCGCATTGGCAGTCGACCGGCAACAGCGGCCCGCCGACGATCGACGCCGCGACCAACGGCCCGATGGGCACGATCCGCTCGGGCGCGCTCGAACGCTCGAACGTCGACATCACCGAGGAACTGGTGATGCTGATCGCAGCGCAGCGCAATTTCCAGGCCAATGCCAAGGCGATCGAGGGCGCGTCCGCGCTGACCCAGACGATCATCGGCCTGCGCTGATAATCCGCTAACCGCCGCCTGCCGGAAGGATCCTCATGGACCGCGTCATCTATACCAGCCTCACCGCGATGCGGGGCAGCATGGCCCGGCAGACGGCGATCGCGAACAACCTCGCCAACGCCCAGACCCCAGGCTTCCGCGCCGATCTGGCCGAGGCGCAGTCCTTGTGGCTGCACGGCAACGGGCTCGGCGGGCGCGCGATGGCGTCGGAGGAAGTCGTCGGCGCCGACATGCGCGCCGGCACGATCACCGCGACGGGGCGCGACCTCGACATCGCGATGGCGGGCGAGGCGATGCTCGTCGTCCAGGCGCCGAACGGCGAGGAAGCCTATACCCGCCGCGGCGACCTGCAGGTCTCGCCGAGCGGGCTGCTCACCACGGGCGACGGCCATCCGGTGCAGGGGACGCAGGGTCCGGTGACGATCCCGCCCGCGGATTCGATCAAGATCGACCAGGAAGGGCGCGTCTTCGTCGTGCCCGCCGGCGGCGATCCCGAAAATCCGCAAGAGGTCGACCGGCTGCGGCTCGCGACCACGACGGGGTCGGACATCGTCAAGGGGCTCGACAACCTCTTCCGCGTGAAGGGCGGCGGCATATTGCCCGACGATCCCGAAGCGCGCGTCATCACCCGCTCAATCGAGGGCTCGAACGTCACCGCGACGGTCGCCCTCGTCGACATGATCGAGGCCAGCAAGGCCTGGGATTCGCAATTGAAGCTCATCGAGGACGCGCGCGACATGGACAGCTCGACCGCGAACCTGATGGCGCTGCCCCGTTAAGGAGATACGACAATGAGCTATGGTGCCCTGCACGTCGCGCGAACCGGTCTGGATGCCCAGGGCTTCCGGATGCAGGTGATCGCGAACAACCTCGCCAACGTGAACACCACGGGCTTCAAGCGCGACCGCGCCAATTTCGAGACGCTCGGTTATCAGATCATGACGCAGGCGGGGGCGCCCTCGTCGGCGGAGAACCGCTATGCGACGGGGCTCAACCTCGGCACCGGCGTCGAACTCGCGGGCACCTCGCGCATGGATACGCAGGGCACGCTGCAGACGACGGGCAACGCGCTCGACGTCGCGATCGAGGGCGCGGGCTATTTCCAAATCCAGATGCCCGACGGGCGTATGGGCTATACCCGCGCGGGCAATTTCAACCGCTCGCCCGACGGCACGATCGTCACCCCCGACGGCAAACCTATCCAGCCGCAGATCCAGATCCCCGAGGATGCCACCGGCATTTCGATCGGCGCCGACGGTACCGTCTCGGCGACGATCGCCGGCCAGGCCGAGGCGAGCGAACTCGGCCGTATCGAGGTCGCGCGCTTCGCCAATCCCTCGGGGCTGCAGGCGATCGGCGACAATATCCTGGTGGAGACCGCCGCCTCGGGCGCGCCGCTGGTCGGCGCTGCGGGCGAGGAAGGCCGCGGCACGCTGCGCGGCGGGATGCTCGAGGGATCGAACGTCAATGTCGTCGAGGAACTCGTCGACATGATCGAGACCCAGCGCGCGTACGAGGTCAATTCGAAGATGATCCAGGCCACCGACGAGATGCTGAAAAATGCGACCCAGACTCTCTAAGCTGGCCTCCGGCGCGCTCTTCTTCGGCCTGCTCGCGGTTCCGGCCGCGGTCGAGGCGAAGAAGGACAAGATCGCGCCCGACGCCTTTTCGGTCACCTTGCCCGACCCGGTGCCCCCGGCGCCGCCGGCCAATGGCTCGATCTTCCAGGGCAGCTATGTCGCGCTCACCTCGGGCGCGCGCGCCGGGCAGGTCGGCGATATCCTGACCATCCAGCTCGTCGAGCGCACCATCGGGGCGAAGAGCAACAGCGCGGGCACCAACCGCGACGGCAGCTTCGGCCTGACCCCGCCGACCACCGGTCCGTTGTCGCTGTTCAATCCCAGCGACGTCGCGATGGGCGGCGGTTCGCAGTTCAAGGGCAAGGGCGACGCCGCGCAGTCGAACATGCTGTCGGGCGAAGTCACCGTCACCGTCGCCGCGGTCTATCCGAACGGCACAATGCTGGTGAAGGGCGAGAAGCTCATCACGCTCAACCGCGGCGACGAACGCGTCCAGATCGCGGGTCTCGTCCGCGCGGCCGACGTCACCCCTGACAACCGCGTGCTGTCGACCCGCGTCGCCAATGCGCACATTCGCTACACCGGGAAGGGCGAGATCGCCCGCGCCAGCCAGCAGGGCTGGCTGCAGAAATTCTTCTCGATCATCAGCCCGTTCTGACAGCCGCAAAGGGACCAACCAGTGCGCCAGCGTCACGCCTTTCTCACCTTCCTCGCGCTCCTGATCGCCAGCTTCGCCTTTGCGGTGCCGGCGCAGGCGCAGCGCATCAAGGACATGGGCCAGTTCCAGGGCCTGCGCGCCAACCAGCTTACCGGTTACGGCATCGTCGTCGGGCTCGCGGGCACGGGCGACGACAGCCTCGACTATTCGACGCTGGGCATGAAAGGCGCGGTGCAGCGCTTCGGGCTGACGCTTCCCGCGGGCGTCAACCCGGCGCTCAAGAACGCCGCGGCGGTGATGATCACCGCCGAGCTGCCGCCCTTTGCCAAGCCCGGCCAGCGCCTCGACGTCACCGTCTCGGCGATCGGCAAGGCCAAGAGCCTGCGCGGCGGCACGCTGGTGCTCGCGCCGCTTTACGGCGCCGACGGCCAGATCTATGCGATGGTGCAGGGCAATCTGGTCATCGGCGGGCTCGGGGTCGATGCCGCCGACGGGTCGAAGCTGACGGTCAATGTGCCGTCGAGCGGCCGCATCGCCAATGGCGCGACGGTCGAGCGGTCGGTCGATACGGGCTTTGCCAGCAGCGAGATTTTGACCTTCAACCTCCATCAGTTCGACGCGACCAACGCCAAGGCGGTGACCGACGCGATCAACGCCGCCATCCCGGGCAGCGCATCGATGATCGACGGCGCCAGCATCGCGATCCGCGCCGCGGGTGGGGGCGACGCGCGCATGCGGCTGATGTCGCAGATCGAGAATCTCGGCGTCCGGCGCACCGAGGCGGCCGCGAAGGTCATCGTCAACGCGCGCACCGGCACGGTGGTGATCAACGGCGCGGTGCGCGTCGGCACCGCCGCGGTGTCGCAGGGCAAGCTGACCGTCGCGATCAAGGAATCGCCGCGCGTCGTCCAGCCCGAACCCTTCAGCCGTGGCCAGACCGCGGTCGAGGAATCGAGCGACGTCGACGTAACCGAGGAATATCGCCCGATGATGCTGGTCACGCCGACCGCGTCGCTCTCCGAACTCGTCGATGCGATCAACCGCATGGGCGTTCCCCCCGGCGACCTCGTCGCCATCCTCGAGGCGCTGAGCCAGGCCGGCGCGCTCACAGCCGAGTTGGTGATCATATGACGACGCCCATCTCCTTCTCGTCGGCGACCCCGACCCCCGCGGCCGCCGGCGGCGGCGACGGCGGGCTGCGCAAGGCGGCCGAGGCCTTCGAAGCGGTGATCCTGCGCCAGTTGCTGGCGTCGATGCGCCAGGCGAAGCTCGGTTCCGACATCTTCGGGTCGAGCGCGACCGACAATTTCCGCGAAATGGCCGACGCCAAGACCGCCGACAGCATCGCCGCGATGCGCCAGTTCGGCATCGCCGACATGGTCGAGCGCCAGTTCCGCGGTGTGACGGGCAGCGGCCCGACCAACCTCGGCGGAGGCGTGCAGTGAGCGATCTCCTCAGCATCGGCGCGAGCGGGCTCAAGGCCTATTCGCGCGCGATGACGACGATCGGCGACAATATCGCCAACGCGCAAACGCCGGGCTACGCCCGCCGCCGGCTGGCGCTGAGCGAAATGGCGAGCGGCACCGAGTCCGCGCTCGTCGGGCGCAACGTCAGCCCCGGCGGAGTGGTGATCGGCGGGCTCACCCGCTCGGTCGACAAATGGCTGATCGACGACGCGCGTGCCTCGTCGGGCGAGGCCGAGCGCGCGATGGCGCGCCTGTCGTGGATGACGCGCACCGAAGATGCGCTGAGCGACGACAGCAATGGCATCTCGACCAACCTCACCAAGCTTTTCACGACGGCCGACAAGCTGACCGCCGATCCGAACAACCGCACGCTGCGCGCCGAATTCCTGCAGACCGCGAAGGATATCGCGACGGGCTTCCAGGGCACCGCCAAGGAACTGGCGTCGATGTCCGAGGGGATTTCGGGCGAGGCCGCGACCGCGGTCGGCGAGATCAACGCCAATCTCGACGCGCTCGAGCGGATCAACGACGGGCTGCGCAAGGCGCGCCCGGGCTCGACCAACGAGGCGAGCCTGCTCGACGAGCGCGACCGGCTGGTCGATCAGATTTCGGCGCAGATGCCGGTGACGACTAGTTATGACGCCAAGGGTGCGGTGACCGTGCGCGCGGCGTCGTCGGGCGACATGCTCGTCGGCAATGCGACGGTGACCCATGTCTCGGTCGCCACCGGCGCCGACGGGCGGCTGAGTTTCACCGCCGGCGGCGCGCCGCTCGATCCGGGTTCGGGCAATCTTGCGGGCCTCGCGCAGGCGGCCGACCATGTCGCGGGCCAGCGCAGCGGGCTCGACGCCGCGGCGGCGGCGTTCGCGGGCCAGCTCAACGCCGCGCACCAGGCGGGCACCGACGCCAATGGCAATGCGGGGCAGCCGCTGTTCGGCGGCACGACCGCCGCGACGCTGACCGCCACCACGCTGTCGCCCGATCAGGTCGCCGCAGCCAATACCAGCGGCACGAACGGCAATATGCTGAGCATCGGCGGCATGCGCGGCGCGAACGATCCCGAAGCCGCCTGGTCGGGCCGCCTCGCCGAACAGGCGCAGGCGACCGCCTCGGCGCGCGCGCAAGGTGCCGCCGCCGCGACCCGCGCCGATGGCGCCGCCGCGGCGCGCGACAATGTCAGCGGGGTCGACCTCGACCAGGAAGCCGCCGACCTGCTGCGGTTCCAGCAGGCCTATTCGGCCGCCGCGCGCACGATACAGGTCGCGCGCGAGACCATGCAAGCGCTGCTGAGCGCGATTTAAGGAAAGGGCGCCGCGATGATCAACGCCGTTGGCAACCGCATGACGCGCGAGATCGCGCGCCAGTCGAAGCTGTCCGACCAACTCGACCGTATCCAGACGCAGATTTCGGGCGGCAAGAAATTGCTCCGCGCCTCGGACGATCCCGTCGCCTCGCGCCGCATCGCGACGATCGGCAAGGCGCAGGCGAGCAGCGCGACCTGGGCCGCGAACGTCAAGACCGCGAGCGCGCAGGTGTCGCAGGCCGACACCGCGCTGGGTTCGGTGGGCAATCTGCTAATCCGTGCGCGCGAACTGGCGCTGTCCGCGTCGAGCGGCACGACCAACCCCGCCGACCGCGCGAGCATCGCCGCCGAACTGTCGGCGATCGCCGACGAGATCGACGGTTTCGCCGCGACGCGCGATTCGAACGGCGAGCCGCTCTTCGCCGCCAATGCCAAGCAGGTCCGCTTCGACGCCGACATCAGCTTTGCGCCGGTGCCAGCGGCGGGCGATGTCTTCGTGGTCGGGGGCAACAGCCTGTCGACGGGGCTGCGCGATGCTGCGGCCGCGGTCGCCGCCGGCGATGCCGCCGCGACCGGTGCGGCGCTAACGACGCTCGGCGACAGCATTTCGCATGTCGCCGACACGCGCGCCGCGATGGGCCTGTCCGCCGGCCGGCTCGAACGCATCAGCGACAGCCTCGAGGCGCGCGATATCACGCTCGCCGACGAACGGTCGGTTGTCGAGGACACCGACCTGTCGGTCGCAATCGCCGAACTCAACGCGCAGAAACTGACGCTCGACGCCGCGCAGGCGGCCTTCGCGCGGATCAACCGGCAGACGCTCTTCGACCTTTTGAGCTGATCCCTCTGCTCTCTCCCGTTCAGTGGAGAGATACGCAGGCTTGCCGGTTTACCGGCTAGCCGAAGTTGAGAGGGGCAGGGCGCGTGCCCTCTCCAAGCTTCGCTAGCTCCTGACGGAGCAAGCGTCGCTATCCTCTCCCCTGAAGGGGAGAGGGCTTTGGGGATCACACAAGCGATTTCGCGGCAGAGCCTAAATCTTTCGCCGCCGCTGCCGTTAAGCATCGAGACGTCCCGTTTTTTGCAGGGGGGTGAAGCCCCCGACTGGAGTTGTTCAGCATGTTCCCCGCCATCGGCATCGTCGTTCTGATCCTGCTGGTCTTCGGGGGCTTTGCGCTGACCGGGGGCAATCTGGAACCGGTGCTGCACGCGCTGCCGCACGAAATGCTGATCATCGGCGGCGCCGCGGTCGGATCGCTGATCATCGGCAATTCGGGCAAGGAGCTGAAGGCGCTCGGCGGCGGCTTCGGCAAGGTGTTCAAGGGGCCGACGTACAAGAAGGCCGACTATCTCGACTGCATCCTGCTCGTCTCGACGCTGATGAAGATGATGCGCACCGAGGGGCCGGTCGCGGTCGAACCGCATATCGAGGATCCGGCCAGCTCGCCGATCTTCCAGCAATATCCCAAGCTGCTCAAGGACCAGACGCTGGTCCACCTGATCTGCGACACGCTGCGCCTGGTCGTGGTGTCGTCGGGCACGCTCGACCCGCATGCGGTCGAGGAGGTGATGGACAGCGCGATCAAGAACCACCACCATCATGCGATCAAGCCCGCCGACGGGCTGCAGAGCCTGGCCGATGCGCTGCCGGCGCTCGGCATCGTCGCGGCGGTGCTCGGCGTGGTGAAGACGATGGGCTCGATCGACCAGCCGCCGGCGGTGCTCGGCGCGATGATCGGCTCGGCGCTCGTCGGAACCTTCCTCGGCGTGCTGCTCGCTTATGGTTTCGTGGGTCCCTTCGCCAGCCGCGCGCGCGCGGTGATCGAAAGCGACTCCGCCATCTATCAGACGGTCAAGCAGCTGATCATCGCCTCGCTCCATGGCCATCCGCAGCCGCTGGTGATCGAGGCGGCGCGCTCGGGCGTCGACCATGACAACCAGCCGAGCTTCGCCGAGGTGTTCGACGGCATGCGGGGCAGGTAAATGGCCGCGCGTCCCAATACCCCGCTCCGCCCGATCATCGTCAAGAAGGTCATCGAGGCGCCGCACGCCGGCCATCACGGCGGCGCGTGGAAGGTGGCTTACGCCGACTTCGTGACCGCGATGATGGCCTTCTTCCTCTTGATGTGGCTGCTCGGCGCGACGACCGAGAAGCAGCGCAAGGCGCTCGCCGACTATTTCGCGCCGACGCTCGTCCAGTCGAAACAGGATACCGCGGGCTCGAACGGGCTGTTCGGCGGCGATTCCCTCGTGGCGGCCGACAAATATCCGCATGGCGCGGCGCAGACGGGCACCAAGTCGATGACGATCCCGCGCGACGCCACCGGCGGCCCGCGCGAGGCGTCGGGACGCGAAATGCAGCGCGCCAATTTCCAGAAGCTCGCCAAGTCGCTGCTGCGCGAGGTGCAGGCGAAGAGCGAGATCCGCCGGCTGGCACCCAATATCCGTTTCACCGAAACGCGCGAGGGGCTGCGCATCGATATCGTCGACGACGCCGACTTCTCGATGTTCGTCGTCGGCACCAACCAGCTGACCCCCGACGCGACGCGGCTTTTCGCCGAGATCGCGAAGATCGTCGCCGAGGTTCCGAACCAGGTGATGATCCGCGGGCATACCGACGCCAGCCCTTGGTCGGCCAAGACGGGAATGAACAATTGGCGCCTGTCGGTCGAACGCGCCGAAGTCGCACGCCAATATCTCGCCTTTCGCGGCATCGGTTCGGACCGCTTTTCGCGCATCGAGGGGGTGGCGGATACCGAGCCCTATGTGCCGTCGGACCGATTCGATCCGCGCAACCGCCGCATCTCGGTCACGCTGGGCTGGGACGTCGGAGCCAATTGACGACAACAATTAGTGCCAGATTGGCAGCATCAAAATCCTTAACGACGCAGTTGCGCCGTCATTGCTGCCAGATTGGCAATAACCCTTTGTTTTGAAGGGGTTAGGCCGCTGTGGTTAGCAGTTTGTTTACCAGATTCCGCAATCTCTTGGCTCATCGAGAAGCGCCGAATTGGGGGGCGCGGTGGAGACCGAGAATGACCAAGGTGGGGAACGGCAGCGACCAGGCTGCCCTGGAAATGCTGATCATCGGGCACAGCCCCGCCGCGCAGCGACTGCGCGACATGATCCGCCGCGTGGCGCGTTCGAACGCCTCGGTGATGCTCTGCGGCCCGTCGGGCTCGGGCAAGGAACTGGTGGCCCGCGCGATCCACGACGAAGGCGCCCGTTCGGGCAAGGCCTTCTCCGCAATCAACTGCGGCGCGATCCCCGGCGACCTCATCGAATCCGAACTTTTCGGGCATGAAAAGGGCAGCTTCACCGGTGCCCATGCCCGTCGCATCGGCCATTTCGAAGCGAGCGAGGGCGGCACGCTCTTCCTCGACGAAATCGGCGACATGCGTTTCGACATGCAGGTCAAACTGCTCCGCGTGCTCGAAGAGCGGACGATCGTCCGCGTCGGCAGCAGCGATGTGAAGGCCGTTGACGTCCGCGTCATTTCGGCCACCCACCAGGATCTCGGCGCCGCGATCGCCGATGGCAAGTTCCGCGAAGATCTGTTCTTCCGGCTCGGCGTGGTCGTCCTCCAGGTCCCCAGCCTGGCCGACCGCGTCGAGGATATCCCCGCGCTGATCCGCCATTTCCAGCGCAAGATGCCCGGCGAAGCCAAGTGCCGCTATGACGAGGCCGCGATGGCGCTGCTGATGCAGCACCGCTGGCCGGGCAATGTCCGCGAGCTCCGCAATTTCGTCGAGCGCGCCAGCGTGCTGCACGGCGGCGAGACGCTGGGCGCCGAGGACGTCGTCCTCCTTTTGAACCCCACCGCCGCGCTTCAGCCGCGACAGGCCATCCCCACCGGCTTCGTCGCGGCAGAAGCCAGCGCGGAAGACACCACGCCCGCCATGCCCTTCGCCAAGGCGCCGGCCCCGGGCCGCCCGATCGACCTGAAGCGCGAGATCGAGACGATCGAGCTCGAGCAGATCCATGTCGCGCTCGACCTGGCCGACGGCATCATTTCGGAAGCGGCGCGTCTTTTGACGCTTAAGCGCACCACGCTCATCGAAAAGATGCGCAAATATGGAGTTCAGCAACAGGCAGCCTGAGCGTCCCCACCCGTCTCAGTGCCGCTGAATCGGCACCGGTTCGCTTCCCACCCCATACCAGTCCCCACCTTGGTCGCGGGGCAGGGGAGCGAGCCGGTGCCGACGTTTTTTGTTGTGTTCCCCTCCCTGAAAGGGAGGGGTCAGGGTGGGTGCGAGCTAAGCGAGCCGTGCGGCCGCGAGCGTCGCCGACCCACCCTCGCTGCGAACTAACCAGCAAGCTGGCAAGTCTCGCTGTCCCTCTCTTTCAGGGAGGGGAAGGCTTACCTCAACTGTCGCCAGGCGCTGCTCACCGTCTGGATGCCCTCCAGCAGCTCGTCGAGCCCCTCGGCATCGTTCGCCGCGACGGCCTTGTCGAGCTTCCGCCTCATGCTGCCATAGACGCGCGTGAGCGCCGCGGCGACGTCGCCGCCAGCCTCATGATCCAGCCCTGCGTCGAGCCCGATCAGGATCGCGCGCGCGCGGTGCGCGGGTTCGGTCGCCGAGATTCGCTGCCCCTGGCGCACCATCGCCGCGAGCACGCCGACCGCGATCTCCAGCTCGTCGTAGAGCATGGTGACGAGTTCGACGGGGTCGGCGGCCGCAGCTCGGCTTTCGCTCTGCATGCGGCGATAGAGGCCGGTCGCGCGGACGGTGGAGGCGGTGGCTGGCACGGACGGTCGCCCTTAGTCGTTCTGGCTGTTCCACATCTCGATCTGCTGTTCGAGATAGGTCTGGGTGGCCTTCAAGGCCGCGAGCTTGGCGTCGAGCCCGCCGAACTGCTTTTCGAGCCGGGCCTCATAGGCGTCCTCGCGCTCTTCGATCTTTTCGAGCTGTTCGGCCAGCGTCTCGCCCTTTTCCGACAGCGACTTCGACACGCGGTCGAGCACGCCGTCGGCGGCGATCGCCTTGTCGCGGATCGCATCGAGCGCAAAGGCGATGCCGGGATCGGTCGCCTCGGTGTGCGCCGCGTCGCGGCGCGGATTGAACAGCGCCTCCACCGCGCCGGCGTCGGCGGCGAGCGCCTTATCGAGCTTTGCGCTGTCGAGCGACAGCAACCCGTCCTTGGTCGAACCGATGCCGATGTCGCTGAGCTTGTTGATGCTGCCGTGGCTGGTCAGCACTTTGCTGACGAGCGCCTGCAGCTCGCGTTCGAGCTCGCGCAGCCCCGTGGTCGCGCCCGACATCGCCGAGGCCGACTGCAGGCTCTTCTTGAGCTGGTTGTACACGTCGACGAAGTCGCCGACGGTCTGCTTGATCATGTCGAGCGGGCGGCTGGCGCCGATATCGACCGGCTGGCCGGGCGCGGCTTTCTTGAGCGTCAGCGACATGCCGGGGACGACGTCGTCGACGATGTTCGAGGCGCGGCTGAAGGCGACGCCGTCGAGGGTGAATTCGGCGTTGGTCGCGCTCTGGCCCAGCGTCATGCCGCCGCCCGAGCCATAAGCGAAGCCGGCGAGGGCCGGGGTCGCGGTTTCGAGCGTGAAGCTGTTCGCGGCGCCCGTCGGCCCCTTCATGATGATGCGGTGCCCACCCTCGTCGGCGACGATCGAGGCGGTGACCCCGGCGCCGCTGGCGTTGATGGCATTGGCGAGCCCGTCGAGGCTGTCGTTGGTCGCGCCGATGGTGATCGTCTTCGCGACGCCGCCCACGGTCAGCGTCATCGTGCCCTGGCCGATCGGTGCCGCTTTGTCGGCGACGATGCCCGAATAGACGGTCTGCGCGCGGGCGAGCTGGGTCACTTCGATCGTCGCGGCGAAGCTGTCGGCCGACAGGCCCGCGCGCGAGGTGGCGCTGAGTATGCTGTCGTCGGATACGGTCGGCGTGCTGCGCAAAGTGCCGTCGGAGACCATCTGGCTGAGCGAATTCGCGAAACCCTCGAGATCGGACTTGGCCTGCGCGACCGCGCTGATCTTGACCTGGTTCTTCTTGTACAGCTCGTTGACCCGCTCGACCTTGGGCTCGCGCGACGCGGCGGCAAGGTCCTTGACCAATTGCTGGGTATCGATGCCCGATCCGAAGCCGAGGCTGTTGGCGATTGAACTGACCATGCGCGCTATCCTTCGAAGCTGTTAACGGCAGGCCGCGCGGGGGATTAAGCCTGTTTGCGCCCATCCGCGTCGAAGCGGTGCGTTTCGGGCACCTCGATATCGGGCTGCGCCAGCCCCTCGGCGACCGCGCGTTCGAGGCGGAAGACGAAGGCCAGGATCGTCGCGACCGCGACGAACAATTCCTCGGGGATGACGCGCCCGGCGCGCGCGGTGAAATAGATCGCACGCGCGAGCTGCGGATATTCGAGGATCGGCACGTCGGTGCCGCGCGCCAGCTCGCGGATCGCGAGCGCGACCTCGCCGCGGCCGCGCGCGACGACCACCGGCGCGGCGTCGATGCCGGGGCGATAGCGGAGCGCGACCGAGAAATGCGTCGGGTTGGTCAGGATCACCGTCGCCTCCGACACCGCCTTGCGCGCCGAGCCGCTCAGCATCTCGTGCGCGCGCTGGCGCTGCGCCTGCTTGAGTTCGGGCGCGCCGTCGGACTGGCGCATCTCTTCCTTGATTTCCTGCTTGCTCATCATCAGCCGCTTGCGCCGCTGCAGCCACTGCGTCGGCACGTCGATCAGCGCGATGACGACGAGGCCGCCGGCCATCACCAGCACCGACTGCGCCACCGCCTGGCCCGCGAGCCCGATCGCCGAATGGAGGTCGCTCGACGCCATGTGCAGGATCGCGGGCAAATTCTTGGCGACCAGCCAGTAACCGATCGCACCAAGCAGCAGCACTTTGGCGAGCGCCTTGCCGAGTTCGGTCGCACCCTGCATGCCGAACATGCGCTTGAGCCCGCTCATGGGGTTCATGCGATTGCCCTTGAAGCCGAGCGCCTTGCCGCGCCAGCCCATCGAGCCGAGCAGCGCGGGACCCGCGAAGGCGGCGAGCAGCGCCGCGGCGAAGAGACTGGCGAGTGGCAGCAGCACCTCGGTGCCGTTGCGGAGCAGCGCTTCGCCCGGCGAAAAATCGGTGATATCGCCGCGGTCGAGCGTCAGCCCGCGCGAGACGAGCTCGCCGACGGTGCGCACGAACCAGCCGCCCGCGGCGACCAACCAGCCCGCCGCGACGAGCATCATCAGCGCCGTCGCCAGCTCGCGCGACTGGAGCACATCGCCCTCGCGCGCGGAGTCCGCGAGCTTCTTGGGCGTCGGCAGTTCTGTTTTCTGGTCCTTCTCGGTCGTCCCCGACATGGCTCAGCCCCCCGCGACCATGCGCGCGGCGTCGAGCGCGTCGGAGAGGATCTGCGCCAGCCCCTCGGCCATCACCGGGGTTGCGACGCCGAGCAGCACGACGCCGGCCAACAAGGTCGCCGGGATGCCGACCGCGAAGAGGTTGAGCGCGGGCGCCGAGCGGCCGATCACGCCCATGATGATCTGGACGAGGATGAGGACGAAACCGACGGGCAGGGCGATCGTCAGCCCCGCGGCGAACATCAGGCTGCCGAAACGGATGATTCCCTCGATCGTCTGCCACGAAGGGAAGGCGTTGCCGGGCGGCAGCGCGCTATAGCTGTCGACGATGATCGAAATCAGCACCAGATGCCCGTCGGCGGCAAGGAAGATCGCGGTCGCCAGCATCGAGAGGAACTGCCCGATCGCCGAACTGGAAGAGCCGCTCAAGGGATCGACCATCGAGGCGAAGCCGAGGCCCATCGCATTGCTGATCGCCTCGCCCGCGAGCAATGCCGCGGCGAGCCCCATCTGGAGCACGAAGCCCATGGCGAGACCGATGACGACCTCGCCGATGATCAGGAAGAAGCCGGGGACCGAGACGATGCCCTCGGGCGGCAATGTCATGCCCGACGCCGCGACCGCGGGCACGCCGACCGCGAGCGCGATGACGAGGCGGAGCTGGATCGGGACGTTTGCCGCGCCGAACACCGGCGCCGCGAGGAAGCAGGCGCCGGGGCGGATCATGCCGAGCATCCACAGCTGCAGCATCGCCTCCACATTGGGGATGTCGGCGGGGTTCATACTTGTCCGGGCGGCTTTACCTTCCCCCTTGATGGGGGAAGGATACGAAGCCTTGCGCCCTTGGCGCTAGGCGAAGTTGGATGGGGGTGAGGGCGCGTCCTCGCGCCATCGCTTCAGAACGCGAGCGCACCCCCTCCGCTGCGACTAGGCGGCTGCGCCGCCAAGTCTCGCTGCCTCCCCCATCAAGGGGGAGGGGAAAGGGGGAGGCGCTGGTCATCGGACGAGCGTCGGGATCTGCGCGAAGATTTCGCGGGTGAAGTCGGTGAGCAGCACCAATATGCTGCCGCCGAAGATCGCGAGGCAGATCGCGGCGACGATCAGCTTGGGCACGAAGGTCAGGGTCTGCTCGTTGATCGAGGTCGCCGCCTGCACCATGCCGAGCAGCACGCCGACGATCAGGATCGGGATCAGCAAAGGCGCGGTTGCGAGCGCGAGGATCCACAGCGACTGCTGCGCGACGCCGACGAAATAGTCCGCTTCCACGTCGCTAGGTCCCGAAAGAGGCGGCGAGCGAGCCCATCGTGAGCGCCCAGCCGTCGACAAGGACGAAGAGCAGCAGCTTGAAGGGCATCGATATGATCGTCGGCGACAGCATCATCATACCCAAGGACATCAGCGCCGAGGCGACGATCAGGTCGATGATCAGGAAGGGCAGGAAAATGAGGAAGCCGATCTGGAACGCGGTCTTGAGCTCGCTGGTGACGAAAGCGGGGAGCAGGATCGAGAAGGGAACGTCCTTCGGGCTCGCATAGCTCGGCGCCTTGGCGATCTTCGCGAACATCATCAGGTCGGACTTGCGCGTCTGAGTCAGCATGAAGCCGTGGAGGGCATCGCCCGAGCGCGATACCGCGGTGCCGATGTCGATCTGTTCCTGGCCGTATGGCTCGATCGCGACGCGGTTCACCTCGGTGATCACGGGCGCCATGACGAACAGCGACAGGAACAGGCTCAAACCGACGAGCACCTGGTTCGGCGGGGTCTGCTGGAGTCCCAGCGCGTGGCGCAGGATCGACAGCACGATGATGATGCGCGTGAAGCTGGTCATCATCAGCAGCAGCGACGGCAGCACCGTCAGCAGGCTCATCAGGAGCAGGATTTGCAGCGACAGCGACAGCGGGCGGCCGTCGCCGCCGATCTCGTTCACCGCGCGGGCGAGCCCGCTCGCTTCCTGCGCATAAGCCGCGGGCGCCGCAATCAGCAGCGCCACGCCGCCGGCGATCGCCGCGGCGCGCAGCCAATTTCGCTTAGTCGACATGGAAGTCGCCCTGGCTGTTGTCGGCGAGCCGGGTGACCGCGCCGCGCGAGACCGAGAGCAGGATGCGCTGCCCGGCGAATTCGACGACGGTCAGCTTGGTTCCGGGGCCCAGCGGCAGCACGTCGATCATCTCGATCGCGCGCGTCCGCTTCGCGCCCTGCCCGGGCAGCTGGAGCGTGCCCATCTGGACCTTCTTCCACAGCCACAGGCTGCCCCACGCCATGCCGCCGACGAGCGGCAGCAGGATGAGGAGGCGCAGAATATATTCGAACATCAGGCCCTCCGGTCGAAACCGGCGAGGCCGCGGTCGGGGGCGACGACTTCGGCGACCTGGATGCCGTAACGGCCGTCGACATTGACGATCTCGCCGCGCGCGATCAGCGTGCCATTGGCATAGATGTCGAGCAGTTCGTTCGCGGCGCGGTCGAGCTCGACCACGCTGCCTTCGGACATGGCGAGCAGTTCGGCGAGGGTCATCGAGGTCGATCCGACCTCGACCGACACGCGCAGCGACACGCCGGCGAGCAGGTCGAAATTGGGCGCCGCCGCCATGTCCTTGGCGCCGCGGCGTTCGCCGCGCGCGGGGGCTTCGCTGAGATCACTCATCGTCGGATCCTCTTTCGATATGCTCGATCATTATGGCCGCATTTCCATTCGCTTCGCCGATGCTTCCGGCGGCGAAATGCCGACCGGCGACGGTTACCGGAACATTGCGCGGAATGGTTAACGGAATGATATCGCCGACCTCCAAACCGAGCAGTTTGACCAAAGAAATTTCGGGACGCGCCAAGACCGAGCGCACCGGCAGGCGAACGGTCTTCAATGCGCTGTTCAGCGTCGCGGTCCACTCGGCGTCGGCGGGGGCTTCGTCGCGGATGTCGGGACCCGATTCGACGTCGGCGATGCCGCGCAGCGCGGCGACCGGATAGGCGCAGGCGATGGTGCGGCCGTCGAGCACGCCGCCGCGCAGGGTGAAGCGCTGGACCAGCAGTTCGTCGTCGGCGCGCACCGCGGCGAGCTTGGCGCTGTCGGTGGTGACGCAGTCGAGTTCGGGGACCATCTTGCCGTCCCAGGCGGCCGCGAGCTGCAGTCCGATATCGCGGCCAAGGCGCGCGGCGAAGCGGTCCTCGGCGTCGGTCAGCTCTTCGCGTTCGCTCGCGAGCTGGCCCTTGCCGCCATAGAAGATGTCGACGAGCTGGAGGATCAGCGGGCGCGCACCGGCGAGCAGCACCGGGCCCTTGAGCGGCGGCGCGTGGTAACGCCAGAAGATCGCCGGCGCGCTCGCGGCGCACCAGTCGGCAAAGCGCATGCGCTCGGCGGTCCCGCGGTCGACCTGCACCGTCGGCGCACCGAGCGCGCGGATGAGGTCGCGGAGGCTCCGCGCGAACTGGTTCGCGACGCCGTCGAGCACGGGGAAGGCATAGCCGTCCTCGGCCTTGCGCAGCAGCAGTGACGCGGTCGCGTCGTCGGTCGCGGGCTTGGCGGTCGGCGCTTTCGGCGTCTTGAAGGGATTGGTCTTGGCGCTCACTGGATCACCATGTTCGTGAAATAGACATTGTCGATGCCGCCGAAGCCTTCCTTGTCGCGCAGCACGCCGTTGATCGCGCCGGTCAGCTGGCGCTGGAGCGACTGCTTGCCGTGCGTGGTCGACAGCAAGGCCGGATCCTGTTCGGCGAGCACCATCAGCACCGCCGATCGGATCGGCACGTCTTGGCGCTTGATGTTCGCGATGACCTTGCCGTCATAATAGGTCGACAGGCTGATCCCGACCTGCAGGAAACCCGACCCGTCGGCGAGGTTCGTGGTGAAGCTCTGCTCGATCGGATAATAGGTTATCTCGTATTTGCGCGGGTCGACCTTGAACTTGTCGTTGGGGACCGACACCGTGCCGACCTTCGGCGGGGCGTCTTCTTTCTTGCCCTCGGCCGCAGGTTCCTCTTCGTCTTCCCTACGTACGACCAGCTTGGGGTAGAAATCCTCGGGCTTCGGCGCAGTCTTGGCCATACCGACGCCGAAATACATGCCGGCGCCGGCGCCGGCGCCGATCAACACCGCGGCACCGACGGCGATCATCAACAGCTTCTTCATCTTGCCGCCCTTCTTCGGCGCGGCGGCTTCGGTCTTGTCCTTGGTCATCGGTCGGCTCCTGTTAGGCGAAGCGGCCGCGGCGTTCGCCGCTGCGCTCGTCACGGGTTTCGGTACGCGCTTCGGCGCGGTCGTCGGCGGTTTCGATCAGATGGCTCGCATCCTGCGCGCCGCTGCGGCCCTGGCCCTGCTGCGACTGGCGGCCGGTCTCGTTCGGGGTGCAGGTCACCTGCGTTTCGGCGACGCGCACGCCCTGTTGGCGGAGATCGTCGGCGAGGCGCGTCTGCGCCGCGGTGACGATCGTCGCGGTGGCTTCGTGCTGGGTGTCGAGCCTGACCGACACGCCCTCGTCGCCCACCATCATCGACACGTCGAGGCGGCCGAGGTGGCGCGGCATCAGGCGAAAGCTGATGTCGCCCGACGCCGATTTGGTCGCGGCGATGTCGGCGGCGAGCTGTTCGATCCAGGCGTCGTCGCTGCCGAGGTCGAGTACCCGTTCGGCGATCGTCGCGACGGGCGCGGCGGCGGCTAGCGCGGTTGTCGCGGCGGTGGCGGGCTGGGCGAAAAGCACCGTCATCGACGGCTCGGCAGCAGGCTTGGCGGCGGGGGATTCGAGCGCGGCGAGCATCGGCATCGCGGGCGCATCGCTGCGGGCCTTCGGCGCGGCGGCCGGCAGCGCGGGCGCGTCGTCGCGGCGCGGCTTGGCGGCGGGGGCCATCTCGGCGGCGGGCTTGCCGGCGGGGCGCGCTTCGGCGGGCGCGGTGATCGAGGCCAGAAACGCGGCGACGGGGGCGGCTTCGGCGGCCACCGGGGTTTCGCCCTCGCTCGCGCCTTCGCCGTCGGTGGCGGGCAGGGCGATTGCGGGCTTGGCAGTGGCGGGCTTGCCCGCGGTAATGGTGAACTGCGCCAGCGTCGCGAGCAATTCGTTCGCGGCGAGGATCGCCTTGTCGGTGGGCGCGGCTTCGGGCTTGCCCGGCGTGGCGGTTTCGACCGGGAGGTCTACGGTCGGGGCGGGATTCCGCGGCACGGCCACCTGCGGCGCATGAAGCGGCAGGGCAGGGCGCGCGGGCTGCGGCGCAATCGCTGTCGGCAGAGCTGCTGCGGATACGGCAACAGGTGCAAACTGGATCGGCATGGCGGGAGCGGCGACGGGTGCGAGCTCGGTCGTACCCAACAGCCGTTCGCCCTGAGCTTGTTGAAGGGCCGTATTTTCTTGTGGCGTCGACAGCGAGGAGGACGGTGCTTCGACAAGCTCAGCACGAACGGGGATGGGAGTGGCTTGCGGTTCACTATTCGATGCTTCGGCAAGTGTCGTTGCCGCGATCGGCGCAGCGCCATGAGCGGCTGCGACGCTCGCCATCGGCGCGATCTTCACGACGGGCACGGCAAGCGGCGCGGCCACCGGCGCCGTCCCGCGCGTCTGCGCGGCGACAAGCTGCTCGAACGCGCCCGCTTCGCCCGCCTCGCCGCCCTGTACCGGGGTCAGCATCGCGAGCAGCGAGGGCATCGGCGTCGCCTGGGTCTGCGGCAGCGCAGGCATCATGCGATGCCGCCGTCGATCAGGCGCAGGCGCATGCCGGTGCGGAACGGGCGGTTGGCGTCGGCGCGGCGTTCGCTTTCCTGTTCGGCCGATTTGCGGCCGCGCTCGTAGAGGCGCACCGCCGATTCTTCCTTGACCATCGCGCGCTGGGCGAGCGCGCCCATCTGGTCGCGGCGCGCGCTGGCGCCCGCCGTCGGCGCGACGAGATTTTCCTTCGCCATGTCGAGCCGCATGCCGAGTTCGCCGATCGTGTTGAGCGCGCGCCCGGCGACCGCGCCCTTCGCCATCGCGAGGTCGGTGCGCAGCACCTCGAGCCGCTTGCCGAGCTCGACGAGATTCGCAAGCTCGCTGTTGGCGCGCGCGAGATTGGCCTCCGCCATCTGATGTTCGACGCTGCGCACGCGGATGATCCGTTTGCGGCGCGCGGTGCGAGAGGTCATGCACTATATCCTTCGACTAGGGTTTGGCGGGAGGTGGTGAAATCGACCTGGGCCTTGGCGCCCTGCGATACGAAAGCGAGCTGGTCGGCGCGGCGCATGATCGCCTCGTCGAGCACCGGATCGCCGCCGGCGACATAGGCGCCCATCAGCATCAGATCGCGGTTCTCTTCATACGCCGACCAGAGCTGGCGAAAGCGCGCGGCGGCGGCGGCATGCTCGGGATCGACCGAGTCGACCATCGTGCGCGACAGCGAGCGCGCGACGTCGATCGCGGGATAGACGCCCTGTTCGGCCATCTGCCGCGACAGGATGATGTGGCCGTCGACGATCGCACGCGCGCTGTCGACCACCGGATCCTCGATGTCGCCGCCGTCGGCGAGCACGGTGTAGAGCGCGGTGACCGATCCGCCGGTCTTCTTGTCGATGCCGGCGCGTTCGCACAGCGAGGGGATCAGCGCGAAGACCGAGGGTGGATAGCCCTTCATCGTCGGCGGCTCGCCCAGGGTCAGCCCGATCTCGCGCTGCGCATGCGCGACGCGGGTCAGGCTGTCGATGAGGAGGAGGACCTTCTTGCCCTCGTCGCGAAAGGCTTCGGCGATCGCGGTCGCGCGCATCGCGGCGCGCAGGCGGAGCAGCGGCGGGTGGTCGGCGGGGACCGCGACGACGACCGATTTCTTGCGGACTTCGGGGGGCAATTTGGTTTCGACGAAGTCGCTGACTTCGCGGCTGCGCTCGCCGATCAGCCCGACGACGATCACGTCGCAGTCGGTGCCTGCGATCATCTGGCCCATCAGCACCGACTTGCCGACGCCCGAGCCCGCGATGATCGCGACGCGCTGGCCTTCGCCGACGGTCAGCAGCCCATTGATCGCGCGCACGCCCATGTCGAGCGGGCGGGTGACGCGACCGCGGCGTAGCGGGTTGACCTTGCGCCCGGCGAGCGGCCACAGGAATTGCGACTTGATCGGCGGGCGCCCGTCGAGCGGATTGCCCTGCGCGTCCATGATCCGGCCGAGCAAGGTCTTTCCGACGGGGACCATCGAGCTGGCGCCATGCGGCTCGACCGGCGCGCCGGTGACCAGCGGCTTGTTCATGTCGAAGGGCAGGACCAGGCTGCGGTGCCCGCGGAAGCCCACGACCTCGCCATAGACATAGTCGTTGTCGGCCGACTTGATGCGGACGTTGCTGCCCAGCGGCTGCGGGAAACCCGACACTTCGAGCATGATGCCCTCGTGCGCGACGAGCGTGCCGATGCGGCGCGGGCTCGCCTTGGCGATATCGACGGGGGCGAGCAATTGCTGCGCCGACAGGGCGAGGCGGCGCGTCATGCGCTGGCTTCCTCGCGGCCCAGTGCGGCGCGCAGTTCATTGAGATACACGGCGCGGCCATGCTCGATCCAGCCAGCGGAAGTCTCGACGCGGACGGTACCGCGCATCATCGTCGCGTCGGCGGCGACGGGCAGGCGGATGTCGCTGTCCATCAGCAGCGCGGCGTCCTGCGGGTGAGCCCACAGGGTGCGCGCCTTGTCGGCTTCCGACACGAGGGCGGCGGCGGTTTCGGCCTGGTCCTTGAGCCAGACCGCGTCGATCGGCGCGTCGGCGACGATCTGGCGGACGAGCCGCTCGACGGTCTCGGCGATCAGCTGCGCAAGCTCTTCGCTGGGTTCGTCCTGCAGCGCCTCGGCGCCCGCGACGAGCGCGAGCAGCTGGCCGCGCTCGACCACGAACCCGGCTTCGGCGAGGCGCTGGCCTTCTGCGAGGCCCTTTTCGAACGGGTCTTCGCCGGGCTCGACCTCGACGTGCACATGCGCGGCGGCTTGGGCCTCGGCCTCGCGCACCGCGGGGTCGAAGGACATCGGGCGGAAACCGCCCTGCCGTGCCATCGCCATCGCGAGCGGGGTGGGGGCGAAGCTGTTGTCAGACATAATCGTCGCCCGCACCCGCGATCATGATCTCGCCCGAGGCGGCCATCTGGCGGACGATCGTCATGATCGCCTTCTGCGCGTCGTCGACGTCGGTGCGCTTGACCATCGTCATCTCGGCCATTTCGTCGCGGATCGTTTCCGAGGCGCGCTGCGACATCGTCGAGAGGCAGAGGTCGACCATGTCGTCGTCGGCGCCCTTGAGCGCGATCGAAAGCTGCGACGCATCGACGCCGCGCAATATGGTGCCCAGGCTCTTCATGTCGAGATCGCGCAGATTTTCGAAGATGAACATCTCTTCCTCGATCGTCTGCGCGAGCTGGCGGTCCGATTTCTTGAGGTTGCGGATTGCGCGCTCGCTGGCCGACTTCGACATCTTCTTCATGATCTTGGCGACATCGCTCGGGCCGCCGATCGGCTGCTTGGCAACGCGCTGGCCGCCGACATTGGCGGCGGCGAGCACCGATTCCAGATCCTCGATCGCCGCGGCGGGGACCGACGACAGCTGCGCCGCACGCAGCACCAGGTCGGCCTGCAGCACTTCGTCGAGCGTCTCGATCGCGCGCGCCGCGATGTCGGGGACGAGCACCGAGAGGATCAGCGCGCCGACCTGCGGATGTTCGCTCGCCAACAATCCACTGATGGCGTCGATGTCCATCCAGCGCAGCATTTCGAGCGACGCGGCGCTCGACTGCGGCGCGACGGCGGCCAGGATATTGTCGGCGCGGACGTTGCCCACCGCCTGGTTGATCACGGTGCGGATGCGCGTGTCGGCGCCGACGCTGAACGCGCTGACCGAGCGGCTGCGCGTCACGAAGCGGTCGAGCGCCTGCTCGATCTGGACTTCGGTCGCGTTGGCGGCGTCGAACATGCCTTTCGCCAGCTGGCGCACTTCGGCGGGGTCGAGGTGCTTCAGGATCGTCGCGGCTTCGCTTTCGTCGAGCAGCATCAACAGGATCGCGGCGGCGGCAGAGCCTTCGACCGCGGCCTTCGCGGGCGAGGTGCCGAGGTCGGTGTCGAGATCAGCCACGGGCGCCCTCCTGCATCAGCTGGCGCACGACGATCGCGGCGCGCGCCGAATCCTGGCGGACGAAGGCGCGGACGAGGTTGGCGCGGTCCTCGTAGCTCGGCGCCGCCTCGATCATCTCGAGGGTGATTTCGCGGCCGCGCGGGCGGGGGAGGGCGGGGTTGCCGCCCTCGGCGGCCGCCATCAGCGATTCCTCGAGCGCGGCATCGCGTTCGGCGCGCGCGGCGGCGCGGGCCTTGGCGGCCTTGATCAGCGGGCGGCCGATGAAGAAGAAGGCGAGGATCGCGACGAGCACCGCGCCGATCTGCTTGACCAGCGGCAGGAACCAGCCCTGTTCGTAGAAGGCGGGCGACATGTCCTCGACCTTGGCGAAGGGGCGCTGGCTGATCGCGACCTGGTCGCCGCGCGCCGCATCGAAGCCGACCGCGCCCTTCACGAGGCCGTCGATCTTGGTGATGTCGGCGCGGGTCAGCGCCTTCGATCCCTGGTTGAGCGCGACCGCGACCGAGACGCGGCGGAGCTGGCCCTGCGGGCGATGCGTGACCGAAATCTCGCGGCCGACCTCATAGGCGCGCTGGGCGTTCTCGTTGCTCTGCGTCGCCGGGGCGGGAGCGCCGGGGGCGGTGCCGTTCGGGGTCTGGTTCAGCGCCGAGGCCGGCGGCGGCTGGTTCGACAGCGCGCCGGGGATGCCGACCGCGGGCGCGTCGCCCTGGCCGCTGACCGAGCGCGTGACCATCTCGCTTGTCAGCGCGCGGTCGTTCTCCGGAAAGCTTTCGCGCGTCGCCTGGCTTTCGGACATGTCGACGTCGGCGTGGACTTCGACGGTATAATTGCCCGCGCCGAGCATCGGGCCGAGCAGGCTGTCCAGCGCGCGGCGATAACGGTCCTCCATCTGCGTCTGCAGCTGGAACGCCTGCATGTCGCCAGACGTCGCCGAGTCCGACAGCAAAGCGCCGCGCTGGTCGATCACCGACACCTGGTCGGCGTTCATCCCCGGCACCGACGAGGCGACGAGGAAGCGGATCGCCTGCACCTGGCCGTCGCTGAGGCTGCGGCCGTTCTGCAGCGTCAGCATCACCGATGCCGTCGCGGGCTTGTCCTCGCGAACGAAGAGGCTGGGTTCGGCGGCGGCGATATGCACGCGCGCGCCCTTGACCGCGTCGATCGCCTCGATCGTGCGGGCGAGGTCGGCTTCGCGCGCACCGCGCAGCGTCTCGCCCTCGATCGCGCGGCTGGCGCCCATCGGCAAGGCGCCGATCATCTCGCTGCCGTCGGCCGACGCCTTGGGCAGGCCTTGCCCCGCGAGCGCGATGCGCGCGGCGTGGAGCTTGTCGGCGTCGACGGTCAGCGCGCCGGTGGTGGCGTCGATGCTGTGTGCGATGCCTTGCGCGGTCAGCGCTTCGGCGACCGCGGCCTTGTCGGCGTCGGCGAGCCCGGCGAAGAGCTGGGTCTGCGGCGCCGCGGCGGTCGCGAAATAGGCGAGCGCGGCGATGCCGATCGCGGCGGTGGTGGCGATCGCGGGCAAGGCGCGCTGGACGGCGGGCTGGCGCAGCGCCTGCTGGATCGGCGCGAAGCGGCCGCCCGCGGCGGGAACGGGGAGGCGGCGGTCGCTGCCCGCGTCGACGGGATTCAGGATTTGGGTATCGGCCATCGGATCAGACCGGTATGTTCATGATGTCGCGGTACGCGGAGAGCAGCTTGTTGCGCACCTGCAGCGTGGTCTCGAAACCGAGCGAGGCCTTCTGGCGCTCGATCATCACGCTGACGATGTCGTGCGTGTCGCCGCGCTCATAGGCTTCGGTGATCTCGCTCGCCTTCGACTGCTGGGCGTTGACCTGCTGCAGCGCGGCCGAGATCGCCGATCCGAAATCGAGGGTTCCCGCCGCGCCGTCGACGCCGCCCGCACCACCGCGGCCCGCGGCGCGCTGCAGCGCTTCGTTCTGATTGAGGATCGAACTGCGCATCTGCAGCAGCCGGCTCTGGTCAATCGTGCTCATAATCATCCGTCCTCACCGCGGCATCGCGCCGCACGCAAAGAGTAATGCAAAGCGCGTGCCAGAAATTTTTTCCGTTGAAAAACATAGGGGTGATTGCAGATCGGGGCCGGCGTTAACCCATTGCGGCGTTTTTTTGACGCGCGCGCTTAAGCCCCGCCGCCGCCCGCCGTTACTGCAATCGTGAAGCTCGCCGAGCCGCACACCATGGGAATGGCCCTTGGGGGGCCGGAAAGGGAACTTATGACCGTTATCAACACCAATGTGAGCGCGCTCCGCGCCCAGAACAACTCGCGGGTTGCGGGTCGCATGCAGTCGGAGGCGATGGAACGCCTGTCGAGCGGCAAGCGCATCAACAGCGCGAAGGACGACGCCGCCGGCCTCGCCATCGCCACCCGCATGGACGCCAGCGTCCGTGGCCTCAACCAGGCCGTCCGCAACGCCAACGACGGCATCTCGCTGTCGCAAACCGCCGAAGGCGCGATGGGCGGCATTTCGAACATGCTCGTCCGTATGCGTGAACTGGCGATCCAGGCCTCGACCGGCACGCTGGGCGACGACGACCGCACCGCGATCCAGACCGAAGTCACCGCGCTGATCGCGCAGATCGACGATGTTGCGACGCGGACCACCTTCAACGGTACCGCGCTGCTCGACGGCACCGCCGACCTCGACATCCAGACCGGCCTCAACGACGGCGAAGTCGTGAACATCACCGTTGCCGACATGCAGTCGGCCGGCCTCGGCGTCGACGGCCTCGACTTCTCGACCGCTGCCGGCGCGTCGGGCGCGCTCGCCACGCTCGACACCGCGATCCAGACGGTCGCCACCGAACGCGCCAACCTGGGTGCCCAGCAGAACCGCCTCGAAGCCACTGTCGACAATTTGACGTCGACCGTCGTGAATCTGGCGGACTCGAAGTCGCGCATCGAAGACACCGACTTCTCGGCGGAATCGACGAAGCTCGCCGCCGCCGGCATCTTGGCCCAGGCATCGACCGCGATGCTCGCCCAGGCGAACCAGAGCCAGCAGGGCGTGATGAACCTGCTGCGCTAAGGTCTGAAGAGTACCCGAGTTCGGGCTATATTTGGTTGGTCCCTTAAGTAGCCCGATGCGATGCCCCGGTCCCCCACGACCGGGGCATCCTTTTTTGCGCGATGCTTCGTTTGCGAAGCGCTTGCCCCGCCGCGCCAAATGATCCAACGGGTCCCCGACACGACAGGGGAGCCACAGATGAGCCATCAGCAAGCCGCCGCCGCGACCGTCTCGGAACGCGCCCTCGAAATCGGCGCCCGCGTCGAAGCCTTCGTCCGCACCGTCGTCGCCCCCTATGAGAACGACCCGCGCCGCGACCATCACGGCGCCCCGACCGACGAACTGGTCGACGAGCTCAAGGCCAAAGCGCGCGCCGCGGGGGTGCTCACGCCCCACATCCTCCCCGACGGCGACCATCTGACGCAGGTCGAAACCGCCTATGTCCTCCAAAAGTCGGGGCTGTCCCCGCTCGGCCCACTCGCGTGCAACACCGCCGCACCCGACGAGGGCAATATGTATCTGCTCGGCAAGGTCGGCAGCCCCGAGCTCAAGGCGCGCTTCCTCGACCAGCTGGTGCAGGGCCACGCCCGCTCGGCCTTTTTCATGACCGAACCTGCGGAGGAGGGCGGTGCGGGATCCGACCCCTCGATGATGAAGACGGTCTGCCGGATGGACGGCAACCACTGGGTCATCAACGGCCGCAAATGCTTCATCACCGGCGCCGACGGCGCGAAGGTCGGCATCGTCATGGCGAAGGCCGAGGATGTCGCCGCGGGCGGCGGCGCGTGCATGTTCCTCGTCGATCTGCCCGACCCCGCGATCCGCATCGAGCATGTGCCCAACACGATCGACAGCTCGATGCCCGGCGGCCATGCGACGGTGATCATCGACAACCTCCGCGTCCCGGCCGACCAGATGCTGGGCGAAGCGGGCGAGGGCTTCAAATATGCGCAGGTGCGGCTGTCGCCCGCGCGCCTGTCGCACTGTATGCGCTGGCACGGCGCCTGCCAGCGCGCGCACGAGATCGCGACCGACTATGCCAATTGGCGCCACGCCTTCGGCAAGCCGCTGATCGACCATGAGGGCGTCGGCTTCATGCTCGCCGAGAACCTCATCGACCTCAAGCAATCCGAACTGATGATCCGCTGGTGCGCCGAAGTGCTCGACACTGGCGACCTCGGCACCGCCGAAAGCTCGATGGCGAAGGTCGCGGTGTCCGAAGCCCTAATGCGCATCGCCGACCGCTGCGTCCAGGTGATGGGCGGCACCGGCGTGACCGACAAGACGATCGTCGAGCAGGTGTTCCGCGAAGTCCGCGCCTTCCGCATCTACGACGGCCCCACCGAAGTCCACAAATGGAGCCTCGCCAAAAAGATCAAGCGCGACTGGAAGGATGCTCAGGCCTAAGCGTCAGATCAGCCCGTCGGGTGGGGATGGAATTGCCGGTTCCGGGCGGAAGCAGTCAAGCCGACCTATAAATCCCGTTCGTGTCGAGCGAAGTCGAGACACGCCGAGTTGGCGCGCGCCTTCAAGTGTATCGACTTCGCTCGACACGAACGGAAATAGAGGACGGTTTGAAAACCACCCCGAAACCGTCATCGGCCCCCGATTCGACATCGCCGGCCAATATCCCCGGCCCGCCGCGTTGACAAAATAGGACCCGAAACCTATATCGCCCGCACACCCCATCGTTCGAGATAGAGCCTGACTTTGCGCGGCAGGCTGTACGGATAGGTCGGCGGGGATTTCGAGATGCGTCAAGAAGCTGCGGTAAACCGGCGACGGTTGCCTGCGGCCTTTTTGCGTCTCGATCGCGTCCGCGATCTAATTTATCAAGGCGAGACAATCACTTATGGCGACCAAGGCGAAGTCGGTGGGCAAGGCCCTCGAAGCAACCGCGAGCAAGCGAATCCGTAAGCTGTTCGGCAACATCCACGAAGCGGTGGAGATGCCCAACCTCATCGAGGTGCAGCGCGAATCCTATGAGCAGTTCCTGCGGTCCGACCCCTCGGTCGGCTATGTTTCGGGCCTCGAAAAGACGCTGCGCAGCGTTTTCCCGATCCGCGATTTCGCCGGCACTGCCGAGCTCGACTTCGTCCATTACGAACTCGAAGCGCCCAAGTATGACGTCGAGGAATGCCGTCAGCGCGGCATCACCTATGCGGCGCCGATGAAGGTCACACTGCGCCTGATCGTGTTCGAAGTCGACAGCGAGACCGACACCCGCTCGGTCCTCGATATCAAGGAGCAGGACGTCTACATGGGCGACATGCCGCTCATGACCGAGAACGGCACCTTCTTCGTCAATGGCACCGAGCGCGTCATCGTGTCGCAGATGCACCGTTCGCCGGGTGTGCTCTTCGACCATGATCGCGGCAAGACCCACTCGTCGGGCAAGTTCCTGTTCGCCGCGCGCGTCATTCCGTACCGCGGTTCGTGGCTCGACTTCGAATTCGACGCCAAGGACATCGTCAACGTCCGTATCGACCGCAAGCGCAAGCTGCCGGTGACGTCGCTGCTCTATGCGCTGGGCATGACGGGCGAGGAAATCCTCAACCATTTCTATGACCGCCTCGTCTTCGAGCGCGCCGAAAATGGCTGGCGCGTGCCCTTCCAGGTCGAGAATTGGCGCGGCGCGAAGCCCGCTTTCGATGTGGTGGATGCCAAGACCGGCGAAGTCGTCTTTGCCGCCGGCCACAAGATCAGCCCGCGCCTTGCCAATAAGGCGGCGAAGGACGGTCTCGACACGCTGCTGATCCCGACCGAGGAAATCTTCGGCCGCTACAGCGCCTATGACCTGATCAACGAGTCGACCGGCGAGATCTATATCGAAGCCGGCGACGAAGTGACCGCCGACAATCTCGAAAAGATCGACGGTGCGGGCATCGACAAGCTCGTGCTGCTCGACATCGATCACAACAACACCGGTCCCTGGATCCGCAACACGCTGAAGGCGGACAAGGCCGAGGACCGCGACCAGGCGCTTTCGGACATCTACCGCGTCATGCGCCCCGGCGAACCGCCGACGCGCGAAACCGCGGAAGCTTTGTTCGGCGGCCTGTTCTTCGACCCCGAGCGCTACGACCTGTCGGCCGTCGGCCGCGTCAAGCTCAACATGCGCCTCGGCCTCGACGCCGAGGATACGGTCACCACGCTGCGCAGCGAGGATATCCTTGCCGTCGTCAAGGAACTGGTGAACCTGAAGGACGGCAAGGGCGAAATCGACGATATCGACAACCTCGGCAACCGCCGTGTGCGTTCGGTCGGCGAATTGCTCGAGAACCAGTATCGCGTCGGTCTGCTCCGCATGGAGCGCGCCGTTAAAGAGCGTATGAGCTCGGTCGACGTGTCGACCGTGATGCCGAACGACCTGATCAACGCGAAGCCCGCGGTCGCCGCGGTGCGCGAATTCTTCGGTTCGTCGCAGCTCTCGCAGTTCATGGACCAGACCAACCCGCTGTCGGAAGTCACCCACAAGCGCCGCGTGTCGGCGCTCGGGCCGGGCGGGCTGACCCGTGAAAGGGCTGGCTTCGAAGTCCGCGACGTTCACCCGACGCATTATGGCCGTATCTGCCCGATCGAAACGCCCGAAGGCCCGAACATCGGTCTGATCAACTCGCTCGCCACCTTTGCGCGCGTGAACAAGTACGGCTTTATCGAGACCCCGTACCGCAAGATCATCGACGGCAAGGTCACGACCGAAGTCGTCTATCTGTCGGCGATGGAAGAGCAGAAGCACACGGTTGCCCAGGCGAACGCCGACCTCAACCCCGACGGCAGCTTCATCGACGAGCTGATCTCGGCGCGCGAAGCGGGCGAATTCCTGATGGCCCCGCGCGATCAGATCACGCTGATGGACGTGTCGCCGAAGCAGCTGGTTTCGGTCGCGGCATCGCTCATCCCGTTCCTGGAAAACGATGACGCCAACCGCGCGCTCATGGGCTCGAACATGCAGCGTCAGGCTGTGCCGCTGCTACGGGCCGAAGCGCCCGTGGTCGGCACCGGCATGGAAGAAACCGTTGCCCGCGACTCCGGTGCAGCCATCGCGGCGCGCCGCGGCGGCATCATCGACCAGGTCGACGCGACGCGTATCGTCATCCGTGCGACCGACATGGTCGAACCCGGCAGGTCGGGCGTCGACATCTATCGCCTGCAGAAGTTCCAGCGGTCGAACCAGAACACCTGCATCAACCAGCGTCCGCTGGTGAAGGTGGGCGAAGTCGTCCGCGCCGGCGACATCATCGCCGACGGTCCGTCGACCGAACTCGGCGAACTGGCGCTCGGCAAAAATGTGCTCGTCGCGTTCATGCCGTGGAACGGCTATAATTATGAGGACTCGATCCTCATTTCCGAACGCATCGTGAAGGACGACGTCTTCACCTCGATCCACATCGAGGAATTCGAAGTCACCGCCCGCGACACGCGCCTTGGCCCCGAGGACATCACGCGCGACATCCCGAACGTCGGCGAGGAAGCGCTCCGCAACCTCGACGAAGCGGGCATCGTCTACATCGGCGCCGAAGTCGGCCCGGGCGATATTCTGGCCGGCAAGATCACCCCCAAGGGTGAATCGCCGATGACGCCGGAAGAGAAGCTGCTGCGCGCGATCTTCGGCGAAAAGGCCAGCGACGTGCGCGACACCTCGCTCCGCCTGCCGCCGGGCGTGTCGGGCACGGTCGTCGAAGTCCGCGTCTTCAACCGCCACGGTATCGACAAGGACGAACGCGCGATCGCGATCGAACGCGAGGAAATCGAGCGCCTGAAGCAGGACGCCGACGACGAGCGCGCGATCCTCAACCGCGCGACCTTCTCCAGCCTCAAGGACCTGCTGATCGGTCAAACGACCAGTGCGGTGCCCAAGGGCCTGAAGAAGGGCGACGAAGTCACCGAACAGATGCTCGTCGACCTCGACCGTTCGGACTGGTGGAAGCTCGCCGTCGTCGATGACAATGCGCAGACCGCATTGGAAGCGATCAAGGCGCAGTATGACGACGCGATCAAGCGGATCAGCGCGAAGTACGAAGATCGCGTCGAAAAGCTGCAGCGCGGCGACGAACTCGCACCGGGCGTGCTCAAGATGGTCAAGGTCTTCGTCGCGGTGAAGCGCAAGCTGCAGTCGGGCGACAAGATGGCCGGCCGTCACGGCAACAAGGGCATCATCAGCCGCATCCTGCCGGTCGAGGACATGCCGTTCCTCGAGGACGGGACGCATGTCGACTTCGTGCTCAACCCGCTGGGCGTGCCGTCGCGCATGAACGTCGGGCAGATTCTCGAAACGCACCTCGGTTGGGCATCGCGCGGTTTCGGCCAGCGGATCACCGCGGCGCTCGAGGACTGGCGTATGGCGAACCCCGACCCCGAGGCCGGCGCCCCGCCCGAGGCGGTACGCGAAGCGCTGCTGCAGGCCTATGGCGACGAATATGCCGACGAAATCAAGGCGCGCAGCTCGGAAGAGGTCGTCGAACTCGCCGGAAACCTGTCGGTGGGCGTGCCCTTCGCGACCCCGGTGTTCGACGGTGCGCGCGAAGGCGACGTGTCGGCGATGCTGGAACGCGCGGGTCTCGATCGCTCGGGTCAGGTCGATCTCTACGACGGCCGCACCGGCGACCGTTTCGACCGCAAGGTGACGGTGGGATATATGTATATCCTGAAGCTGCATCACCTGGTCGACGACAAGATCCACGCGCGTTCGATCGGGCCGTACTCGCTTGTCACCCAGCAGCCTCTGGGCGGTAAGGCGCAGTTCGGCGGCCAGCGCTTCGGTGAAATGGAGGTCTGGGCGCTCCAGGCCTATGGCGCGGCGTACACGCTCCAGGAAATGCTGACGGTTAAGTCCGACGACGTGATCGGCCGCACCAAGGTCTACGAAGCGATCGTCAAGGGCGACGACACCTTCGAGGCCGGCATTCCCGAAAGCTTCAACGTGCTCGTCAAGGAAATGCGCTCGCTGGGCCTCAACGTCGAATTGTCTTCCTATGCGGAAGAGGATCCCGACGAAGGTCCGGAAGCCCTTCCCGAAGCCGCCGAATAAGATTTTTCCTCACCCCTCTCGTGCTAAGCGAGAGGGGAAGATGGAGCTAGAATATGAACCAGCTTACCAACTTCATGAACCCGGTCGCGAAGCCCGAAACCTTCGACATGATCAAGATCGGCATCGCGAGCCCCGAGCGTATCCGCTCGTGGTCGTTCGGCGAGATCAAGAAGCCCGAAACGATCAACTACCGGACGTTCAAGCCCGAGCGCGACGGCCTGTTCTGCGCGCGCATCTTCGGTCCGATCAAGGATTATGAATGCCTGTGCGGCAAGTATAAGCGCATGAAATACAAGGGCATCGTCTGCGAAAAATGCGGTGTCGAAGTCACGGTGACCAAGGTCCGCCGCGAGCGCATGGGCCATATCGAGCTCGCCGCGCCCGTCGCGCACATCTGGTTCCTGAAGTCGCTGCCGTCGCGCATCGGCCTGCTGCTCGACATGCAGCTGAAGCAGCTCGAGCGCGTGCTGTACTTCGAGGCGTACATCGTTCTCGAGCCCGGCCTGACCCCGCTCGAGAAGTTCCAGCTGCTGACCGAAGACGAATTGCTCGACGCGCAGGACGAATATGGCGAAGACGCCTTCTCGGCCGGCATCGGTGCCGAGGCGATCCGCGTGCTCCTCGAAAATCTCGATCTGGAGCAGGAACGCACCGACCTGATGGAAGAGCTTGCGACCACCAAGTCGGAGCTCAAGCCCAAGAAGATCATCAAGCGCCTCAAGGTCGTGGAATCGTTCATCGAATCGGGCAACCGTCCCGAGTGGATGATCCTCGAAGTCGTGCCGGTCATCCCGCCCGAACTGCGCCCGCTGGTGCCGCTCGACGGCGGCCGCTTCGCGACCTCGGATCTGAACGACCTCTATCGCCGCGTGATCAACCGCAACAACCGTTTGAAGCGCCTGATGGAGCTGCGCGCGCCGGACATCATCGTCCGCAACGAAAAGCGCATGCTGCAGGAAGCCGTCGATGCGCTTTTCGACAACGGCCGCCGCGGCCGCACGATCACGGGCGCCAACAAGCGTCCGCTGAAGTCGCTGTCCGACATGCTCAAGGGCAAGCAGGGCCGCTTCCGCCAGAACCTGCTCGGCAAGCGCGTCGACTATTCGGGCCGTTCGGTCATCGTGACCGGTCCGGAACTGAAACTGCACCAGTGCGGCCTGCCGAAGAAGATGGCGCTCGAACTGTTCAAGCCGTTCATCTACGCGCGCCTCGACGCCAAGGGTCTGTCGATGACCCTGAAACAGGCGAAGAAGTGGGTCGAAAAGGAACGCAAGGAAGTCTGGGACATCCTCGACGAAGTCATTCGCGAGCACCCGGTCCTGCTGAACCGCGCCCCGACGCTCCACCGCCTCGGCATCCAGGCGTTCGAGCCGGTTCTGATCGAGGGCAAGGCGATCCAGCTTCACCCGCTGGTCTGCGCCGCGTTCAACGCCGACTTCGACGGTGACCAGATGGCGGTCCACGTGCCGCTGTCGCTGGAAGCCCAGCTCGAAGCGCGCGTGCTGATGATGTCGACCAACAACATCCTCAGCCCCGCGAACGGCAAGCCGATCATCGTTCCGTCGCAGGACATGGTCCTCGGTCTCTATTATCTCTCGCTGGAGCGCGAAGGCGAGCCGGGCGAGGGCATGCTGCTCGCCGACATGGCCGAAGTGCACCAGGCGCTGTTCACCGGTTCGGTGACGCTCCACACCAAGGTCGTGAGCCGCGTTCCGCAGACCGACGAGAATGGCAACGAGTATCTGAAGCGGTTCGAGACCACTCCGGGCCGTATGCTGATCGGCGAATGCCTGCCGAAGTCGCACACCGTGCCCTTCGACGTCGTCAACCGCCTTCTCACCAAGAAGGAAATCGGCGACGTGATCGACCAGGTCTATCGCCACACCGGCCAGAAAGAGACCGTGTTGTTCGCCGACGCCATCATGGCGCTGGGCTTCCGCAACGCGTTCAAGGCCGGCATTTCCTTCGGCAAGGACGACATGATCATCCCGGCGTCGAAGGAAGGCATGGTCGACGAGACCCGCGCGCTCGTGAAGGACTTCGAGCAGCAGTATCAGGACGGCCTGATCACGCAGCAGGAGAAGTATAACAAGGCCATCGATGCCTGGTCGCAGTGCGGCGACAAGGTCGCGAACGCGATGATGGACGAAATTCGCGCGACGCCGAAGCTCGACGACGGCCGTCTGGCCCCGATCAACTCCATCTATATGATGGCGCACTCGGGTGCCCGTGGTTCGCAGGCGCAGATGAAGCAGCTCGCGGGCATGCGCGGCCTGATGGCCAAGCCGTCGGGCGAGATCATCGAAACGCCCATCATCTCGAACTTCAAGGAAGGCCTCACCGTTCTCGAGTATTTCAACTCGACCCACGGTGCGCGTAAGGGTCTGGCCGATACGGCGCTCAAGACGGCGAACTCGGGTTACCTGACCCGCCGTCTGGTCGACGTGTCGCAGGACTGCGTCGTGATCGAGGAAGATTGCGGCACCGAACGCGGCATGGAAATGCGGGCGATCATCCAGGGCGGTTCGACGATCGCCTCGCTGGGCGAACGCATCCTCGGCCGTACCACGCTCGAAGACGTCGTCGACAAGGACGGCAATGTCATCGCGCCGATCGGCACCCTGCTCGACGAACCCACGACCGCGCGGATCGAAGAAGCCGAAGTCCAGTCGGTCAAGATCCGCTCGCCGCTGGTTTGCGAAGCGACACTGGGTGTTTGCGGCAAATGCTATGGCCGCGACCTTGCGCGCGGGACCCCGGTGAACATCGGTGAAGCTGTCGGCGTCATCGCCGCGCAGTCGATCGGTGAACCCGGCACCCAGCTGACCATGCGTACCTTCCACATCGGTGGTGCGGCGCAGGTCAACGAGCAGTCGAACGCCGAAGCGATCTCGGACGGTACGATCGAATATCGCGACATGGCGACGATCGTCGACCAGCGCGGCCGCCGTCTGGCGCTGTCGCGTTCGGGCGAACTGGCGATCATCGACAGCGAAGGCCGCGAACGCGCGACGCACAAGCTGCCCTATGGTGCTCAGATCCTGTTCAAGGACGGCGAGAAGGTGAAGAAGGGCGAGCGGATTGCCGAATGGGATCCGTTCACCATGCCGCTGATCACCGAAAAGCAGGGCATCGTGAAGTATCAGGATCTGGCCGACACCAAGACGCTGATCGAACAGGTCGACGAAGCGACGGGCATCGCCCAGCGCGTCGTGATCGAATATCGTGCAGCGGGGCGGTCGAAGAAGGAAGATCTGCAGCCGCGCCTGACCCTGCTCGACGAACAGTCGGGCGAAGCGGCGCGCTACCTGCTCGCGGTCGGCACGATGCTGTCGGTCGAGGACGGTCAGGAAGTGCAGGCGGGCGACGTTCTGGCGCGTGTCAGCCGCGAAGCGTCGAAGACGCGCGACATCACCGGTGGTCTGCCGCGGGTGGCCGAGCTGTTCGAAGCGCGCATTCCGAAGGACAACAGCGTCATCGCGAAGATCAGCGGCCGCATTGAATTCGTCAAGGATTACAAGGCGAAGCGCAAGATCGCGATCGTTCCGGAAGAGGGCGATCCGATCGAGTATCTGATCCCCAAGTCGAAGGTCCTGGAAGTGCAGGAAGGCGACATGGTCAAGCGCGGCGACGCGCTGATTAGCGGTTCGCCGAACCCGCACGACATCCTCGACGTCATGGGCGTCGAGGCGCTGGCCGAATATCTCGTCGCGGAAATCCAGGAAGTCTATCGACTCCAGGGCGTGAAGATCAACGACAAGCACATCGAGGTGATCGTTCGCCAGATGCTGCAAAAGGTCGAGATCACCAACGGCGGCGACACCACGTTGCTGCCGGGCGAGCAGCTCGATTATCTGGAGATGATGGAATATAACGCCAAGCTGCCGAAGAACGGCGTGCCGGCGGAGGGCCGTCCGGTCCTGCTCGGCATCACCAAGGCGTCGCTGCAGACCCGCAGCTTCGTTTCGGCGGCGTCCTTCCAGGAGACGACCCGCGTCCTTACCGAGGCGTCGGTACAGGGCAAGATCGACTCGCTGCAGGGCCTCAAGGAAAATGTCATCGTCGGCCGCCTGATCCCGGCGGGTACCGGCGCTGCCATGAACCGCGTCCGCGTGACCGCCTCGTCGAAGGACGCGGCGCTGCGTGCGGCGATGCGCGCCAACCAGGAGCATCTGATCGCGCCGCAGACCGCGGCCGAGGAACATGCCGCCGAACTGGCGCAGGGCCCCGAAGCCGCGATCGGCGACGATCCGCTCGGCAAGGTCCAGGGCGAGGACTTCACCACCGACGACGTCGCGGTGCTAGACCGTCCGGAAGGTGGCGACGAGGAGTAAGATCCTCGGCCTCTAGGCCTTCGACTAATGAAACAAGCCCCGCCGGAGCGATCCGGCGGGGCTTTTTATTTGGTTGGCGACAGCGTCGCGACGAGAATCGCATTGTGCAATAGGGGGCGAAGCGCAATTGTCCCATCATGCCGCTCTATGAAAGATCACGCTTGTTCGCCATGTGGACACTCTTGGTATTTGTTACCTTTCCGTTGTGGATAACCGCACTGGGAGCTGTCCTTGGCAATAACGGGTTCGCTGTCGGTGCAATATTCTGGCTGAGCCACGGTGGCGCCATGATGGTCGCTTTTCGCTGTCCGGATTGCGGACTTTCGCCCTTCCTCAATCGTAAGGGGATTCTGGCTTGGTCGACGCCATGGCCGCGCAAGAGCTGCGGCCATTGCGGACATGACCACAGGCGCGCGCGCGAAGGTTAAAGCTGTCCGACATAGATCGTCGTTCATCCCCGGGCAGGGCGCCCGCTGATATCCCATTTCCGGGTCGCAACTCTTTTGTTGCGAGGTGGATATATGAAAATCGGAAAGACGTGGGCGATGTCCGCGACCTTGCTGCTCGCGGTGACCGCCGGCGGCGCGGTGGCGCAGGACAGCAGCAATATCCGCGGCGAGGTCCGCGTGTCGTCGACGCGCGGGTCGGGCGACGGCTATTTCAAGGAAAGCGTGCCCGTCATCGGCCTGCGGCGGCTCGCCGACGGTGCGATCCAGGACATATTGGTCACGTCGGATTCGCGCGATGCCAATGTGCGGCGGCAGGAAATTCACGCGATGCTGGAGGCGGCGATCCGCCGCGCCGACGCCGCAGGGGTCGAACTGGTCACCGGCAGTTTCGAGCTGACCCCGGTGACGCTCGCCAATTATCGCGAGCTGCCGCTGCGCATGGGGCGCCGGTCGGACACCAGCGAGGTCGCGGTGGTGGTCAAGACCAAGCTCGCGGGACCCGCCGACAGCGCGCTGCGGCGGATCGACGGCTTCATCAAGGCGGTTCCCGCGACCGGGCGGTCGCTGGTCGAGAAGAATGGCGCGATGCAGCTGACCATCGTCAACCCCGACCAGTATCGCGGGCCGGTGGTGCAACTGATCGCCGAGGAATCGCGCCGCACCAGCAGCGCCTTCGGTGCCGATTACGGTGTGACGGTCAGCGGGCTCGACCGCCATCTCGTGTGGAACCAGGCGAGCGAGAATGAGGTGTTCCTGTATATTCCCTACAGCTTCACCGTGCTGCCGAAGGGCGCATAAGCAAAAGGCCCGCCGGTTGGGCCGGCGGGCCTTCAATCTTGGGAATATGCGGGCCGGATGCGCTACTGCGCCTGAAAGGCGTCCCGGCCCGGTGCTGCTTAGGGCGCGAGGATCGCGACCGTGATATAGAGCAGCAGCGGCAGGCCGAAGCCCAGCAAAGTCAGCGCGACAAAGCCGACGCGCGTCCACAAGACGTCGATCCCGAAGCGGTCGGCCATGCCGGCGCAGACGCCGAAGACCATGCCATCGCGACGATTCTTGCGAAAACCCTGTTTCATTTCTTTCCTTTCCATCCCGGCCCGTGGGGCCGGCGTTTCGCGGGTGGTGGGGGTCCGCCGGTCAGATGACCAGCGAACCGACCTGCGCACCATTCTGGCCGACGATCGCGAGCAGCATGACCGAGGCATAGACCGAAGCGAAAGCAGCGAGCGCGTAGCTCTTGACGGCGTGAACGTTGAAGTGAGCCATGATTTTGTCCTTCCTGTAACCTTCCGACCGGACCATCCGGTGGATGCCAATGGTGATGCAGGAGGCGTGCCAATTTGCCTTCGCCGCGGTTTTTGGCGGATTTTTGGAAATCGAAAGTTTGTTTCAACGGGAAAAGTACGCCAAATCGGGATTAATTCCCGATGAATGGAAAATTATAACATGGGTTAGCCGCGTCGCGCTAAATTTTGTCCGTTACCTCCGTGACGGCGGGAATGACGGGGGAGGGCAGACGCAGAAAACTCTGCGTTCCTTCGTCCGGGCAAATCCCCTAGGGCAGGCCGCAGATGACGATCGCGCGCCTCTCGCTCACCGATTTTCGCAATCATGCTGCGGCGGAGATGGGCGCCGGGCCGGGGCTCCTCGCGCTGCACGGCGACAATGGCGCGGGCAAGACCAATATCCTCGAGGCGATCTCGCTGCTCGCGCCGGGGCGCGGGCTGCGCCGCGCGGCGCTGTCCGACATGGTGCGCGACGGCGCGACGGGGGGCTTCGCGGTGTTCGCCGAGGTGACGGCGGGCGAAGACCTCGCGCCCGTCGCGCTCGGCACCGGGATCGAGCCCGCGCACCCCGGACGGCGCATCGTGCGCATCAACGGCGCCTCGGCGGCGGCGACGGCGCTGGGCGACTGGCTCGCGATATTGTGGCTCACCCCTGCGATGGACCGGCTGTTCGTCGAGACCGCGGGCAACCGGCGGCGCTTCCTCGACCGGCTGGTGCTCGCGCTCGACCCTCGCCACGCGCAGCACGGCAATCGTTACGAGGCGGCGCTGCGCGCGCGCGGCAAGCTGCTCGCCGATCTCGCCAGCGCCGACCAGCAATGGCTGACCAGCCTAGAGGCGCAGCTTGCCGAGCATGGCGCGGCGATGGACGCGGCGCGGCAGGCGACGCTCGCCGCGCTATCGGCCGAACTCGCGGCGCAGCCCGACGCGCCTTTCGCCCGCCCGCTGCTGACCCTCGTCGACGCCGACGGCGCGCCGCGCGAGACGGTCTGGATCGCCGGGGAGTTGAAGGCGCTCTTCGCCGCGCGCCGCCGCATCGACGCCGCCGCCGGCCGCGCGACCGCGGGGCCGCACCGCGACGACCTGTCCGCCGTCCACGCCGCGAGCGGGCGCAGCGCCGCGCGCTGCTCGACCGGCGAGCAGAAGGCAATGCTGCTCTCGCTCGTCCTCGCGCACAGCGACTGCGTCGCGCGGCTGCGCGGGCAGCGGCCGATCCTGCTGCTCGACGAGGTCGCCGCGCACCTCGACCCCCTGCGCCGCGCCGCGCTCTACGCCCGCCTCGCGGGGCAGGGCGGGCAGGCGTGGCTGACCGGGACCGAGGCGGCGCTGTTTGGCGACATGCCGGGGCCGGTGACCCGCTTCCGCATCGCGGGAGGGCGGATCGCGGCGGGGTAGGCGCGCCCACTTTCGCTTGCCCTGTCCCACGTCCTGCCGCAGAAGCGTCGCCCATATAGGGGAGGACAAGATGCTCAACGGCCCGCTGCTCGTGACCGAGCGACTGATCCTTCGCCCCCCGGCGGCCGAGGATTTCGATGCCTTCGCCGACATGTGCGCCGAGGAAGAGACGATGCGCTACATCGGCGGCACCGCGCCGCGCGCGTCGGCGTGGCGGCTGTGGTGCACGCTCGCGGGGGCCTGGCACATCCGCGGCTTTTCGATGTTCTCGGTGGTCGAGCGCGCGAGCGGCGAATGGGTCGGACGGCTCGGCCCGTGGGAGCCCGACGGCTGGCCCGCGCCCGAGATCGGTTACGGCGTGCGCGAGAAATTCGCCGGCAAGGGCTATGCCTTCGAGGGCGCGGTCGCGGCGTGCGACTTCGCGGTCGAATTCCTGAAATGGCCCGAGCTGATGCACAGCATCGATCCCGCGAACACGCGCTCGCAGGCGCTGGCGAAAAGGCTCGGCGCGACCAATAGCGGCCCGACGCGGCTGCCCGAACCCTTTCAGGACGCGCCGGTCGACGCCTGGACGCAGAGCGCCGACGCGTGGCGGATCAAGCGCAAGGAGTTCCTGCTGTGAGTAGCGATAGCCATATCGACCCCGAACGCGCGCAGTTCGATGCCTTCAAGGCGCTGCCGCGCGATACGAAGATCCACATGCTCAACCTCGTGCGCTTCAAGGACAAGGCGACGTACGAGGAGGGCCACGCGCTCGCGGGGCAGGGGCTTTCGGGCGCCGAGGCCTATCGCCATTATGGCATCGACAGTGGCCCCATATTCCAGCGCGTCGGCGGCGCGATCGTCTGGCGCGGCAGCATGGAGGCGATGCTGATCGGCCCCGACGGCGAGCGCTGGGACGCGATGTTCATCGCCGAATATCCGACTAGCGGCGCCTTCATGGAAATGGTCACCGACCCCGTCTATCGGCAGGCAGTGAAGCACCGTCAGGCCGCGGTCGAAACCTCGCGCCTCATTCGCTGCGCGCCGAATGCGTCTCATGGCGAGACAGTTTTCGGCTAACAAAGCGTTACCCATTAAGACTCTTTATTCGCGCCTTCTTTACCAGGATCGGGCATTCCCTTTGGTCTGTTAAGGGAGTGTTAGCGATGATCTTGCGCGGTAAATGGCTGGTCGCCGGCCTGCTGATGGCGACGGCCCCGCTGGCGGGGTGCCGGGACAATCCCGATGCGAAGGCCGAACTGTCGCCGCTCGACGACGGGCTCACCAACGCCGATCCGGCGATCAAGGGCTCGCTCGAAGACAAGATCATGGTCGACCCCAAGCTGGCGGGCCAGGCGAACAAGAATGCGGTGACCCCGGGCAACCAACCGGTCGCCGGCGGCGTCCCCGCGGTCGCAGGCGGCAAGGCGGCGACCGCCGCCGAGGCTGCCGCGGCGCTGAGCGCGGGCAAGCTGCTCGCGGCGCCCAAGGCGCTGCCCTTCGAAGCCGGCTGCGACGGCTGCGACGCGAAGCGCCCGGTCACCATCGGTGCGCTCGCCAAGGATCAGGCCAAGGGCAGCTGCGACGCCAAGTTCACCTACAACAACGCCTGGGCCGATCGCCTACCCGCCGCGTTCAAGGTGTACCCGCGCGCAACGCTGCGCGAGGCTGCGGGCATCGCGGGCGGCAAGTGCAACATCCGCGTCGTCAATTTCCAGACCGCGGCGTCGCTGCAGGCAGTGCTCGACTATTATCACACCATGGCGGTACGCGCAGGCTATTCGAGCGACCACCGGGTCAACGGCCGCGAGCATATGCTGGGCGGCACTAAGGGCGACCTCGCCTATGTCGTGATGGCGCGCACCGACGGCGGCATGACCGACGTCGATCTGGTGGCCTCGGGCGGCCGCTGAGCCTGCATCCCTGCTGCGCACGTGAAAAAGGCCCCGGAGCGATCCGGGGCCTTTTCCGTGCGTGACGAAGCGGACTTCGTCGAAATGGGTCGGGTCAGACCTTGTCGCCGAGCGCGCCCTTGACCGAGCCTTTCAGGTTCTGGGCCTCGCCCTTGCGCTCCTGCGCCTCGCCTTCAGCGCGCAGCCGCTCGTTGTCGGTCGCCTTGCCGATCGCCTGCTTGGTGTTGCCGGCGACTTCGTTCGCAATGCCTTTTGCTTTGTCTTTCAGTTCACCCATGGGGAAATATCCTTTCTCGCAAGAGGCCCAAGAGGGGGGGAGGAGCCTCTTGCTGCATCAACCCGCGACAGGGTGTGACGTTCCGAAAAACGGGTCAAACCGTTCATCGCAAAGCCATTTTTAACTTGAGTTAAGTTCAGGGTGCCAGCAGCGCCCGGGCGTTGCTGGAGCGAATCTTCGCTTTTTCCTCCGCCGTCAGGTCGAGCCGCTCGAAAGCTTCGAGAGTCTGCTTCAACGAGAATTGCGGATAGTCCGACGCGAGCAGGACATGGTCGATCCCGACGTTGCGCATCGTCCAGATAAATTCTTCCTCGATCGGCGCGTCGGCGGCGAGCGTCACCATCGCCGAAATGTCGAAATAGATATTGTCGCCGAACAGCCCTTCGGCGGTGCGCGCCATTTTGAGGATGTTCCAGAAGCGGAAGTTGAGCCCGCCCATATGCGCGAAGACGAACTTTGTCTTCGGCGCCGCCAGCGCCAGGTTGAACAATTTCTCGCTGTCGCCGCCCGGCACGATGTTGGCATTGTCCATCACGACGATGAGGCCGAGTTCGCCCGCGCGCTTGACCAGCGTCAGCACGCGCGGGTCGGCGGGGTCGAAGCGCTGGGTATGCGGATGGATCTTGAGCATCCGCACCCCGCGTCCCGCGACGCGCGCCAGTTCGTCCAGCGCCGCCTGCCCGTCATAGGGATGAACCGTCGCGATCGGCACCACGCCCTTGTGCTTCGCCGCCAGCGCGATCAGCGCATCGTTGCGCGCGGCGATATCGGCGGGATTGCCCTCGCGCGCCTGGTTCGGCCCGCCGAACCACATCACCCCAAGCCCGCTCGTGCTGAGCCCCGCGGCCTTCACCTGCGCCTGATATTCGCCAAGCGACTTCTCGCCGTCCCACAGATGGACATGGGTGTCGAACACCGGCTGGGCAGTCGCGGCGGCGGGAAGAAACAGAAGCGCGGCGGCGAGACAGGTTGCGATTTTCATGGGCAGGCCTTGATCGACGGGTGGAGGAGCTAGGGGCGCTGGGCCGCTTCGCTCCATGGCAGGATTTCGAGATCGGGCCAATGGTGCCGCCAGCGCGCCGTTTTCGTTTCATAATAGGCTTCGGTGATTTGCGCCGCATTGGCCCGCACGACTGGGCGCAGCAAATCGGCCAGCCCGAAAGGCGCGATGACTTCGAGTTCGGTCCTCCGGCGCAATCCGATCGCCGAGGCGGTCGTGGGATAGGTGCCGATCGCATCGGCCACCGAGCTATAGGGCGCGATGCCATGGCCGAATTTGGCGGCGTACCACAGATGCACCCGCGCCTGGTTCTTGACGTCGACGCGAACGGGCAGGTCGGCAAACAGCGCCGCGATCCGCTGCTCGGTGCGCTCCTCGGCTTCGGCCGACAGGTCGCCGGCATCGAAATAGACGATATCGGCGTCGGCGATCCCGTGATGCGGGTCGAAGCCGAAGCGCTCGTTCCACCTCGCCTGCGCGACGATGCTGCCCGTGAGCCAGGCGTCGGGCAGTGCGACCTCGTCCCATCGGCGCAGGATCGATGCGATCGAAGGATGCCTCGCGACGAGGTCGGACAATTGCCGCGCCAGGGCTGCGGGTATCGCGTCGGTCAGATCAGCCCCGCGAGCGGGCTCGACGGGTCGGCATATTTGCGCAGCCCCATGCGGCCGGCGAGGTAGGCGTCGCGCCCGGCCTCGACCGCTCGCTTCATCGCGCGCGCCATCAGCACTGGGTCCTTCGCCTCGGCGATCGCGGTGTTCATCAGCACGCCGTCGCAGCCGAGCTCCATCGCCACCGCGGCGTCGCTCGCGGTGCCGACGCCGGCATCGACGAGCACCGGCACCGAGGCCCCCTCGACGATCAGCCGGATCGTGACGCGGTTCTGGATGCCGAGCCCCGACCCGATCGGCGCGCCCAAGGGCATGATCGCGACCGCACCGGCATCTTCGAGCTGTTTCGCGGCGATCGGGTCATCGACGCAATAGACCATCGGCAGGAAGCCTTCCTTGGCAAGCACCTCGGTCGCCTCGAGCGTCTCGCGCATGTTCGGATAGAGCGTCTTCGCCTCGCCGAGGACCTCTAGCTTGACCAAATCCCAGCCCCCCGCCTCGCGCGCCAGCCGCAGCGTGCGGATCGCATCGTCGGCGTTGAAGCAGCCCGCGGTGTTGGGAAGATAGGTGATCTTCTTGGGATCGATAAAGTCGGTCAGCATCGGTGCGCTCGGATCCGACACATTGACGCGGCGCACCGCGACGGTGACGATCTCGGCGCCCGACGCGTCAACCGCGGCGGCATTCTGCTCGAAATCCTTATATTTGCCGGTGCCGACGATCAGCCGCGAGGTGAAAGTCCGTCCGGCAACGCTCCAACTGTCGGTCAACAACCGCCTCCTACGAAATGCACGATTTCCAGCGCATCGCCCTCGGCGAGCGCGACGTCGGCGAGGGTCGAGCGCGGCACGATCGCGCGGTTGCGCTCGACCGCGACCTTGTTCACGTCCAGCCCCAGCGACGCGACCAGGTCGGCGATGCTGCCTGCGCGCACCTGCCGCGGGTCGCCGTTGAGGATGATCGAGATCAAGGGATGTCCGCCTCGCTTTGCCTTTTGCCGAGCAGCCCATATAGGGGGAGCGCCTATCCTAGCAACCGAAAGACCGCGCATTGACCGACAAGCCAACCGTCTATGTCCTCTCCGGCCCCAATCTCAACCTGCTCGGCACGCGCGAGCCCGAAATCTATGGGCATGATACGTTGAACGACATCCATGCGCGGCTCGAGGGGCAGGCCGAAGCGCTCGGCCTCAGGCTCGAGTGCCGCCAGACCAACCATGAGGGCGTGCTGATCGACTGGTTGCATGAGGCCTATGTCGCGGGCGCGAAGGCGGTTTTGCTCAATGCCGGGGGCTATACGCACACCTCGGTTGCGCTCCACGACGCGATCAAATCGATCAAGGTGCCGGTGATCGAGGTCCATCTGTCCGACCCGATGAAGCGCGAATCCTTTCGCCATATCAGCTATATAGGCATGGTGGCCGTAGCGCATTTCGCGGGGCACGGCGCAGAGAGCTATACGCTGGCGCTGGACGCCGCCGCGTCTCTCTGACAAGAGGCGGCATCGAAAACAGGGGTCAACGCGCCGATATACGAGCGCCGTAGCAACAGGAAATATATCATGGGTGACCATAAAGACGATGGCATCAATATCGATCCGGCCTATGTGCGTGCGCTCGCCGAGCTGCTCGACGACACCAGCCTCACCGAGATCGAAGTCGAAGACGGCGACCGCAAGGTGCGCGTCGCGCGCAAGGTACCCGCCGCCGCCGCGGCACCGGTCGCCTATGCCCCCGCGCCGGTCGCCGCGGCGCCCGCCGCACCTGTTCCGGCTGCGCCCGCCGCCGCTCCGGCCGCGCCCGCCGCCGACAGTTTCGCCGACGCGGTGAAATCGCCGATGGTTGGCACCGTCTATCTGTCGCCCGAACCCGGCGCCGCCAATTTCGCGAGCATCGGCTCGGCGGTAAAGGCCGGCGACACGATCCTGATCATCGAGGCGATGAAGGTGATGAACCCGATCACCGCGCCCGCGGCGGGCACGCTGAAGGCCGTGCACGTCGAGAACAGCCAGCCGGTCGAATATGACCAGCCGCTGTTCACCATCGCCTGAGGCTCGCATGAGCATCGAAAAGCTTCTGATCGCTAACCGCGGCGAGATCGCGCTGCGCATCCACCGCGCGTGCCACGAGATGGGCATCAAGACCGTCGCGGTCCACTCGACCGCCGATGCCGACGCGATGCACGTCCGCCTGGCCGATCAGGCGGTGTGCATCGGCCCGCCCGCGGCGAAGGACAGCTATCTCAATATCCCCGCGATCATCTCGGCCGCCGAGGTGACGGGCGCCGACGCGATTCATCCGGGCTATGGCTTCCTGTCGGAAAATGCGCGTTTCGCCGAGATCATCGAGGCGCATAATATCTGCTTCGTCGGACCCAAGCCCGAGCATATCCGCACCATGGGCGACAAGGTCGAGGCAAAGCGGACCGCGGTGGCATTGGGCCTGCCGGTCGTTCCCGGCTCGCCCGGCGCGGTGACGTTCAGCGAAGAAACCAAGAGGCTCGCCGAGGCGATCGGCTATCCGGTGCTGATAAAGGCGGCGTCGGGCGGCGGCGGGCGCGGCATGAAGGTCGTGCCCGACGAAGACAGCCTCGAAAGCCTGATGGGGCAGGCCTCAAGCGAGGCCGCCGCGGCATTCGGCGACCCGACCGTCTATATGGAAAAATATCTCGGCAATCCGCGCCACATCGAATTCCAGGTGTTCGGCGACGGGCGGGGCAATGCCATCCATCTCGGCGAGCGCGACTGCTCGCTCCAGCGGCGGCACCAGAAGGTGCTCGAGGAAGCCCCGTCGCCGGTCATCTCGGCCGAGGAACGCGCGCGCATGGGCAAGGTGTGCGCCGACGCGATGGCCAAGATGCATTATCGCGGCGCGGGCACGATCGAGTTCCTGTGGGAAGCGGGCGAATTCTTCTTCATCGAGATGAACACGCGCATCCAGGTCGAGCATCCGGTGACCGAGATGATCACCGGCTTCGACCTCGTCCGCGAACAGATCCGCATTGCCGACGGCCGCGACCTGTCGGTACGGCAAGAGGATCTCGAATTCCGCGGCCATGCGATGGAATGCCGCATCAATGCCGAGGATCCGCGCACCTTCCTGCCCTCGCCGGGCAAGGTCACGCAATATCATCCGGCGGGCGGCATGCATGTGCGCGTCGATAGCGGGCTCTACGCCGGCTATTCGATCCCGCCCTATTACGACAGCATGATCGGCAAGCTGATCGTCTATGGCCGCAGCCGCGAAAGCTGCATGATGCGCATGCGCCGCGCGCTCGAGGAAATGGTGGTGAGCGGGGTCAAGACCAACATCCCGCTGCATCAGGCGCTGCTCGCCGATCCCGATGTGATCAACGGCGATTATACGATCAAGTGGCTCGAGGAATGGCTGGCGCGGCAGGACGAGGAAGCTTCGGCCTGATCGTTCGACGGCGGCGCACGGTTCTTCGCTACTAGCGACGAGTTGTGCGCCGCATCACTTTAACTACCGCGGATTTTTGACTATAGCGCTTGGCCTATGGTCAAAATCTCCCCCATCGCCGCCCCGCTGATCCTGCCGCTCGCGCTCGCGGCTTCCCCCGCGCTCGCCCAGACCAACGTCAAGGAAGACTCGGTCGTTCTCCAGCCCGACAAGGTCGTCGACGACGCGCCCGAGATCGAAAGCGCCGCCGAGGCCAATCTACCGAGCTGGTCCAAAGCCAATGCCGAGGCGCTGCTCCGCGCGATCGAAAGCGCCGGCGCCGAGGGGCTGTTCGCCAAGGATTATAATCCCGAGGGGCTCGCCGCGGCGATCATCGGCGACGACCAGGCGCATCTCGACCGCGTCGCGACCGACAGCTTCCTGCTGCTTGCAACGCACCTGCGCGACGGGCGCACGCCGAACGCGGCGCGCAAACAGTGGTTCATGACCGACAGCGACGCCGACAGCATGCCGCTCGTCTCGATGCTGACTGCGGCGCTGGTCGCGGGGACGATCCCCGAGACGCTGGCGGGGTTCGAGCCGACGCACGCCAATTTCGCGGCGCTGAAGGCCGCGCTTGCGAACGCCAAGACCACCGCCGACGCCAATGCGATCCGCGTCAACATGGAGCGCTGGCGCTGGATGCCGCGCGACCTGGGCCCAACCTATATCGTCACCAACGTCCCCGAATATCAGACCCGCGTCATCTATGATGGCGTCAAGATCGGCGAGCACAAGGCGGTGGTCGGCAAGCCGTCGACCGCGACGCCGCAGCTCAACCCGATGGCGACCGGCGTCATCGTCAACCCGACGTGGACGCTGCCGCGCAGCATCATCAACGAGGGAATCGGCGCGACGATCGCGCGCAATCCCGCCGCCGCACGCGCGCAGGGCTATACCTGGACGGGAAGCGGCAAGACGCTGTCGGTGGTTCAAAAGGCCGGCGCGAACAATGCGCTCGGCGTGATGAAGCTCGAAATGCTCAATCCGCACGCCATCTACCTGCACGACACGCCGTCGCAGGGCGCCTTCGCCTCTGCGACCCGCGCGTTCAGCCACGGCTGCATCCGCACCGAAAAGGCGCTGAAATTCTCCGGGCTGATGACCGTGTGGTTCGCGGGTAAGACCCCCGAGGAATTCGGCGAGGCGATCGCCAGCGGCGAGACGACGCGCTTCGGCTTCGAAAAGCCGTTCCCCGTTTATATCGCCTATTGGACGGCGATACCCGGCGAGAAGGGCGGGGTGAAGAAGCTCGCCGACATCTATGGCCGCGACGCGCCGGTGATCGCCAGCTTTGCCAAGCCCGGCCGCCCCGCCGCGACGATGATCGCGCCGCCGGTGGTGCCGACGGTGGCGAGCAAGGCGGACTGGGTCAGCGTCGGGAATTGAGCCGTATCCCCTCCCCTCAAGGGGGGAGGCAGCGAGACTTACGAGCTTGCTCGTTAGTCGCAGCGGTGGGGGTGCGCTCTCGACCTTAAGCGGGCGGCGCGATGACGTACCATCACCCCCATCCAACTCCGCCTAGCGCCAACGGCGCAAGGCTTCGTATCCTTCCCCCATCAAGGGGGAAGGCGGCTCAATCCGCCGTCTTCGGAAACACACCCTGCTGCGCACCCGTGCGCACCATATTCTCGGTCCCCGGCGCGGGCGTGCCGGGCAGCTCGAACGGTACCGGCGCCGGCGGAGGCAGGCTGAGCTTATCGGCAAAGAGCAGCCGCCCCGGCCCTAGCTTGTAGAGGATCAGCGGCAGCAATTCCTCGCCGAAGACGAAGCAGCCCTCGCTCCGCCCAAGCTTGCCCTGCGTCGCGATCAGCGACGGCTCGGCGTACCAGGCGCCGTGCACGACGATCGCGCGCGCGTCGGCGTTGTAATTGTCGGGCTCCAGCCCCGCGAGACGCATCGACGATCCGTTGGCGCCCCAATAATAGTCGCTCGTACGATAGGCCCCGCGCGAACTCGCCAGGCTGCCGACGCGGTTCGAAAAGCTCTTGAGCCAGCCGTCGTGCTGCGGGTCGGACCCTCGGCCGTGCGTCACCGGAAACATGTCGACCTTGCCCGCGACCATGTCGACCAGCGCAAAGCGCGGGCGCGACGAGGGCAGGCCGAAATCGACGATGCCGACGCGGTCGGTCTGCGTGATATTGCGGCCTTGCAGTCCCAATTGCGCCTTGGCGACGGCGACATAGTCGACCGGCGGCGGGACGAAAGGTGCCGGCTGCTCACTCCAGCCCGGCAGCGACTGCGCGCGCAGCGGCATCGCGGCCAAGGCTCCCGCACCGGCGGCCACCGCACCCAGCATCGATCGTCGATCGATCAACTTGTTCACTTGCAACCCAACCCCGTCTGCCGCCTCTGGCGATCCCTCATGGGGCTATTAGCCGCAGCTTCGCTTGCAAAGGCAAGCCGCAATGCGTTCGTCATACCGCGAACTGTGGCATAATCGCCATGAACGGCGGGTTTACACGGCAACCTTTGCAGCGATAGGGCGGCGGCATGAAAGCAACCATCTGGCACAACCCCGCCTGCGGCACCTCGCGCAAGACGCTCGCCGTGCTGCAGGAAACTCCCGGCGTCGAGCTGACCGTCGTCGAATATCTGAAGCAGCCGTACGAGGCGGACAAGCTGCGCCAGCTGTTCGAGGCCGCGAATCTCAGCGCCCGCGACGCGCTCCGCCTGCGCGGCACCGATGCGCAGGAGCGCGGCGTGACCGAGTGGAACGAGGACGCGATTATCGCCGCGATGGCGGCGAATCCCGCCTATGTCGAACGGCCCTTCGTCGAGACGGATAAGGGCGTGCGGCTGTGTAGGCCGATGGAAAAGGTCTACGAGATTCTTTGAGGTTGGTTTTGCATCCAATTCTCTATTTCCGTTTGTGTCGAGCGAAGTCGAGACACCAATTGGGAGCGCGTGCCTCCACGTGTCTCGACTTCGCTCGACACAAACGGAATTTATGAGGCGGCTTTCCCCCGCCAACGCCCGAGAAACTCTCCCCCATAACAGTCGAGGGCGCCGGCCTTGCGACCGGCGCCCTCTCCATCACGTATGCGGGCGGAGGGGTCTCGGACCCGCACCCGTAACGGTAACCCAACCGCTTAGCGGCAGCGATATTTGTCGCGGTCGATCTCGCGGCCCAGCAGTGCGCCGCCGGCGGCGCCGAGCACGGTGCCGAGCAGCTTGTCGCCGTTGCCCGCAATCTCGTGACCGGCAAGCCCGCCGACCGCGCCGCCGATCAACAGACCGGTGGTGCCATTGTCCTTCTTGCAGCGGTAGCGGCCATCGTCGCCGCGCCAGATGCGGGTGTTCGAATTGACGCGCTGGTCGGCATAATGGCGGTGGCGCTTGTTCTTCTTGTGGAAGCCGCTTTCCTGCTCGAGCTTGTAAAAGCCCTCGCTCTTGGTCGGCGCGGTGGTGATGCCGGCATAGGCGGGAGCGGTCGCAGTGACGGCGATCGCGGCGAAGGCGCCCAGCAGGCCCTTGGTCATGATACGCATTATAATGTCCTTTCCTGGTTCGGCGTCCCGACCCCGCACGGTGGCATCGGGCGCTACGGTGGGAAAACGAGCCGATCGCGGCGGGCGTTGCATGAACGCCCGGCAACAAGACGAAGCGAGCGATATCGTCGATGAACCGAGTGTCGGAAAACAGCCCACTTGCGGGACGCGGGGCGCCGTGCGACACTTGGCAAATGCTCAACATCGGTTCGCTCGTCATCGGCGTCATCGCGCTCATTCTCGCGGTTTTCGCCTTCATCCCCTTCCTCGGCTGGGCGAATTGGGTGATCATCCCCTTCGCGGTCGTCGGCCTCGCGCTCGGCGCGATGTCGGACCGCACGAGCGGGCGGAACCTGAATATCGTCGTCATCGTCATCGGCGTCATCCGCCTGATGCTCGGCGGCGGTATCATCTGACCTAAGCAGCGGCTTCGACCATGGCCCAAGCACCGGCCCCCGCGGGGAGCGATCAGGGCGGCTTGCCCTACGCGCTCGGCGCCTATGCGATCTGGGGTTTCGTCCCGCTCTTCTTCAAATTGCTCACGACCGTGCCGCCGGTCGAAGTGCTGGCGCAGCGCATCGTATGGTCGCTGCCGCTCTGCTTCCTCATCATGGCGTTCCGCCGCCAGATCGGCGAATATCTCGCCGCGCTGAAGGACTGGCGCGCGCTGCGGCTTCTGCTCGCGAGTTCGGTGCTGATCGCGGTCAACTGGCTGGTCTATATCTTCGCGATCTTCACCGACCATGTGCTCGCGGCCAGCCTCGGCTATTATCTCAACCCGCTGGTCAACGTCATGCTTGGCATGATCTTCCTCGGCGAAAGATTGAGCCGGCTGCAGGCGGCGGCGGTGGCGATCGCCGGGGTCGGGGTCGCGATCCTGCTCGCGGGCGCGCTCGACACTTTGTGGATCAGCCTGACGCTGGCCTTCACCTTCGGCACCTATGGCCTGATCCGCAAGGTCGCGCCGGTCGGCTCGCTGCCGGGGCTCGCGATCGAGACGACCCTGCTGCTGCCGCTCTCGCTGGCGGCGGCGGTCTATTATATCTGGCTCGGCGACGGGCGCGGTTTCGGTTCGGGCGCGGAGATCAGCTGGCTGCTCGCGGCGGGCGGCGTGGTCACTGCAGTGCCGCTGCTGCTCTTCGCGACCGCGGCGCGCAAGATGAGCTACGCCGCGCTCGGCTTCGTCCAGTATCTGGCGCCCAGCATCGCGTTCCTCTTGAGCCTCTTCGTCTTCGACGAACCGCTCAAGCCCGCACAGCTCGCCTGCTTCCTGCTGATCTGGATCAGCATCGCGGTGTTCAGCTTCGACATGTGGCGCAAGATGCGCGCCGAGCGGATGATGCCTGCGGCTTAGACCAGCCGCCAGCCCAGCGTCTCGCCCGCATGGAAAGGCACGACTTCGCCGCACCGCTCGGGGACGACCGTCTCGCCGCGCTCCAGCGTCACTGTGCCACCGTTTAGCGGCAGGCCGTAGAAGTTCGGGCCATGCTCGCTCGCGAAACCCTCGAACTTGTCGAGCGCGCCTTCCTCGTCGAACACCGCGATATAGCTCTCCAGCGCATAGGGCGCGTTGAAGATGCCGGCGCAGCCGCAGGCGGCTTCCTTGGTGTGCGCCGCGTGCGGGGCGCTGTCGGTGCCGAGGAAGAATTTGGGCGAGCCCGACACCGCCGCCGCGCGCACCGCGAGCCGATGCTGCTCGCGCTTCGCGACGGGCAGGCAATAGGCGTGCGGCCGGATGCCGCCGACGAGCATGGCGTTGCGGTTGATGTGCAGATGCTGCGGAGTGATCGTCGCCGCGACATTGGCGGGCGCCGCCTTGACGAAATCGACTGCTTCCGAGGTCGTGATGTGCTCGAACACGATCTTCAATTCGGGCAGGTCGTGCACCAGCCCCTTCAGCGTGCGTTCGATGAACACCTCCTCGCGGTCGAAGATGTCGACGTCATGGTCGGTGACCTCGCCGTGGATCAGCAGCGGCATTCCGATCTCGGCCATCCGCTCGAACACCGGCATGATCTTGGCGATGTCGGTGACGCCGTGCGCGCTGCCGGTGGTGGCGTGCGCGGGATAGAGCTTCGCCGCGGTGAACACGCCTTCGCTGTGCCCGCGCGCCATCTGGTCAGGGTCGCTCGCATCGGTCAGGTAAGCGACGATCAGCGGCGTGAAATCCATGCCCGGCACTGCGGCGCGGATGCGGTCGCGATAGGCGGCACCTTCCTCAGCAGTGGTCACCGGCGGCGACAGATTGGGCATGATGATCGCGCGCGCGAACTGCGCCGCGGTATATTTCGCCACATGATCGAGCATCGCGCCGTCGCGCAGGTGGACGTGCCAGTCGTCGGGGCGGCGGATGGTCAGGCGGTCGGTCATAACAATCTCCGCCTCTCGCGAAGGGGAGGGGCTTTAAGTTGGTTCACGCGCTCCCTATTGTCGGTGCATGCCCAACACAACCCTTCACGACCGCGCGCTGATCCGCCTGTCGGGCGACGACGTCCGCGGCTTCCTGCAGGGGCTCGTCACCAACGATACCACGGGCAACCTGCCCGTCTGGGCGGCGCTGCTCACCGCGCAGGGCAAGGCCTTGTTCGACTTCCTGATCTGGGGCGACGGCGACGATGTCCTCATCGACTGCGAGCGCACGGCCGCGGCCGACCTGACCAAGCGGCTCACGCTCTATCGCCTGCGCCGTGCCATCATAATCTCGCCCGAGGAGACGCTCGCAGTGCACTGGGCGCGTGAGGGCGACCTTGGCGTCGTCGACCCGCGCCTGCCGGAACTCGGCCAGCGCTGGCTCGCGCCCGCCGACGCGGGCGAAGGCGCCGACGCGGCATGGCGCGCGCACCGGCTGGCGCTCGGGGTGACCGAAGGCCGCGCCGAACTCGGCGACGGCGCGACCTTGTGGCTCGAATGCAACGCTGCTGAATTGAGCGGCGTCAGCTTTACCAAGGGCTGTTACGTCGGGCAGGAAAATACCGCGCGGATGAACTGGCGGCAAAAGGTTAACCGCCGGCTCGTCGTCGTGCCGCTGGCCGAGGCCGACGAAAAACGCCAGCTGATCGCCTATCCCGACCTCGGCCTGTCGGTCGAGCATCGCCGCGTCGAGACGATCGACCCGGCCCGCGCGCCTGAATGGATGCGCGCGGGGCTCGCGGTCGACTCATGACAGACGCGGGCTTTGCTGCTAGGCTGGCCGCCATGCCTGCGAAGCTGATATCGTCGGCGCTCGTCGCTGCTTTCGCCCTGGCCGCGCCCGCCCATGCGGCGCCGGCCTCGCTGTTGCCCGTCGAGCCGGAGGCGGCGTCGCCCGCGTCGCCGCTCGCGCCGCTGGCCAGTGATTCGGTGTGGACGCCGCGGTTCGAGGCGGCGGCCGCCGAACTCGTCGCGGCGCTGCGATCGCGCGACGAGGCGCGCTGGGGGCCGATGCTCGGCGGCCAGTGGCTCGCCGCCGCCGACCGCGCGCGCGTCCGCGGCCTGCTCGCCGATCCGAAAGGCCCGTTCCGGCACGCGCTCTTTGCGCAAGGCTTCACCCACCAGCGCATCCTCGGCTGGAGCGCGCCCGCGTCGCTCGACGCCGGCGAACGCGCGGCGATCGAGGCGGGGGAGGAGGCCGAGGCGCTCGTCTGCTGGTCTGCAGGCGGCAACGGCGACGGCCCCTGGCCCGCGACCGCGCGCGAGGCCGACAACGCGCCGGGCCGCTATGCCTGCGCGCGGATCGTTTTCAATATGCGCGAGGAGGCGCCGGGCTGGCGTGCCTTCATCGAGCAGCCGGGGGCAGGGCGATCCTGACCCGCGCTTAACGCAAAACCAAGGATATGCGGCGAGAATAGCGCGATGCTGGGGCGTTTCATCCTGCTGGTCGCGGGCATCGCGGCGATATCGGTCGGCTTGGCCGGGGTGGCGATTCGCACGACCGACCCGCAGCGCCCCGAGATCGCCGCCGCGAAACCGAAGGACGACGGCGGCTGGGGCGAGCGCGGGGGCGGCGGCTGGTCGTCGGACGACGCGCGTGTCGCCTCGTCGGGCGAGGTCCGGCTCGGCCGTGCGGGCGATTCGCATTTCTACGCCGACGCCAATGTCGACGGCACCAACATCCGCATGATGGTCGACAGCGGCGCCTCGGTCGTCGCGCTGACCCGCCGCGATGCCGAGGCGATCGGGATCGACGTCGACAGCCTGCCCGTCGCGGGCACCGCGCGCACCGCCGGCGGAGACGTCCCGATGCGCCGCGTCGTCCTCGACAGCGTCGATATCGACGGCATCGAGGTGCGCCGCGTCGAGGCCGCGGTGGTCGACGCCGACATGGGCGTCTCGCTCTTGGGGCAAAGCTATCTCGCCAAGCTCGACGCGGTGAATGTCGAGGGCGACACGATGACGCTGCGCTGAGGCGCGGTCGGCGCCAACCTATATTTCCGTTCGTGTCGAGCGAAGTCGAGACACCCTGACGGCTGGCGCTTCCCAAGCGTGTCTCGACTTTGCTCGACACGAACGGGATTCATAGGTCGGCCCATTGATCTCACGCGCGCCCTACGCCTCTCCACCCTTGCCAATCCGCCCACTTTTCCCCACATCCGGCCCATGAACGCTCCCAATCCGCCGCTGCGCGCCGCGATCGTGCCCGTCACCGCCTTTCAGCAGAACTGCACCCTGCTGGGGTGCACCGAGACCAACAAGGCCGCCTTCGTCGATCCCGGCGGCGACCTCGACAAGCTGCGCGAGGCGGTGCGCCAGACCGGGGTCGAGGTCGAGAAGATCCTCGTCACCCACGGGCATATGGACCATTGCGGCATGGCGGGCGTGCTCGCGAAGGAGCTTGGCGTGCCGATCGAGGGGCCGCACGAGGACGACCGCTTCTGGATCGAGGGCCTTGCGACCGCGGGCGAGCGCTTCGGCATGGAGGGCGAGCCCTTCGAGCCCGACCGCTGGCTGGTCGACGGCGACAAGGTGACCGTCGGCAACCTCAGCATCGACGTCATCCACTGCCCCGGCCACACGCCGGGGCATGTCGTCTTCCATCACGAGCCCTCGAAGCTCGCGATCGTCGGCGACGTGCTGTTCCAGGGCTCGATCGGCCGCACCGATTTCCCGCGCGGCAACCACCAGCAGTTGCTCGATTCGATCACGCAGAAATTGTGGCCGCTCGGCGACGACACGGTGTTCCTGCCGGGCCACGGCCCGCACAGCAAATTCGGCCAGGAACGGCGCACCAACCCCTATGTCAGCGACATGGCGATGGGCGCTTGACCCTCTCTACTTGTCGATGACCACCGTCTCGGTCACCGTAGAGGTGATATTGGTCGGCGCCGAATAAACGGTGAACAAAGCGAATCCGGCGAGGCCAAGCTGGGTTACCATCGTGATCGTCGTGCCGACCATGCGGCCCCACATCATCCCGTCCATGCCCAGCGCGTGCAGGATGCGCCCGACCAGATAGAGCGCGCCGACCGCCCACAGCCAAGTCGACGATCCGACCCCCAGTTCGACGAGCGCCAGCAGGATCAGCACGAAGGCGGTGTTCTCGACGAAATTGCTGTGCGCGCGCATGCGGCGGATCACCCGGTCGTTGCCGCCGTCGCCGATCGACACCTTCTCCTGTCCGCGGACGCGCCCGACGCGCATCGAAAGCCACAGGTTGAGCAGCGCCGCCCCCGCGGCGATCGTCAGGCTGATCGGCAATATCGTCATCTCGCTTCCCCCATATCGTCGGCCGCGGCATGAAGCGCGCGGTGGCCGACATGTGGCATTCCCGCGTGCGTGCGGCAAGCCGTGCTCGGGGCTTGCCTTTGCGGGCAAAAACGCTATAGCCCCGCCCGATCCGGCACCCGACACCATCTGGCGTTGAGGCACCCTCCGGCAGAAGATTTTCTTGTCATTTCAAGGCAGGACGGGCTTCGGCACGGCGGGCGGGCCAGTCATTCCCGGCGACGGGGGCGACAAATCCGGGTAGCCGATTCGTATAAACGTCTAAATATGCAGGAAATATTATGGCCGTCCCCAAGCGAAAAACCTCGCCCTCGAAGCGCGGCATGCGTCGCAGCCACGACAGCCTGAAGGTCGAAGCCTATCAGGAATGCCCGAACTGCGGCGAGCTCAAGCGCCCGCACAACCTCTGCAACGCCTGCGGCCACTACAACGGCCGCGAAGTCGTCTCGGTCGGCGCCTAAGCCCCAAGCGGAAAGCGTTCGGATGAGCCTCACACCGCGAATCGCGATCGATGCGATGGGCGGTGACGTCGGCGTGCGCGTGATGCTCGCCGGCGCCGCGATGGCGCGTCACCAGCACGACGGCCTGCGTTTCCTCCTCGTCGGCGACGAGGTGCAGATCAAGGCTGCGCTGGAAAACCACCCGAACCTGCGCGCCGCGTCGGACATCATCCACACCGATGGCGTGGTGACCGGCGAGGACAAGCCGAGTCAGGCGATCCGCAAGGCGAAGACCACCTCGATGGGGCTCGCGATCGACGCGGTGAAACGCGGCGATGCCGGCGGCGCGCTGTCGGCGGGCAACACCGGCGCGCTGATGGCGATGGCGAAGCTCGCGCTGCGCACGATGCCGGGCATCGACCGGCCCGCGCTCGCGGCGCTGCTGCCCTCGCTCGGCGACAATGATGTCGTGATGCTCGACCTCGGCGCCAACACCGAGTGCGACGCCAACAACCTCACGCAATTCGCGGTGATGGGCGCCGCCTATGCGCGCACCGTCATGGGGCTCGAACGCCCGCGCGTCGCGCTGCTCAACATCGGCACCGAAGAGCTCAAGGGCACAGACGAAATTCGCGACGCCGCCGCGCTGCTGCGCGCCGCGACGCATCTGCCGATGGAATTCACCGGCTTCATCGAAGGCGACAAATTGTCGCGCGGCGAGGTCGACGTCATCGTCCACGACGGCTTTTCGGGCAATATCGCGCTGAAGACCATCGAAGGCACCGCGCGCTTCGTCACCGACGTCCTGCGCCGCGCCTTCACCTCGTCGGTGCGCTCGAAGATCGGCTTCCTGATCTCGCGCCCCGCGACCGAGCTGCTGCGCCACCATCTCGACCCCAACAATCATAATGGCGCGGTGTTCCTCGGGCTCAACGGCGTGGTGCTCAAGAGCCACGGCAGCGCCAACGACAAGGGTGTCGCCAACGCCGTCCATGTCTGCGCCGAACTGGTCGAAAAGGATATCACGCGCCAGGTGACCGAGGATCTCGCCAATTTCCGCCGGGACACCGGCGCATGACCCTGCGCGCGATTCTCGCCGGCACCGGCTCGGCGCTGCCGCGCACGCGCGTCTCGAACGCCGAACTCGCGGAGCGCGTCGACACCAGCGACGAATGGATCGTCGAGCGCACCGGCATCCGCTTCCGCCACATCGCCGAGCCCGACGAGACGACCGCGACGCTCGGCGCCGATGCCGCGAAGCAGGCGCTCGCTGCCGCCGGACTCGAGCCCGCCGACATCGGCCTGATCATCGTCGCCACCGCCACCCCCGACAACACCTTCCCCGCCAGCGCCACCAAGGTGCAGGCGATCCTCGGCGCGCCCGACTGTATCGCCTTCGACGTCGCGGCGGTCTGCTCGGGCTTCCTCTACGCGGTGTCGGTCGCCGACTCGATGCTGCGCACCGGCGCGGCCAAGCATGCGCTGGTGATCGGCAGCGAGACCTTCAGTCGCATCCTCGACTGGGAGGACCGCACGACCTGCGTCCTCTTCGGCGACGGCGCGGGCGCGGTGGTGCTGTCGGCGAAGGATGTCGACGACGATCAGGGCATCCTCGCGACCCGGCTCCATGCCGAGGGCAAATATTGCGACATGCTCTATGTCGACGGCGGCCCCTCAACCACCGGCACCGTCGGCCATGTCCGCATGCATGGCCGCGAAGTGTTCCGCCACGCGGTGACCAACCTCGCCTCGGTGCTCGGCGAGGTGATGGCCGATGTCGGGCTCAGCGCCGACCAGATCGACTGGGTCGTCCCGCACCAGGCGAACAAGCGGATCATCGACGCGACCGCGAAGAAGCTGGGCCTGCCCGCCGAACGCGTCGTGCTCACCGTCGACCAGCACGCCAATACGTCGGCGGCTTCCGTTCCCTTGGCGCTCGACCTCGCGGTGCGCGACGGGCGCATCAAGCGCGGCGATCTGGTCGTGCTCGAGGCGATGGGCGGCGGCTTCACCTGGGGCGCTGCGGTCCTGCGCGTCTGATCAAGCGCTCGCCGCTTTAACTCCTCGCTCCATCCGTTTCAGTTTGGCGGATTAATTCGCTTTTGTTACATAGGCGCGGTGGGACTCGCGACGGTGGGGGACCGGCGGGACCCCATCGGGCATTTGCTTCGTCAGGGGAGGGACTAGGATGGCAGCAGGCACGCTCACCCGCGCAGATATCGCAGCGCGGATCAATCATCAGATCGGATTGTCGCGCAACGAGTCGGCGAGCATCGTCGAATCGATCCTCGACCATATGTCCGACGCGCTCGCCGAGGGGCAGAATGTGAAGATTTCGGGCTTCGGAACCTTTGTGCTGCGCGACAAGGCGCAGCGCATCGGCCGCAATCCCAAGACCGGCATCGAGGTTCCGATCCTGCCGCGGCGGGTGATGACCTTTCGCGCCAGCCAATCGATGCGCGGCCGCGTCGCGGGCGGATAAAGCATGGATGTAGATGACGGCGGCAAGGCCGACGGCGCCATGCTCGCGATCGGCGAGCTGGCGAACCGCATCGGCGTGCCCACCCACGTGCTCCGCTATTGGGAAACGCGCTTCCCCGAGCTGAAGCCGCTGCAGCGCTCCGGCCGCCGCCGCTATTACCGCGCCGAGGATGTTGCGCTCGCGGAGAAGATCCACGAGCTGCTGCATGTGAAGGGCTTCACCGTCGAAGGCGCGCGCAAGGCGCTCACCGGCAAGGAAGAGGCGGCACCCCGCGCCCCGCTGACGCGCGAGGAACTCGACCCGCAGGCGGCGCCGACGGGCAAATCGGGCGTGCCGGTCGCCGACCTCATCGAACTGCGCCAGCGGCTGGCGAAGGCGATCGGGGTGCTGATCTGAATAATCCTCCCTGTCGCGAAGCGATGGGGAGGGGGACCGCCGCGAAGCGGTGGTGGAGGGGCGACAACCTAGCGAAATTGCCTCCGTCAGCGCTTCGCGCTGCCACCTCCCCATGCCTGCGGGACAGGGAGGATTGACTTCAATCCATCGCCGGACCCAGCGTCGGGTCCAGGTCGCGCGGGCGGATGAAATCCACGATCCGCGCCTGCCTCACATCGAGGTCGTGCCAGTCGGCGATGTCGATCTCCAGCCGCGCCATCGCCGATGTCGGCAATTTTTTCTCGACCGCGGCGCGGAACTCATCGTCGTCGCTTTCGGGCACCAGCTCGAGGATCAGATCCTCCAGCCCCGGATTATGCCCCGCGATCAGCAGATGCTGGGCGTCGCGGCCGGTGTCGCGGATCGTGTCGATCAGCGTCGCCGCCGAGGCAAGGTAGATGCGCCGGTCCCAATGCGGCTCGACCGCGTCGAGGTTCGCCGCGGGCTGGAAGATATCGAGCGTCTCGGTCACGCGCACCGCGGGCGAGGCGATGATGCGGTCGACCGGGAAACCCTGGCGCTTCAGATATTGCCCGATCAGGTCGGCGCCGCGTTTGCCGCGGGCGTTGATCGGACGGTCGAAATCGCGCTCGACCTGCACGTCCCAGCCCGATTTGGCGTGGCGCAGGATGGTCAAAGTCTTCAAAATCGCTCCCCGCGCTTGCCGCGTCATCCCCTCGGTCCGGGGCCTTGTGCCGCAATCTTATGACGGTGAAAAGGCGCGAAAGGCGGTTTTTCTTCTTTCGACATTGGCGGCGGCGACATGATTGACCGCCTCGTCGAGCGGCAGGCGGCGGATCGGGGTGCCGGGCGGGAAGGCGGAGAGCAGCCTTGAAGGGAAGCTCGGCGACAGCATCACGAACTGCCCATAATCGTCGCTGCGCCGGATCAGCCGCCCGAACGCCTGCGCGATGCGCCCGCGGATCACCATATCGTCGTAGCGCGCGCCGCCCTGCGCCGCCCGGCGCGCAGCATGGAGGATCGTCGGGCGCGGCCAGGGCACGCCCTCCATCACCACCAGCCGCAGCGAGTCGCCGGGGACGTCGACTCCGTCGCGCAGCGCATCGGTGCCGAGCAGCGAGGCGTGCGGGTCGGCGCGAAAGATGTCGACGAGCGTGCCGGTGTCGAGCGGATCGACATGCTGCGCAAACAGCGGCAGCCCCGCGCGCGCCAGCCGATCGGCGATGCGCGCATGGACGATACGCAGCCGCCTGATCGCGCTGAACAGCCCGAGCGCGCCGCCGCCCGACGCCTCGATCAGCCGGCTGTAGGCGCCCGCGAGCGCGGGCAGGTCGCCGCGCGCGATGTCGGTGACGATGATCACCTCCGACTGGCGCGCATAGTCGAACGGGCTCGGCACCGCGAAATGCTGGACCCCGCCGTCCATATGCCGCGCGCCGGTGCGGATGTCGGCGTCGTGCCAGTCGTTCGACCCGCGCAAGGTCGCCGACGTGACGAGCACGCCGTGCGCGGGGCGATAGACGATGTCGGCGATCGGCTTGGCCGGGTCGAGCCAGTGGCGGTGCAGCCCGCAATCGACCTCGCGCCCATCGATACGGTTCACCGCGAGCCAGTCGACGAAATCGGGATCGGCGGGGCCGCCGACGCGCCCGAGCAGCGACAGCCACGCGCCGAGAGTATCGATGCGGTTGCCCAAGCTGTGCCGCGCGCCGTCGACGCGCGCGCGCGCCTGGCCGTCGAGCCAGTCGGGCGGATCCTCGATCAGCGCGTCGAGGCGCTTGCCGAGCGCCATCAGCGGGCGCAGCAGCGCCTCGACCGCGTCGCTCGCGCTCGCGGCGGCGGCGACGAGGTCGGCGTCGGGATCGGCGAGCTCGGTTTCGAGACCATAGCCGCTGTCGCCCTTGGCATCGACGCCGCGCGCATAGACCTGTCCGCGCACCGCGGCGAGCAGGCACTCGACCGCGCCCCAGGGCGCATTCTCGGCGAGCCGGCCGAGCCAGCCGTCTCCGGGCAGCTCGCCCGCCGCCTGGATCGCCGCCTGGATCGCCTTGTCGCCCGCCTCGTCATAGCTCGCGACATCGGCGAGCCGCGCGGCCAGCCCGCGGCGGCGGCCGCGCGACTTGCCCTCGGGGCCCAGCACCCAGCGGCGAATCTCGATCGCCTCCTGCCCGGTCAGCGCCGCAGCGAACATCGAATCGGCGGCGTCCCACAGATGATGCCCCTCGTCGAAGATCAGCCGCGTCGCGGGCGCCCCGCAATCCCGCGGGCGCGCCGCCTGCACCATCGTCAGCGCGTGGTTGGCGATGACGATGTCGGCCTGCCCGGCGGCCCGCGCCGAGCGTTCGATGAAGCATTTGCGGAAATGCGGGCACCCCGCATAGATGCATTCGCCGCGCCGGTCGGTCAGCGCGGTGGTGCCGTTGCGGCGGAACAAGGCGGGCAGCCAGCCGGGCAGGTCGCCCCCGACCATGTCGCCGTCGCGGCTATAGGCGGCCCAGCGCGCGACGAGCTGCGCCAGCACCGCCGCGCGCCCCGAAAAGCCGCCCTGCAGCGCATCCTCGAGGTTGAGCAGGCAGAGGTAATTTTCGCGTCCCTTGCGCACGACCACCTTCTCGCGGTGCGTCGCGGCGTCGGGATAGAGCCGCTCGGTCTCGCGCGCCAATTGCCGCTGCAGCGCCTTGGTGAAGGTCGAGATGCACACCGCGCCCGCCGACTGATCGATCCACTGCTTGGCGGGGGCGAGATAGCCGAGCGTCTTGCCGATCCCCGTACCGGCCTCGGCGACGAGCATCTGGGGTGCATCCCTGCGTTCGCGCGCGGCGAAGATTCCCGCGGCGGCGCGCGCATAATCCTGTTGCCCGCTGCGGCGCTCGGCGCCGTCGCCGGTCAGCCGGTCGAGCCTTGCGCTGACATCGTCGGCGTTCACATTCACCTGCCGCGGCTGCGGACGCGGCGGCGCTTCTTCCCAGTCGGGCAGGCGCGTGAACAGCCAGCGCTCGTCCTTGTCGGGCACCGACAGCCGCGACTGGACCAGTGGCGCCCACGGCCAGCGCTGCCGCGCCAGCGCCTGTATCCCGTGCCACGCGCCCTCGCGCTCGGGCCAGGCGGGGTCGTCGAGGCCGCCGAGCATCGCGGCCGCCGCCAGCGGCAGAAAGGCCGCGACATCGTCCTCGCGTTGCGGCGCCTCGAGCTCCAGCGCCGCCGCCAGCCCCGCCGGTGTCGGCACCGCGAAGCGCGCGGGAAACAGGAAAGCGAAAAGCTCCAACAGGTCGAGCCCCGACAGTTCGGGATAGCCCAGCCGGTCGCCGGTCAGCGGCGCATTGAGGAAGATATGCGGCGTCCCCGCGACCGCCGCGATCGCCGCCCCGCGATCGACCCGCCGCGCGCGGCCCTCGGCGTCCGCCAGCCAGATGCCGACATGGCTCGCGTGGATCGCGGAAAGGGGCAGGGGAGCGAGCATCGCCGCAGATTAGGGACAAAAGAGGAACGCGGCAAGGGTGGGGGGCGTGGGGCTAGTGCTGGCTTTGGGGTGGGGGCTGGCCTTGCCCCATTCCAAAGTTCAGGAAAGTTCAGCCCTGTGCGCCTCCCGAATGGAGGCCTCGGAGACCGCTATATTCGCCGAGCGGAAGAGTCGAGATCGACGCTCGCATAGCCGGATTTATTAGGAAAGACCTTTTTTGAGGGCGGCGGTTTTGGGGTGAGCGGACATAATAATTCTCCCTGTCGCGAAGCGATGGGGAGGGGGACCATGCGAAGCTTGGTGGAGGGGCGGCGGCCTGGAACCTGGGTGGCCCCTCCACCACCCTACGGGCGGTCCCCCTCCCCACGGCTACGCCGCAGGGAGGATTAGGAAGGGCTGCTTCCGCCCGAACCCCGCCGCTCAGCTCAGCCCGCGGCGTCCGAAGGTTGCCGGGCGCATGCTGCGGAAGATCTGTGCCGGCTCGCTGGACCAGGCGCCTCGCGCGCGTTCGAGCGCGTTGTACAGCGGGCCGTCGACGAGCTCATAGGGGAAGCGCACCCCCATGCGGTCGACCTCGGCCCACATCACGATCGCATAGACGGTCTGGCCGCCATAATGGACCTCGCAGCGCGAGCGCACCGGCATGATCACGCCGCCCTCGATGCGTGCGCCGCCCTCCGACAGGTCGGTGATGCGGCCCTCGACGACGTTGAGCACGCCGTTGACGGTCACGTCGAGCGAGACAGGAGTGCGCTTGTGTTGGCGCGGGCGGGGGAAAACGGTGCTGGTCATGCGCCGAAGCTAAGCAAAGATGGTAAATAATCCGGTAATCATGAGTGCGCGGTGGCGCGAGGTTGCAAGCGACCGCAGCCGATGGTCTATCTCCGCCATGGCCCGTCCGATCATCCTCTATGGCATCGCGCTCGCGGCGGCGGCCTTCCTGCTCGAATGGCTGAACTACAAACATGTCGTCCATCGCTGGTCGACCGAATTTTATGTGGTGTGCATCGCGCTGCTCTGCGTCGCGCTCGGCATCTGGGTCGGCAACCGGCTGACAGCGCGGCCGCGCACCGCCTTCGTCCGCAACGAGGCGGCGATCGCCGCGCTCGGGATCAGTCCGCGCGAATGCGAGGTGCTGGGCATGCTCGCCGCGGGCCACGCCAACAAGGTAATCGCGCGCCGGCTCGACATTTCGCCCAACACGGTCAAGACGCATGTCGCGCGCGTCTATGAAAAGCTCGAGGTCGCGAGCCGCACGCAGGCGATCCAGAAAGCCCGCTCGCTCGACATCCTGCCGTAAAATCGGGCGATAACCGCCAAATCACCCGTTTGGGCGATGGATTTCGGCCGTTGTCCGGGGCCACCCTGCATGGCATCCACCAACAGGGGAGACGGGATCATGGGCAGGATAATCGCAGTCTACGGCGCCATCGCGGGCGTCATCGTCATCATCGGCATGTTCATCAGCATCACCTTCGTCGCCGATCATGGCGCGCTGGGCATGGTCGCCGGCTATCTGTCGATGCTGGCCGCGATGATCTTCGTGTTCGTCGGGGTGAAGCGCTACCGCGACGTCAACCTCGGCGGGGTGATCGGTTTCGGCAAGGCGTTCGGCGTCGGGCTCGGCATCGCGGGCGTCGCCTCGCTCTTCTATGTGCTGAGCTGGGAGGTCTATATGTGGCAGACCGGCGGGACCTTCATGGCCGAATATATGGCGAGCATGGTCGAGGATATGCGCGCCGCGGGCAAACCGGCGGCGGAGATCGCAAAATTCTCAGCCGAGATGAACGCCATGGCCGAGCAGTACAAGAACCCGCTGTTCCGCATGGCGCTGACCTTCACCGAAATCCTGCCCGTCGGGCTGCTGGTATCGCTGATCGCGGCGGCGCTGCTGCGCAAGAGCAGCTTCATGCCGGCGGTGCAGCCGCGCGGGTAACTCGGAAGGGAAGAGGAGCGGCACGCGTCCGCTCTTCTTCCCATCCTTGTTTCTTGCCGCTATGGCGCGCGCCATGACCGACTTGCATCTTGACCCCGCCCTGCGCGAACCCGCGCAAACGTCCAAGGCCTGGCCGTTCGAGGAAGCGCGCAAGCTGGTGAAACGCTATCCGCAGGGCAAGCCCGGCGGCGATCCCGTGCTGTTCGAGACCGGCTATGGCCCCTCGGGCCTGCCGCATATCGGCACTTTCAACGAAGTGCTGCGCACGACGATGGTGCGCCGCGCCTATGAGACGCTGACCGGCGGCGCGCCGACGCGCCTCGTCGCGTTCAGCGACGACATGGACGGGCTGCGCAAGGTTCCCGACAATGTGCCGCAAAAGGAGATGCTCGCCGCGCATCTCGGCAAGCCGCTCACCGCTATCCCCGACCCGTTCGGGAAGTATGAAAGTTTTGCGCATCACAACAATGCGATGCTGCGCGAGTTTCTCGACCGGTTCGGCTTCGATTACGAGTTCGTCAGCTCGACCGAGCGCTACAAGTCGGGCGCCTTCGACGAGGCGCTGAAGAATGTCCTGCGTCATAATCAGGATATTCTCGACATCATGCTGCCGACGCTGCGCGCCGAGCGCGCCGCGACCTATTCGCCGATCCTGCCGGTCAGCCCGACATCGGGCATCGTGCTCCAGGTGCCGGTAACGGTGGTCGACGCCGACAAGGGGCTCGTATCGTTCGAGGACGCGGGTCAGACGATCACCCACAGCATCCTCGGCGGCGGCGCCAAGCTGCAGTGGAAGGTCGACTGGGCGATGCGCTGGGTCGCCTTGGGCGTCGACTACGAGATGTACGGCAAGGATTTGACCGACAGCGGCGTCCAGTCGGGCAAGATCGCGCGCGCGCTCGGCGGGCAAAAGCCCGAGGGGCTGATCTACGAAATGTTCCTCGACGAAAAGGGCGAGAAGATTTCGAAGTCGAAGGGCAACGGCCTGAGCCTCGAGCAGTGGCTGTCGTACGGCAGCGAGGAAAGCCTCGCCTTTTTCGCCTATCGCGAGCCCAAGGCGGCGAAGCAGCTCCACATCGGCGTGATCCCCAAGGCGGTCGACGAATATCTCCAGATGCGCGGCAATTATCCAGCGCAGGAGCCCGACAAGAAGCTCGGCAACCCCGTGCATCACGTCCATGTCGCGCGCGGCGAGGCGATGCCGTCGGCCGAACTGCCGGTGACCTTCGGGCTGCTGCTCAACCTCGTCGGCGTGATGGGCGCCGACGCGTCGAAGGAGCAGATCTGGCGCTACCTCGGCCAATATGTCGAGGGCGCGAACGCAAAAAGCTATCCCGAGCTCGACGGCCTGATAGACAATGCGATGGCGTATAACCGCGACTATGTCGCGCCGACGCTCAATCGCCGCAAGCCGGCGGGCGGCGAGCGCGCGGCGCTGGCCGAGCTCGATGCCAGGCTGGCGGGGCTGCCCGCCGACGCCTCGGCCGACGACATTCAGAATATCGTTTACGAGATCGGCAAGAACGAAGCCTATGGCTTTGAAAACCTGCGCGACTGGTTCAAGGCGCTCTACGAGACTTTGCTCGGGTCGAGCGCCGGGCCGCGCATGGGCAGCTTCATCGCCTTGTTCGGCATCGACAATACGCGGCGGCTGATTGCCGAGGCGCTCAGCTGACACAAAGATAGAATCCGTTGGTGTCGAGCGAAGTCGAGACACCCGGAAGGCAGGCGCTTCCCAAGCGTGTCTCGACTTCGCTCGACACGAACGGAAAAAGGAGAGTGGCGAAATGAACGCAGAACCCGCCTTCCAACTCGCGCAGATCAACATCGGCCGCTTTCGCCTGCCGCCCGACCATGTCGCCAACCGCGACTTCATGGACGCGCTCGACCATGTGAATGCCGTTGCCGAAGCCGCCGACGGCTTCATCTGGCGGCTGACGGGCGAGGGCAATAATGCGACCGACGTGCCCGTCACCGACGACCCGCAGTTGATCGCGAACATGTCGGTGTGGCGCGATATCGATGCGCTCGCCGCCTATGTCTATCGCACCCCCGATCACCTGACGATCATGAAGCGCCGCAAGGAATGGTTCGACCATATGGCCACCTATCAGGCGCTCTGGTGGGTTCCGGCCGGCCATCGCCCGACCGTCGCCGAGGGCATGGCGCGCATCGCGCTGCTCGAAGCGAACGGCCCGAGCGCCGAGGCCTTCACCTTCAAGCGCCCCTTCGCCGCGCCCGACGGCACGCCGGCGCTTCCCATCGAGGACGAATGCGCGTGATCGAAATCTTCACCACCGGCGGCACGATCGACAAGGTCTATTTCGACGCGCTCAGCGAATTCCAGATCGGCCCCGCGGCGATCCCCGACATGCTGCGCGAGAACAACGTCCATGTCCCGCACCGCGTTACCCAGCTGATGCGGAAGGACAGTCTGGAACTGGGCGATGCCGACCGCGAGGCGATCCGCGCCGCGGTCGCCGCGAGCGATGCGACGCGCATCCTCGTCACCCACGGCACCGACACGATGGTGGTCACCGGGCGCGTGCTCGCGGGGATCGCAGGCAAGACGATCGTGATGACCGGCGCGATGCAGCCCGCGTCGGTGCGCGCGAGCGACGCCGAATTCAACGTCGGCTTCGCGCTCGCCGCAGCGCAGACTTTGCCGCCCGGCGTCTATGTCGCGATGAACGGCATGATCTTCGATCCCGCGACCACCGAAAAGGACCGCGAGGCCGGACGCTTCGTTACGGGCGCAGGGTAACCTTTTCGCCGCGCCCCCGAATAGCCAATGGGCGGGCCACCGGGCTCGTGCCATTTCTATGGAGGACGAAGCCATGACCAACAGCAAACTCGCCGGCCTGATCGCCGTTTCCGCCACCGCGCTCGCGCTCACCGGGGCCGCCCTCGCCGCCGATGCTCCGGCGGGCAGTTCGGGCAAGGCCATTGGCGCGAAGGACAACGTCCATTGTTACGGCGTCAACAGCTGCAAGGGCACTGCCGACTGCAAGACGACGGCGAATGAATGCAAGGGCCAGAACGGCTGCAAGGGCCATGGCTTCAAGGCGATGCCTGCTGCCAAATGCCTGAGCGACGGCGGCGTCATCGGCGATATCGGCTAATCCCCCCGCGGCAGGTATCGACCGGAACCCGTCCCGTGCACCCCGCGGGGCGGGTTCGTCGGTGCGCCGAAAAACGCATTCTCCTGTGACCGAGATCATGCCACTATCCTACCGGGTCGTGTGAATAGGACCGGGGGGCGGCGAGTCGCTGCCCCACCTTGATTGGACAACCGAAGGGAAGGGTAAACTCATGACCAACAAACTGGCCGGCCTGATCGCCGCCTCGGCCACCGCGCTCGCGCTGTCGAGCGCCGCGCTCGCCGGCGAAGCGCCGAAGTCGAAGACCATCGGCGCCGCCGACGAAGTCAAATGCGCCGGCGTCAACAGCTGCAAGGGCGCGTCGGATTGCAAGACCGACGCCAGCTCGTGCGGCGGCGCGTCGGGCTGCGGCTCGGCCGGCAACAGCTGCAAGGGCGCGAACACCTGCAAGGGCAAGGGCTGGAAAAAGCTCGCCGCGGGCAAGTGCCTCAGCGACGGCGGCAAGATCGTCGTCTGACAAGGGTAGTGGGCAGGCCCGGCTAATCCGGGCCTGCCGCACCACCGACGGAGCCGATGATGCACAGCAAGACCGCGCCGTCGCCGGGCTTCGGCCTGGGCCTGCGCCCCGAACATTATGCCGAGTTCCTTGGCCAACCCCAGCCAGTCGACTGGCTGGAGATCATCTCCGAAAATTACATGGTCGATGGCGGCAAGCCGCTGGCGATGCTCGATGCGATTCGCGCCGACTATCCGGTGGTGATGCATGGGGTGTCGCTGTCGATCGGATCGGCCGAACCGCTCGATCGCGATTATCTGCGCGATCTCAAGGCGCTGGCGGATAGAGTTGAGCCGCTGTGGATTTCGGACCATCTTTGCTGGACCGGGATCAACGCGCACAACACCCACGACCTGCTGCCGCTCCCCTATGACGCCCCCGCGCTCGACTGCGTCGTGGACAACATCGGCCGCGTGCAGGATATCCTCGGCCGCCGCATCCTGATCGAGAATCCGTCGAGCTACGTCGCCTTCCGCTCGTCGGATCGCAGCGAATGGGACTTCCTCGCCGAAATGGCGGAGCGCGCCGACTGCCTGCTGCTGCTCGACGTCAACAATGTCTATGTCAGCGCGCGCAACCACGGCTTCGACCCGGAGGATTATCTCGCCGGTCTCCCCGCCGACCGCATCCAGCAAATCCACCTCGCGGGACACAGCGACATGGGCGATTATGTCATCGACACGCACGACGCCGACGTCTGCGACGCGGTGTGGGACCTCTATGGCGACGCGGTTCGAATGCTCGGCCCCGTCGCGACGATGATCGAGCGCGACGACCATATCCCGCCGCTCGCCGAGGTGATCGCCGAACTCGATCGCGCGCGCGCGCTTGCGGCGCCGGTGCTGGAGCCGGTGCATGGCTGAGGCGCTGCGCGATATGCAGGCGCGGTTCCTCGCGGGTGTCATCGCCAATGATGCGGGCGCCGAGGCGCTGATCGTCGACGACAATCGCGTCGGCGCGGCGAAAAGGCTCGCCATCTACCGCAACAATTACCGCTCGAGCCTGACCGGCGTGCTCGCCGACCATTATGAGCGGCTCCACGCCTATGTCGGCGACGAGCAGTTCGACAATCTGGCCGAGGCCTATGTCGATGCTCATCCCTCGGGGACGCGCAACCTGCGCTATTATGGCGAGCGATTTCCTGCGTTTATGGCGCGGCATTATCCCGACGATGGCGAACTCACCGAGCTGGCGGCGCTCGATTGGGCGCTGCGTCACGCCTTTGACGCCGCCGACACCGCGCCGCTCGATGCCGCCGCGGTGGGTGAACTCGGCGATGCGTGGATCGAACGGCGGCTGAAGCTGCACCCCTCGGCGACCCTGCTGCCCGTCCGCCACAATGTCGCGGCGCTATGGAGCAGCCTCGACGCCGAAGAAGAGCCGCCCGAGGTCGAGGCCCTGACCGACGCCGCCACCTTGCTGATATGGCGCGACGGCACGCAGTCGCGCTTCCGTAGCCTCTTGGCCGACGAGGCCGGCGCGCTGGCGCTACTCGCCGGCGGCGCCAGCTTCACCGACCTCAGCGCGGCGCTGATCGAGGGCGAAGGGGAGGCGGCGGCGATGGAAGCGCTCGCGGCGTGGCTCGGCCGCTGGCTTGCCGACGAACTGCTGGTGCTGGCCGACTAAGCCGCCGCCGGCCGCGACGTCACCTGCTGCAACACGACCATATAATCGGGCGCGATCGTCATCGCCTCATGCTTGCCTGCCCGGCCCAGCGCGGCGTGCACCGCGGGCAGCCGGTAACAGGGCACCCCCATGAACAGATGATGCTCGGCGTGATAATTGACCCAATAGGGCGCCACCGTCGCGCGCGCGATCCAGCCGGCGCGCGTCGTGCGGGCATGGCTGAAGGGATCGTCGCTGCCCGTCGTGGTGCACGCATGTTCGGCGATGTTGCGGATGCGCAGGTAGAGCTGGAAGGTCGTCGCGAGCCCCGCGAGCCACAGCAGATAGGGCGTCCAGCCATAGAGCAGCAGCGACAGCGCCAGCAGAACCGCCTGCACCGCCAGGAAACGCCCGACCGCGCGCGTCACCGCCATCGCGCCCGCCGCGTCGACCGCGGGCGCGGTGACGCCGTCGTCGGACTGCTTGTTGAACGGCGTGCCGGCGCGCGTGCTCGCACGGCCTTTCTCGGCCTTTTCGCCGCGCAGCATTGCCTTCAGTCCGATGATCGCCAGCCCGAATTGCGCGACGCGCTGCTTGAAGAAGGTCTGCCCGGTCAGGTCGCGCAGCACCTTGCGCCAAAGGCTCGCGCGGGTCGTGGGGAAGGGTTTCGACAGCAAGAGGTCCGGATCCTCCGCCTGCTGCGTGAATTTGTGATGCTGCAGATGATAGGTGCGATAGGCGATGAGGTCCGAGCCCACCGCCGCGCCGGTCAGCCAGTCGCCGAGGAAATTGTTGAGCTTGCGATTGGGGTGCAGTGCTCCGTGCGCAGCGTCGTGCATCAATATCGCGAAACCCAGCTGCCGCCCGCCGACGAGGATGATCGCGGCGAGCCAGGCGAGCGGATTCGCGAGCCACGCCGCCATCCCGACCACAGCAATGCTGACGATCCAGCCGTGCGCGACCAGCCAGATGCCGCGCCACGGCGACACACGCGTGATCGCGCCCCATTCGTCGCGACTGAAAAACCGGGTCGGCGGCAGAAGGCGTACGGCAGGCATGGCGCGACTATAGTCCGTTGCGAAGGAAAACCCAATCCCTCCCATTATGAAGCAACTACGTGGCGCTACGCGGCCCCGGCATAAGGTTTTGGAAACCCCTTTCTGGCACAGAAATCGCCAATAGGACCGACACTTACGGGAACAGCGGGATTGGGATTAAAGCGGGCCATAGTGAGGCCGGTGGCCAGCGAAACGTCGCCTGACGAATCGCTGTTCGACTCACCGGAGTTTGTGACGCGCCTGACGCGCGTCGCACAGCTGTGGCATTATGTCCTCGTCAGCCGCGTCCTCGTCTATTTCGCCTGCGCCTTTTTCCCCGGACTTCCGGGCTTTTTCGACCGGCCGTCGCAATGGCTGGTGCTCGGGCTCGGTATCGGCTGCGACCTCGTCCTCACCGTGATCGGCCAATTGTCGCGGTCGCCGCATCGCGGACTCCCCGAACGAATCGGGCTGTGGTGCACCACGGTGATGGGGCTGATCGCGCTCGGCACCATGCTCACCAGCGTGGCGATGTTCGTGAATGGCGGAGGGATGGGGGGTGGCCCTTATGTCGATGCGTTCTCGGCGATTCGGGTAGGAACGGTGCTTGTTGCGGCGTCGGCCGTCGCGATCGCGCGCCCCGCCTTCTTCACCTTCGCGGGCGCCACCGCGCTCGGCGGAGCGATCGGCAAGGCGTCGGTGCCCTTCGCCCTCGCGGCGATGATCTTCCTGCTGCTGCTGATCGTGATGGTGCGCGAGGACGTCCGTCACCAGAACCGCACCCGGCGTGCCAAGCGGAAGGCGGCGAGCGAGCAGCAACGCGCGCTCAACCTGGTGCGCGACTTCGAACGCGCGGGGCGCGGCTGGTTCTGGGAAACCGACCGCCACGGCCAGCTCGTCTATATCTCGCAGACCGTCGCGGCGAAGCTCGGCCGTTCGGCGAGCAGCCTGATCGGCAAACCCTTCACTGACATCATCAGGAAGCGCATCGGAAACGACGAGAGCGAGGAGCGCACGCTCGGGTTCAGCCTGTCGTCGCGCACGCCTTTCAAGGAGCTGACTGTGCAGGCGGCGGTGCAGGGCGAGGAGCGCTGGTGGTCGATCTCGGGCCATCCGATCAGCAACGAGCTCGGCAATTTCCAGGGGTTTCGCGGGTCGGGCACCGATCTCACCGAAAAGAAGAAGTCCGAGCGCGAGATCAACCAGCTCGCGCGCTACGACGTGCTCACCGGGCTCGCCAACCGCCTCCACATCACCGACCTGCTCGAACGCGCATTGCGCAATCATATCGGCCAGCCGCAACCCTGCGCGCTGCTGCTGATGGATCTCGACCGCTTCAAGGCGGTGAACGATACGCTCGGCCACCCCGTCGGCGACCAATTGCTCCAGCAGGTCGCGGCGCGGCTGACCCAGATCATCGGCGACAAGGGGCAGGTCGGGCGCCTCGGCGGCGACGAGTTCCAGATCGTGCTGCCGCAGATCACCCAGCCCGACAAGCTGGCCAATATCGCCAACTCGATCATCCTCAGCCTCGCCAAGCCCTTCGCGATCGAGGGCGAGCAGGTGCGCGTCGGTTCGTCGATCGGCATCTCGGTGTCCGAAGGTGCGGGGGTGCCCTCGTCGGCGCTGGTGCGCAACGCCGACCTCGCGCTCTATGCCGCGAAGGATGCGGGGCGCGGTGTCTATCGCTTCTACGCCGACGCGATGCACGACCAGGCGAGCGAAAGGAAGGCGATCGAGGATGCGTTGCGCGACGCGCTGGCGAAGGACGAGCTGCGCCTCGTCTACCAGCCGATCGTCGACGTCGCGAGCGAGCGCGTGTCGGGGTTCGAAGCGCTGATCCGCTGGCAGCGTGGCAACGCCGAGATGATCAGCCCGTCGAAATTCATACCCATAGCCGAGGAATCGAACCTGATCGTCCCGATCGGCGAATGGATCATCCGCTCGGCCTGCGATGCGATCGTCAAGCTGGGCCCCGACTACCGCGTCGCGGTCAACGTCTCGCCGCGCCAGTTCGCGAACGAGAAATTGCCCGCGACGATCATGGGTGCGGTCTCGGCGGCGGGCATCCGCCCCGAGCAGCTCGAGCTCGAGATCACCGAAGGCATCTTCCTCGACGAAAGCCCTGAAAATCTCGAGATGTTCCAGCGGCTGAAACGCACCGGCGTGCGGCTCGCGCTCGACGATTTCGGCACCGGCTATTCGGCGCTCGGCTATCTGAAAAAGGCGCCGTTCGACAAGATCAAGATCGACCAGAGTTTCGTGCGCGGCGCCGCGGACCCGAGCAGCATGAACGCCGCGATCATCTCGTCGATCGTCGGCCTCGCCGCGGCGCTCAAGATGGAAACCACGGCCGAGGGGGTCGAGACGCACGACGATCTCGAGCTGATCCGCGGGCTGGGTTGCAGCCATGTCCAGGGCTATATCTATGGCAAGCCGATGGCGCTGACCGATGCGCTCGACCTTATCCGCAGCGGCGGCGGTCGTGTGTCGGCCGAGGGCTACAAGAGCGCGCGCGAGCCGCGCCGGCTGACCTTCCGCACGATCCATGTCGAAAGCGGCGGATATCGCTACGAGGCAATCATCCGCAACGTCTCGACGCGCGGCGCGCTGATCGAGGGGCTGTGGAACGTCCCCGAGGGCACCAGTTTCCGCCTCGAATTCGGCCCCGACCTGATCGTCGATGCCCAGGCGCGCTGGTCCGAGCAGAACCGCGTCGGGGTGCAATTCGCACAGGCGGTCGAGATCGCGGCGCTCATCGGCAATGTGGCCCCGGCGCCGGTGCGGGCGCGGATCGACCGGGCGGCGTAGGCAACAAGCGGCGGCTTTGGGGTGGGAAGCTGCCGTAAAGCCCTCTCCCCTTGAGGGGAGAGGATAGCGCAGCTTGCTCCGTCAGGAGCTAGCGACGCTTGGAGAGGGGTGCTTGGACGCTGGCGGTCGGAAACCCCTCTCAACTCCGGCTAGGCAGCAAGCTGCCAAGCCTGCGTATCTCTCCCCTCAAGGGGAGAGAGTATAACCCTGCGAACGTCCGCAATCGCCCGTAACCAGCCTTCGCCTCAATCCGCAATCCGCCCGCGCGCCATCACCCAGTCGACCTTTTCCAGCACGCGCACGTCGGCCAGCGGATCGCCCGAAACCGCGATCATGTCCGCCGACATCCCCGGCGCGATGCGGCCGATCTCGCCTTCCATCGACAGCGCCTTTGCGGCCACCGTCGTCGCGCTGGCCAGCGCCTCGCGGGGGGTCAGCCCGTTGGCGACCAGCAGCGCGAATTCGCCGCCGTTTTGGCCGTGCTCGAACACCCCGGCGTCGGTGCCGAAGGCGACGGGGACGCCCAGCGCCTTGGCGCGGGTCACGGCCTTGCCGACGCTGCCCATCGTCATGCGGACCTTCGCCTCGACCGTCGGGGTATAGATGCCCTTGCCCAGCCGTTCCTTGATCCCCTCGAACGCCATCAGCGTCGGGACCAGATAGGTGCCTTTGGCCTTCATCACCTTCAGCGCCGCGTCGTCGGCGAAAGTGGCATGGTCGATCGTGTCGATCCCCGCCGCCGCGGCATCCTCGATCCCGCGCGCGCCATGGGCGTGCGCCATCACCTTGAGGCCGAGCGAATGCGCAGTGGCCGCGATGCTGTCGAGTTCGGCCTTGCTGAAATGCCCCTCGAGCCCGCGGCCCTGCTGCGACAGCACGCCGCCGGTCGCGGTGATCTTGATGATGTCGGCGCCAGCGCGCGAGGCCTTACGCACCTTTTCGGCGCATTCGGTCGCGCCGGTGCAAGTATAGCCATAATCGAGCACGCCATGGACATCCTCGCGAAAGCCGGTGACGTCGCCATGCCCGCCGACGATCGACAGCGCCGGGCCCGCGGCAATGATGCGCGGCCCTTGGATGAAGCCGTTCGCGGTACCGCGGCGGAGCGAAAAGGCGCTATATTGCCCCGACCCCGCCTCGCGCACCGTTGTGAACCCCGCGCGCAGCGTTATCCCGGCGTTCTTGACCCCCACGACGACGCCCCATTCGTCGGGATCGACCGCCTCGCTGCGATAATCGCCGCCGGGATCGCCGGTCAGGTGGACGTGGAGGTCGATGAGGCCGGGGAGCAGCGTCTTGTCGCCGAGGTCGACGATCTCGGCACCGGCCGGCGCGGGCGCGCGGCCCTGGGCGATCGACACGATGCGGTCGTCGGTGACGGTGACGGTCGACGCGCCGAGCGCGGGCTTGTCGGCGTCGGTTATGACGCGTCCGGCGTAGATGACACTGGTCTTGGCATAAGCCGCGCTGCTCATGAGCGCGAGCGTCGCCGAGGCGACGAGTCCGAGTTTACGCATCCGATTTTCCCCTGCTTTGTAAAGCCATGGTGGCGCGCCGGGCGGGGGAGGGCAAGCGCATAAGAAGAGGGGCCGGTCGAACCGGCCCCTCAGTTTGTCGTCTGATAACCGAAAGGAATATTACCAGAAGAAATCGTGGATCACGTCGACCACTTCGCCGCTGTAGGTGTCGACGAGCAGCGCGTCGTTGTAATAGCGTACCCAGCGATACCCCCCGTCGGCGGGCGGCAGGCGGTAGTACCAGGGATCGTTGATCCAGTAGCGCTGGCTGTAGAACAGCGAGCCCAAGGTGAAGCCGATGCTGAAGCGCGTGTAGCCGCGGTTGCGATACGGATTGTAATAGCGCGGCAGGCGGTAATAGCTCCGGTTCCGGTCGCGGTAGCTGCGCCAGTCGTAGCGACGGTCGCCGCGCCATTCGCGGTTCCAGTTGTTCCGCCGGTCGTTGTCGCGATAGCGGCGGTCGACGCGATTGTTGTCGTTGCGGTCGTAACGCCGGTCGATCTGGCCATCGCGATTGCGGTCATAGCGGGGATCGCGCTGGTCGATGCGATTGTTGTTGTTGCGATCCCAGCGGCGGTCGAGGTCGCCGTTGCGATTGCGGTCGTAACGCCGGTCGACGCGGTTGTTGTCGTTACGGTCATAGCGCCGATCGACCTGACCATTGCGGTTGCGGTCCCAGCGGCGGTCGATCTGACCGTTGCGATTGCGATCATAGACGTTGCCGCCCTGACGCTGCGCCTGCTGGCGCTGGCCCTGCCACTGCTGGCGCTGGACCTGCTGACGCTGCACCTGCGCGTTGCCGCGGTCGCGGTTTAGCGACCAGTCGCGGCGCTGCGGTGCCTGTTGCGGGCGCGGTGCGGCATCGCGCTGACGCTGCACCTGCTGGCGCTGCACCTGCGGCTGCTGCGGACGTTGCGCCTGCGGGCGCTGACCACGGTCGCCACCCCCGCCACGGTTGGTGCTGCCGCGGTTGCCACCGCGATTGCCGCGATCACCGTCGCCGCGCTGTGCCAGTTGCTGGCCTTCGCGCGCCTGCGCGAACACCGGCGCAACCGGGGTCAGCATGGTTGCGGCGATCAGCAGTCCTCCGATAAACTTCTTCATCTTGCCTTACTCCTCGGTTTCCCTTGGGCGGCGGACGGCCGACCGGGAAGATGAACCGATATTTACGGGTGGCAAGATGAGTCATCGCTGACCGCGCTGTTGCCTGTGGTTCAGCTAGATGAACGGGCGAGGGCGTTCAGCGTTCCGGCGGCGCGCGCATCGCGGGCACCGCCCCCGCGGCATCCTGCGGCCGGATGCCCGGCGGCGGCGCGGCGGCGATGCGCTCCTCGCCGCGCAGCACGCGCCCGGCGCGCTTGATCGCCCCGCGGATGCGCGGATAAGTGCCGCAGCGGCAGATGTTGGTCATCGCCGCGTCGATCTCGGCATCGCTGGGGTTGCTGTTGGTGCGCAGCAAGGCGGCCGCGGCCATGATCATTCCCGACTGACAGAAACCGCATTGCGGCACTTGCTCTGCCACCCACGCCTGCTGCACCGGGTGGCTGCGGTCGCGCGTCAGCCCCTCGATCGTGGTGACGAAGCGGCCCTCGCATTCGGCAATCGTGACCAGGCAACTGCGGATCGCCTCGCCGTCGATATCGACGGTGCACGCGCCGCAGTCGCCGGTGCCGCAGCCATATTTGGTGCCGGTCAGGTTCGACGCATCGCGCAGCGCCCACAGGAGGGGCGTTTCGGGATCCATCCGATATTCGATCGGGCGGTCGTTGACCGAAAAGCGCGTCATGCAAGGACCGATAAATAGGGACAGTCCCTATTTAATTCCCAATGTTGCTTCGAATGGCAACCGGCGCGCCCGATCAAATAGGGACTGTCCCTATTTATCAACGTCGCCCTATCCCCGAAGGAAGTCCGATTAGTCACGCCAACTCGTGTCGATCTTGTCGACCTTGCGAACCATCGCATCGAATTCGGCCTTGCCCGACTGGCCTGGGATCGCCGCCATATACAGGTCGCGCTGGTGGACCTTGATCACCTCTTCATCGACCAGGATCGGCTTGCCCATGCTCATCGTCGCGAGCTGGATCTCGCACGCGCGCTGCAGCGCCCAATATTTGATGAAGGCGTCGGAGAGCGACTTGCCCATCACCACGGGGCCGTGGTTGCGCAGCATCAGGATGCGCTTGTTGCCCAGATGCTCGACCAGCCGTTCGCCTTCTTCCTCGCGCACCGTCACGCCCTCGAAGTCGTGATAGGCGAGCTGGCCCATGAAGTTGCAGGCATAGAAATTGGTCGGCTGCAGCCCGCCCTCGAGCCCGCACACCGCCATCGTCGCGGTGGTGTGCGTGTGGATGATCGCATGCGCATCGGGCAAGACGCGGTGGAACAGGCTGTGCTGGACAAAGCCCGCCTTGTTGACGTGCCAGGGATTGTCCTCGTCCAGCTTGTTGCCGTCGATGTCGATCTTGATCAGACTCGACGCGGTTACCTCGCTGAAATGCATGCCATAGGGGTTGATCAGAAAGGCCCCTTCCTGATCCTCCAGCTTCACCGTGATATGGTTGAAGATCATCTCGTCCCAGCCCATCATCGCGAAGATGCGGTAGCAGGCGGCCAGTTCCTGCCGCGCCGTCCATTCGGCTTCGCTATATTTGCTGTTGCGCTTCAGCTGGGTCGCCATTCGCCTTATCCTCTTCGCAGTCGGTTTCGTTGTGCCACCTATGCCACAGCGGGGGGCGCGTGCACAATCCCGCGGGCGGCTGCGGCCAACTGGTTAACAAAAGCGATAAAACGTTGACGGACCTGGCGTTAACGGTCAGGCTTCGAATCAGGGTCGAGCTGCGGGGCTTCCATTCGTCCGAAAGAGACGATGATGTCCGCCTGGATGTGTGCGTGTGGTCCGACCCGGCCATCCCCTCATGCTGGTTGCAGCGCATCGAATTGCACGGTGCGGCCATTCCGCTGCTCGTGTTTTTGGGGAGTGAGAAACAATGCGTACCATGGTGAAACTGTCCGCGTCGGTAATGGCGTTGGCGGCCTATTCGGCCTTTTCGGCTACGCCTGCGCAGGCGGCCGAGTGTATTCTCGACACCAACAACAATGGCGTCGCCGATGCCGGCGATACCGACGGCGGCGCGATCTCGTCGAACGACTCGCAGCTCGCCTGCGGTCCGAACACGCTGGTCCAGGGCAATAATTCGACCGCGGTCGGCGCCAATGCGCAGTCCAATGCCAGCGGATCGACCGCGGTCGGCTCGACGGCGACCGCATCGGGCGCATCCTCCACGGCGCTCGGCTATCTGGCGAACGCGACCGATACGCGCGCCATTGCCGTTGGCGTGCAAAGCCAGGCATCGAACACGCACGCGGTTGCCGTCGGTGACGCGGCGGTTGCCAGCGGCCGCTCGTCGACCGCGCTCGGCAGCGGGGGCGTGGCGTCGCGGCCGGTGATCGCGGCAGCGGGTTTCAGCACCGCGCTTGGGACGGGAAGCCAGGTGGAGGCCGGGGCAACCGGGGCGACCGCCGTTGGTAACAATAATACGGTGACGGCGGATGGTGCGTTCGGCGCCGCGCTCGGTGCCTTCAACACGGTCTCGGCGGCAAACGGTGTCGCTATCGGCGTTTCCTCGACGGCCAGCGCCGACAACGCCCTGGCAGCCGGGACCGCCGCTCTGGCAAGCGGCGCCAACTCGACGGCAGTCGGTGCTTTAGCGTTGGCCAGTGGTACGACCAGCACGGCCATCGGCAACCTGTCGACCGCCACCGACGAAGACGCGGTCGCAATCGGTGATAACGCCACGGCAAGCGGCTTCCACTCGACCGCCGTCGGCGGCGAAGCGGTCGCCTCGGGCCGCGGTGCGCAGGCCTTCGGCTGGCAATCGTCGGCGACCGGCAACCTCAGCACCGCGCTCGGCCATCAGGCGAGCGCCACCGGCATTCAGTCGACCGCGGTCGGCAAGAGCTCCAGCGCCACGGGCGACAATGCGACGGCGGTCGGTAACTTTGCGACGGCTGCCGTCGACGCCACGGCGGTGGGCACCAATGCCACGGCAGCCGCCGGCGGCGTCGCCATCGGCCGGATCGCCAATGCGGCCGATCAGGCGATCGCCATCGGCGAAGGCGCCTCGGCAACCGGCAATCGCGGCGTGGCGACGGGCGTGGGCGCAACGGCCGTGGCGCAGAGCGCGGCCTATGGCAGCGATTCGGTCGCAACTGGCACGACCTCGACCGCGATCGGGCAGAGCGCCAGCGCGACCGACGAGGATGCCGTCGCCGTCGGCCAGCTCGCCAACGCCTCGGGCTTCCATTCGACCGCCGTGGGCGCCGAATCGGTTGCTTCGGGTCGCGGCGCGCAGGCGTTCGGCTGGCAGGCTGTCGCTTCGGGTAACCTCAGCCTCGCGGCTGGCCACCAAGCGCAGGCGACCGGCATCCAGTCGACCGCGGTCGGCAAGAATTCGGTCGCGGCGTTCGACAATTCGACCGCGATCGGCTTCGGCGCCACCACGACCCGCGCCAACCAGGTCCGCCTAGGCGGCGCCGGTAGCAGCGTGTCGGTCGGCGACATCGCCGCCAGCACCGCCGCGCAGACGGGGACGATCAGCGTCGCCACCGTCGATGCGTCGGGCACGCTGGGCGCGGGCCCGACGGTCGCGAGCCTGGCAACGGCCTCGGCACTCGCCGCGACCAACGCCAATGTCTCGGCGCTGCAGACGCTGACCGCGCAGCATACGAGCCAGATCGGCACGCTGTTCGCGCAGTCGGACGAGAACCGCCGCCAGGCGCGCCTCGCCAACGAGGGCGTCGCGCTGGCGCTGTCGATGGAAACCCCGTCGCTGCCCGCCGACGCGAAGTTCGGCCTGTCGGGCGGCATCGGCTATTACAACGACCGCACCGCCGGCTCGGTCGCGATGACCGCGCGGATCAGCGAGAAGGCCACCTTCTCGGCCGGCGTCGGCGCGGGCTTCGACTCGGGCGAGATCGGCGCACGCGGCGGCTTCCAGGTCGTCTGGTAAGCCTTTGATGAAATCGGGCGATGCTTCCTTGCCAAGGGAGCATCGCCCTTTCATGATGGATTTTATGGACAGCATCATCCCTTCGAGACGCGGCGCGAAAGCGGCCGCTTTTTCTTTGTCCGCCGCGCTGCTGGCGATCGCCTCACCGGCGCAGGCGCAGACGGGGGCCGCCGCGCCGCCGCCCGTTGCGGCGATGCCCGTGCCGGGCGACCTCGAGCTCGCCAAGCTGATCTGGTCGACGATCACTGCGATCGACCACGCCAACCAGTCGGGCAATTATTCGGTGCTGCGCGATATCAGCTCGCCGGCGTTCCAGATCGCCAACGATCCGTCGCGGCTGGCGCAGATCTTCGCCTCGCTGCGCGACAATCGCGTCGACCTGTCGAACAGCCTGCTGCTCGCGCCGGTCTACAATGGCGCGCCGCAGGTGGGGCAGGGCAATGTGCTGCGCGTGCGCGGCAGCTTCGGGCTGCGCCCGACCGCGGTCGCTTTCGACTTCGAATTCCAGTGGTACAACGGCAAATGGCGGTTGTTCGGCGTCGCGATCTCGCCGATGCCGCTCGCCACGCAACAACCGGCCGCGGGCCCCGAGGTGCCCGACACGCGGCGCCGCGGCAACCAATAGCCATGTTTTCGGCCCCTGCGGGCGCGCAGGGGCTTGCATTTGGCCGCGAATCCCTTTAGTGGCGCTCCATCGGAACGTCGCGGGTTCGCGGCGCTCTTTTTATTGCCCGAATATCGGCGACCCATGGCGAACCGGATAGCTCCCGGTCAGGGTCGTTTTGACGAACAGGAGTCGAGACAGTTTATGCAGATCATCGTTCGCGACAATAATGTCGACCAGGCCCTTCGCGCGCTCAAGAAGAAGCTGCAGCGTGAGGGCGTGTATCGCGAGATGAAGCTGCGCCGTCACTACGAGAAGCCGAGCGAAAAGCGCGCGCGCGAACACGCCGCCGCCGTCCGCCGCGCCCGCAAGATGGAGCGCAAGCGGATGGAGCGCGACGGGATCAAGTAAGACCCGTCACTCCCGTTCGGGATCCTGATCGTGAAAGGGGCGCTGCGGCAACGCGGCGCCCTTTTTCGTTTCCGGCGAGGGGGAGGCTGGTTTCGGGCGGCACGCCACATGAAGATCCCGCCGCTTGCGGGGAGGGGGACCGCCCGCGAAGCGGGTGGTGGAGGGGGCTATCGGCCTGAAGCGCCGCTTGAGGACGCCACCCCCCTCCGTCAGCGCTTCGCGCTGCCACCTCCCCACAAGTGGGGAGGATCGTCTTGTTTCCACCCCAGACCCACTCACCGCTCCATCACCCCCGCGAACTTCCCTCTGGACCGCCCCTTGCCGCCACGCCTATAGGCGGGCGCAACATTTTTGCTCCTTGGGGGGCAGGGGAAGGATCAGACGATGAGCGTGACGACGGTTCCATTGCGTCCGGTGAGCAAGGGCGGGTTGTGGCTGATGTGGTTCGGCGTCGCCGCGCTGATCGCGGTCGCGATCGGCTTTGCGGTCAAATCGACCCCGCGCATCGGCTTCGAAGTCGTCAAGGAAGGCACCGGCCTCAGCCCGACCAAGGCCGACGTCGTGCTCGTCAAATATCAGGGCAAGCTCGACGACGGCACCGTCTTCGACGCCAACGAACAGGCGCCGATGCAGGTGTCGCAGGTCGTCCCCGGTTTCTCGCAGGCGCTCGTCCGCATGAAGAAGGGCGGCAAGTACAAGATCACCATCCCGCCCGCGCTCGGTTACGGCGACAAGGCGACCGGGCCAATCCCCGCGAACAGCACGCTGAATTTCGAGGTCGAACTGCTCGATTTCCGCACCGAGGCCGAAGTCCGCGCGATGCAGCAGCAGATGATGCAGCAGCAACAGATGATGCAGCAGATGCAGGGCGGCGCTCCCGGTGGTCCGGGCGCCCCGCCGCCGGGCGAGGTCCCGCCGCAGCCCTGAGGCCTATCGACGATTTCATGAAGACGGCGCCGGGCCTCCGGCGCCGGTCTTTTTTGTGGCGCAAGGGTTTATGGCGGCCTTGGGGTGGGAAGCTGCCGTAAAGCCCTCTCCCCTTGAGGGGAGAGGATAGCGCAGCTTGCTCCGTCAGGAGCTAGCGAAGCTTGGAGAGGGGTGCTTGGACGCCTCTGGCGGTCGGAAACCCCTCTCAACTCCGGCTAGGCAGCAGGCTGCCAAGCCTGCGTATCTCTCCCCTCAAGGGGAGAGAGCATAACCCTGCGAACGGCAGCAACCGCCCGCAACCCGACGTCGCGATATAGTCGACTATGCGCCGGGCTTCGCCTTACCCCCAGCGCCCGCGTTGCGCTCGGCCTCGCGCTCGAGCGCGACCTTGATCATCGCGACGATCGGGTCGGCGAGCGCGAGGCCCATGACCCCGAGCAGCGCACCGAGCAATATCTGCGCGCCGAGAACCAGCGCGGGGGCGAGGTCGACGGTGCGCTTTGCCACCATCGGCACGATCAGATAGCCGTCGACCGTCTGGACGACGAGATAGATGACGATCGCGGCGATCCCGGTATCGGTCCCCGCCGAAAAGCCGACGAGTATCAGTAACACCCCTGATACGATCGCGCCGATATTGGGGATGAAGGCGAGCAGCCCGGTCAGCAGCCCCATCAGCGCCGCCATCGGTACCCCGAAGGCGAGGCAGGCGAGCCAGGTGCCGACACCCTCGACCGCCATGCCGAGCAGGCGACCCGCCATCAGCCGGCGCAGGGTGAAGCCCATGCGCGCGGTGGTGATGTAGAAATTCTCGCGGCTCTTCATCGGCAGCATCCACGCGACCCCGCGCTCGTAGAGCCGGGGCTCGATCGCGATGAAGATGCCGAGCACGACGATCATCACCGCGCTGGTCAGCGCGCCGACGACCGAGCCTACCGCCGCGGTGACGCGCCCGACGGTGCCCGCCAGATTGTCGGAGATCGTCTTGGCGTCGAGCTGGAAATTGCCCATGCCATGCTCGCTCGCCCAGGTTGCCAACCGTTCGATCTGCGCCATCACGACGCGCTGGAAGGTCGCGACCTGGTCGGCGATTTGCGAGCCCGCGAACAGCATTGTCCAGGCCAGGAAGGCGACGAGCAGCAGGCAGACGATCAGCAGCCGCCAGCCGCGCGCGATCGGCAGGACGCGCCCGAGCAGCCGCGTGCCGCCGTCGAGCATCGCCGCGACGACGATGCCCGCGAAGATCAGGAGGATCGGCTGGATCAGAACGATGCACGCGCCGATGAGCAGAGCGAGGCCGAGCCAGACCCCGGCCTTTGTCAATTCGGTGCGAACGGCGTAGCTGCGTATTTCAGTCGGGCCGGGCTCGTCGGCGGAGGCCTTGACCTTTGCTTTTGCGTCGGTCTCCGCCATGCGCTTTGCTCCCCTGTGCTAGCTGCCCTTACGTTCCGGCGTCAGATCGGTTCCCGCGCGGCCCGAACGCAGCGCGGTGAACCAGCTGATGGGGTTGTACCATTCGGCGGTGCCGTCGGTCGAGAAAGTCACGAACTCGGCGCGCCCCGCGATCGCATCGAAGGGGACGCCGCCGCCCAACCCCTTGCGGCTGACCGCGACGCGGCTGTCGGCGCTGCCGTCGCGGTTGTCGCCCATCAGGAACAAATGCCCCGCGGGCACCTTGTACGGCCCGAAATGATCGACCTCATAATCGCCCATGTCGATCGTGTCGTAGGACGCGCCGCCGGGCAGCGTCTCGCGGTAGATCGGCAGTTCGAGCATCTCGCGGCCCTGCGCGTCGATACGGACGAGGCTTTTCAGGCTGCTGTCGAACGAGGGGGTGTTGGCATCGACGGGGATCGCCATCATCGGCTGCACTTCGCGCTTCACCGGCGTGCCGTTCAGCACCAGCGCGCCGTCGCGCATCTCTATCGTGTCGCCGGGCAGGCCGATCACGCGCTTGATATAGTCGGTGCGGTCGACCGGATGCTCGAGCACGACGATATCGCCGCGCTCGGGCAGCATTGCGAAGATACGCCCCGCCATTTTAGGCGCGAGGTGGAAGCTCACCGAGGCATAGGACCAGCCATAAGGATATTTGCTGACCAGCAGTCGGTCGCCGCTCAGCAGCACCGGCATCATCGAATCGGACGGGATATAGAAAGGCTTCGCCGCGCAGCTGTGGATGCCGAGCACTAGCAGCAGGATCACCGCGATGTCGCGGATAAACTTGCCCCAGCTTTCCTCGCCCTTGTCCTTGGTCTTCGCCATGTCAGTCCTTGATTGCCTCTATGATGACGAAAGCCTGCGCCCAGGGATGGTCGTCGGTCAGCGTCAGATGGATATGCGCTTTGTGCCCCGCGGGGATCATCGTGGCGAGCCGTTCGGCGGCGCCCCCCGTCAGCGCCAGCGTCGGCGCGCCCGAGGGGGCGTTGACGACGCCGATGTCTTTCATGAACACGCCGCGCTTGAAACCCGTGCCCACGGCCTTGGAGAAGGCCTCCTTCGCCGCGAAGCGCTTGGCATAGGTGCCCGCGCGCGTGAACGGCCGCCGCGCCGCCTTGGCGCGCTCGACCTCGGTGAAGACGCGCTTCTCGAAGCGCTCGCCGAAACGGTCGAGCGAATTCTGGATGCGCTCGATATTGCAGAGGTCGGAGCCGAGGCCGATGATCATGCGCCGCCATCTCCGGTTTCGCGGCGCGTGACGTAACGCCAGGCGACCCAGGTGACGAGCTGCGCGGCGAGAGTTGCCGGGATCGCGACGAGAAGGACCGGCGGGATCTCCGCCTGGCGACCGCTTGCCCAATCCCATCCGACTTTCGCCAGCAGCAGCGCGCACAACAGCGTGCCCCCGATCTTCAGCACGCCCGACATCATCAGAAGCGTATGTCCGGCCGAACTCACCCGCGCGCCTCGTCCATCAGGTCGCGCATCCGGCGCACCGCGGTGTCGAGTCCCGTGAAGATCGCCTCGCCGATCAGATAATGGCCGATGTTGAGCTCGGCGAGCTGCGGGATCGCCGCGATCGGCACGACATTGTCATAGGTCAGGCCATGCCCCGCGTGCGGCTCGATGCCATTCTTCCACGCGAGCGCCGCGGCGTCGGCGATACGGCGGAGTTCGGCGGCGCGTTCCTCGCCCTCGACATGCGCATAGCGGCCGGTGTGGAACTCGACGACGGGCGCGCGCAGCCGCATCGCGGCCTCGATCTGGCGCGGGTCGGGTTCGATGAACAGGCTGACGCGGATGCCCGCGTCGGACAGGCGCGCGACGATGGGGGCGAGGTGATTATGCTGCCCCGCGGCGTCGAGCCCGCCCTCGGTCGTGCGCTCCTCGCGCTTCTCGGGGACGATGCACGCCGCGTGCGGCATATGGCGCAGCGCAATCTCCAGCATCTCGTCGGTCGCCGCCATCTCGAGATTGAGCGGCAGGTCGGTCGCCGCCTGGATGCGCGCCAGGTCGTCGTCGCGGATGTGCCGCCGGTCCTCGCGCAGATGCGCGGTGATGCCGTCGCCGCCGACCGCCGCAACGATCTCGGCCGCGCGCACGGGATCGGGATGCTCGCCGCCGCGCGCGTTGCGGATCGTCGCGACATGGTCGATATTGACCCCGAGGCGGAGTCGCCCTGCGGAACGTTCGGCGTTCAATTCGCGCGGCTCCCGGGCTTCACCGCCTTGGTCTTGGCGAGTTCGGGCGGCAGTTCGTCCTCGGCATAGGTCGGGAAGTTGATCGCGACGAGCGGGTAGAACGGAACGCCGAGATCAACGCTCCCCGCCGAGCGGTCGACGAGCGCGGCCTCGGCGATCACTTCGCCGCCGGTTTCGGCGACGCACGCCATCGCCTCGCGCGACGAGAGGCCGGTGGTCACGACGTCCTCGACCATCAGCACTTTCGCGCCCTGAGGAATCGTGAAGCCGCGGCGCAGCTCGAAGGTGCCCGTCGGGCGCTCGACGAAGATCGCGGGTTTGCCGAGTGCGCGGCCCATTTCGTGGCCGATGATGACGCCGCCCATCGCGGGCGAGACGACAATGTCGATCGCTTGGCGAAGCTCGCGCGGCAGCTTGGCGGCGAGCGCGATGGCGAGGCGCCCGGCACGCTCGGTGTCCATCAGCACGCGCGCGCACTGGAGGTAATATTCGCTGTGGCGACCCGAGGAGAGCAGAAAATGCCCCTGCAGCAGCGCGTCGGCGGCGCGGAATTCGGCCAGGATTTCTTCGTCGGTCATGGGAGAATCGGTCTTTTTTCATGAGCGCCGTCCGCGATGGCCGGCAGGGTGAAAGCGGCGGTTTTTCTCGCGCTGCAAAATAGTGTTAGAGATGCTTGAGGCAAGCGGCAAGCGGGTCTATAGCGCCCGCAAGATTCAGCCCGCAGAACGGCTGCCGCGACGCATGTCCGGCCGTTTTTTCTATGGGTTGGGCGGTAAAAGAACAACAGGCAACGGGCGGCACTATCCTTATGAAGAGCTTGAAAACCCCTGTAATCGCGGCATTAATCGCGGCGGCTTTGTCGCTCGGCGCGGCTGGCGCAGGCCAGGCGGCAGCGCCGGCGGCGGCACCCGCCACGGCCCCGGTCGCGGCGACCACGGCGACTCCGGCTCCGGCCACGCCCGCCGCGACGGCCCAGGCTCCGGCCGCGGCGACGACCGATGCCGCCGCGCCCACGGGCGACGCGACCTATGTGCCGATGAAGCCGACTCCGGGCGTCGGCCAGCCGATCGACGCGGGGATCGATTTCCAGCCGCAGGTCAGCCCGATCGGCGAGCAGGCCTATTGGTTCAACCACATCATCCTGCTGCCGGTGATCACCGTGATCACGCTCTTCGTCCTCGGCCTGCTGCTCTGGGTCGTCGCGCGCTACCGCGCCAAGGCGAACCCCGTGCCGTCGAAGACCACGCACAACACCTTTATCGAAATCATCTGGACCGCGATCCCGGTGCTGATCCTCGCGGTCATCGCGGTGCCGTCGATCCGCCTGCTCGCGGCGCAGTACGAACCGCCGTCGAAGGAAGCGCTGACGATCAAGGTCACGGGCTATCAATGGTATTGGGGCTATGCCTATCCCGACGAGAATATCCCCGAATATGTGTCGAAGATCCTGACCGAGGAACAGGCGAAGGCCGCGGGCGAGCCCTATCACCTCGCCGTCGACAACCGCATGGTCGTCCCCGTCGGGCGCGAGGTGAAGCTGATCATCACCGGCGCCGACGTGATCCACAGCTTCGCGGTCCCCGCCTTCTGGACCAAGATGGACGCGGTCCCCGGCCGCGCCAACGAGACGACCTTCACCGCGAACAAGGTGGGCGTCTATTACGGCCAGTGCTCGGAGCTTTGCGGCGTCGACCACGGCTATATGCCGATCGCGGTCGAAGTGCTGCCCGTCGACAAGTGGGAAGCCTGGGTCCGCTCGAAGGGCGGCGATCCGAAGCCCAAGCCCGCCGCGGCCGCACCGGCTCCTGCCGCCGCTGCGCCGGCTGCCACGCCCGCCGCGGCTCCGACCGCCGCGCCCGCCACGACCGAAGCAGCGCCGGCTGCGGCTCCCGCCGCTGCCCCGGCCGCCAAGAAATAATCTAAGGGGTCCGACAGATGACCGATATCGCAGCAACTGCACCCGCGCATGGTCATGATCATGCCCATGACGACCATGATCACGACACGCCGGGCTTCTTCGTCCGCTGGTTCATGTCCACGAACCACAAGGACATCGGCACCCTCTACCTGATCTTCGCGATCGTTGCTGGCATCGTCGGCGGTGCGATCTCGGGCATGATGCGCCTCGAACTGGCGCATCCGGGCATCCAGTATCTCCAGGGCTGGGCCGCCTTCCTCGACCCCGCCGCGGGCGAGGTGCAGGGCAAGCATCTGTGGAACGTGCTGATCACCGCGCACGGCCTGATCATGGTCTTCTTCATGGTCATGCCCGCGATGATCGGCGGTTTCGGCAACTGGTTCGTGCCGCTGATGATCGGCGCGCCCGACATGGCCTTCCCGCGCATGAACAACGTTTCCTTCTGGCTGACCTTCGTCGCCTTCGTGATGCTTCTGGGGTCGAGCTTCGTCCCCGGTGGCAGCGGGCTCGGCGCGGGCACCGGCTGGACGGTCTATGCCCCGCTGTCGACCAGCGGCTCGGCAGGGCCCGCGGTCGACATGGCGATCTTCTCGCTTCACCTCGCGGGTGCGGCGTCGATCCTCGGCGCGGTCAACTTCATCACGACCATCTTCAACATGCGCGCGCCGGGCATGACCCTGCACAAGATGCCGCTGTTCGTGTGGTCGATCCTGGTCACCGCCTTCCTGTTGCTGCTCGCGCTGCCGGTGCTCGCCGCGGCGATCACCATGCTGCTCACCGACCGCAATTTCGGCACGACCTTCTACGATGCCACGGGCGGCGGCGATCCGGTGCTCTACCAGCATCTCTTCTGGTTCTTCGGCCACCCCGAAGTGTACATCATGATCCTGCCGGGCTTCGGCATCGTCAGCCAGATCATCTCGACCTTCAGCCGCAAGCCAGTGTTCGGCTATCTCGGCATGGCGTACGCCATGGTCGCGATCGGCGTCGTCGGCTTCATCGTGTGGGCGCACCACATGTTCACCGTCGGTATGAGCGTCAACCTCAAGATGTACTTCACCGCGGCGACGATGGTCATCGCGGTCCCCACGGGCATCAAGATTTTCAGCTGGATCGCGACGATGTGGGGCGGCTCGATCAGCTTCAAGACCCCGATGGTCTGGGCGATGGGCTTTATCTTCATGTTCACCGTCGGCGGCGTGACCGGCGTCGTGCTCGCCAATGCGGGCGCCGACACCGCGTTCCACGACACCTATTATGTCGTCGCGCATTTCCACTACGTGCTGTCGCTGGGCGCGGTCTTCTCGCTCTTCGCCGGCTTCTATTACTGGTTCCCGAAGATGTCGGGCCGGATGTACAACGAGTTCCTCGGACAGCTGCACTTCTGGGTCTTCTTCATCGGCGTGAACGTCCTGTTCTTCCCCCAGCACTTCCTGGGCCAGCAGGGCATGCCGCGCCGCTACCCCGACTATGCGGAGGCCTATGCCTATTGGCACCTCGTTTCGTCGTGGGGCTATGTGATCATGGGCGTCGGCATGATCTTCTTCTTCCTGAATATCGGCTGGGCCCTGTTCGCGGGCAAGAAGGCCGCCGACAATCCGTGGGGCGAAGGCGCGACGACGCTCGAATGGACGTTGCCGAGCCCGCCGCCGTTCCACCAGTTCAACGAACTGCCGCGTATCGCCTGATCGGTATCGCCCCCTGCTGACATCCGGCAGGGGGCTTTGCCCGTCCGGCCGGAGTAGACATGGCGCAGAGCCTGACCCACGGCGAAACGGCGCTTCCCGCCGACTGGCGCGACCTGTTCGCGCTGACCAAGCCGCGCGTGATGTCGCTGGTGGTGTTCACCGCGCTGTGCGGGCTGCTGGCGGCGCCGGGCGAAGTGCATCCGGTGCTCGCTTTCTCTTCGATCCTCGCGATCGCGCTGGGGGCAGGGGCCTCGGGCGCGCTCAACCAATGGTATGAGGCGGGGCTGGACGCCAAGATGAAGCGCACCGCCGGGCGCCCGCTGCCCGCCGGCCGCCTCGACCCGCAGACCGCGCTGCAGTTCGGCGTCGGGCTCGCGGCTTTCTCGCTGTTCCTGATGCTCTTCGCGTCGAACTGGCAGGCGACCTTGCTGCTCGCCGTCTCGATCCTCTTTTACGTCTTCGTCTACACCATGTGGCTGAAACCCCGGACGCCGCAGAACATCGTCATCGGCGGCGCGGCGGGGGCCTTTCCGCCGCTGATCGGCTGGGTCGCCGCGACGGGCAGCGTCGCGCCGCTGCCGATCATGCTGTTCCTGCTGATCTTCCTGTGGACCCCGCCGCATTTCTGGGCGCTCGCGCTGTTCGTGCGCTCGGACTATGCTGCGGCGGGCATCCCGATGATGCCGGTGGTTGCGGGCGAGACCTCGACGCGGCGCCAGATTCTCTTCTACGCGGTCATCATGGCGATCGGCGCGATCGCGCCTTGGGCGCTCGGTTACACCGGCGGGCTCTACGGCTGGACCGCGGTCGTGCTGTCGGCGGTATTCGTCGCGCTGTCAGTCCAGGTCGGCACGCGCACGACGCGCGAGGGCGATATGATGCGCCCGGAAAAGCGCCTCTTCGCCTTCTCGATCGCCTATCTCTTCATCCTCTTCGGCGCCGTCGTCGCCGACCATTGGTGGCCGCTATGACCGATCTCGAAAAACCCGACGCCCCGCAGCCCTTCGACGAGGCCGAATATCGCCGCCGCCAGCGCAGCCGCGCGAACCTGATGGGCGTGTTGCTGATCGGGCTCGCGGTGCTGTTCTTCGCGATCACCATCGCCAAGATGCAGATCTTCCAGTGATCGCGCGCCTATCCCCCAATGCGAAGACCGCCAGCCTCGCGGGCCTGCTCGCGCTCTCGATGGTCGGCCTGGGGTTCGCCGCGGTGCCGCTCTACGATCTCTTCTGCCGCGTGACGGGCTTCGGCGGCACGACGCAGCGCTACGACCCCGTCGCCGCCGCGGCGACGCCGCGGATACTCAGCAACACCATGTCGATCCGCTTCGACGCCAATGTCTCGCCCGGCCTCCCGTGGAAATTCCAGCCCGAGCATCCGACCGACACGGTCAGCGTCGGTGCGCGCGACATGGCGATCTTCATTGCGGAGAATCAGTCCGCGCATGCCGTCACCGGCACCGCCAGCTTCAACGTCACCCCGACGCAGGCGGGCAAATATTTCACCAAGATCCAGTGCTTCTGCTTCACCGAGCAAAAGCTCGAGCCCGGGCAGCAGATCCGCATGCCGGTGCTGTTCTTCGTCGATCCTGCGATCATGGACGATCCCGACGCGCGCGACATCCAGGAAATCACCCTCAGCTACACCTTCCATCCTGTAGACGAGGGCAAAAAGGCGAGCTAAGGCCGCCATCGACAGAGTCTTAACAAGACCGGCGGGCGATGGGGAATCGCGATGCTGGGGCTGCTAAAAACGGGAAACACGCCATGTCCGGTGCCAAACATCATGACTATCACCTCGTAAACCCCAGCGTCTGGCCGCTGATCGGCTCGTTCGCTGCGCTGGTGATGTTCTTCGGCCTCGTGATGTATATGCACGAGGATCATTTCGGCGCCGCCGGCAAATGGGTCCTCGGCCTCGGCTTCATGGGCGTGATCGCGACCTTCTTCAGCTGGTGGTCGGACGTCATCAACGAAGCGCATGCCGGCGACCACACCCCGGTCGTCCAGCTCCACCTGCGCTACGGCATGATCCTGTTCATCGCGTCGGAAGTCATGTTCTTCGTCGGCTGGTTCTGGGCCTGGTTCGACTTCTCGCTCTTCCCGGTGCCGATCGAAGTCACCGCTGACGGCGTGACCTCGCTGTTCGGCCAGGACGGCGCCGCGACGATCACCATGTGGCCGCCGAAGGGTATCGAAGTCATCGACGCCTTCTCGCTGCCGCTGCTCAACACGCTGATCCTGCTCTGCTCGGGCACGACCATCACCTGGGCGCACCACGCGCTGATCCACGGCGACCGCGACGGCCTGAAAAAGGGCCTGTGGGCGACGATCATCCTGGGCGCGGTCTTCTCGATGATCCAGGCCTATGAATATGCCCATGCGCCGTTCCCGTTCGGCGAGAGCAACTACAGCTCGGCCTTCTACATGGCGACCGGCTTCCACGGCTTCCACGTGCTCGTCGGCACGATCTTCCTGATCGTCTGCCTGGCGCGTACCTACAAGGGCCACTTCACCCCGACCCAGCATTTCGGCTTCGAAGCCGCGGCCTGGTACTGGCACTTCGTCGACGTGGTGTGGCTGTTCCTCTTCATCATCGTCTATGTCTGGGGCGGCTGGGGCGCGCCGGTCGCCGCGCACTAAGTGGCGGCACCAGGCCAAAGCCAAAAGGGGCAGCCGCCGGTCTGGTGCGCTGCCCTTTTTGCCCTCTGCCCCGAATGCGGCGCGCCGGGGCTGTTCGAGTGGCCCGCGAAGTTCCGTGAGCGCTGCCCGTCGTGCGGCCTCGACACCGGCCGCTACAATGTCGGGGACGGCCCCGCGGCCTTCTTGACGATGATCATCGGCACGCTGCTGATCGCGGCTGCGCTGACGCTCGACAATTTGCTCAACCCGCCCTTCTGGGTGCATGTGGTGCTATGGGTGCCGCTGACGTTCGTCGCGGTGATCTATGGCCTGCGCGTCGCCAAGGCGGCGTTGCTCGCCAGCGAGCACCAGCGCGAGGCGGCCGAAGGAAAGAAGCGCGATGACTGACGACCCCGCACCCGCGCCGCGCCGCTGGCCGGTGATCCCGACGATTATGGTGCTCGCCGCGGTCGCGACGATGATCGCGCTCGGCGTCTGGCAGTGGCAGCGCAAGGGCGAGAAGGAAGCGCTGATCGCGCTCTACCAGCGGAACATGGCGATGTCCTCGCTGGTGACCTATCCCGAACTGCCGCCGGTCCCCGACGCGATGCTCTATCGCAAGAGCGGCGTGACCTGCCTCGAACCCGTGCGCTGGGACCAGCGCGGCGGCACCGACCGCGCGGGCAAGAGCGGCATCCGCATGATCGCCGACTGCCGCACCGGCGCCGAGGGGCCCGGGGTGCTGATCGACATGGGCACCGCCGACAACTTCATGCCGGACGGAAAGGCGCCGGCATGGAAGGGCGGCATCGTGCAGGGGACGATCGTTCCCGGCCCCGAGCAGCCGACGATGATCGAGCGGCTGACCGGCAGGGCGATGCCTGCGCGCGCCTTGCTCGTCGCCGACGTGCCGGCGCCCGGCCTGCGGGCGAGCGCGGTGCCCTCGGCGGCCGATACGCCGAACAATCATCTCGCTTATGCCGGGCAATGGTTCTTCTTTGCGATCGCTGCGCTCGTCATCTACGTCATCGCCGTGCGCCGCCGCTTGCGGCCTTGACCGGACGCGGCTAGGCGCGGGGCGCCATGGACTATATCAGCACGCGCGGCTCCGCGCCGACCCTCGACTTTCGCGCCGCCACGCTCGCGGGGCTCGCCGACGACGGCGGCCTCTATGTGCCCGCGAAGTGGCCGGTGCTGAGTCAGGACGAGATCCGCGCCTTCGCGGGGCTCGACTATGTCGAAACCGCGGTGCGCGTAATGGCGCCCTTCGTCGCGGGCGTGCTCTCCGAGGACGAACTGCGCGAGCTGTGCAAGGCGGCTTACGGCCGTTTCAGCCACGACGCGGTGACCCCGCTCGTCCAGCTCGACCACCGCCACTGGTTGCTCGAACTCTTCCACGGTCCGACGCTGGCGTTCAAGGACGTCGCGCTGCAACTGCTCGGCCAGTTGTTCGAGAAGTTTCTGGCCGGCGGCGACACCGACATCACGATCGTCGGCGCGACCTCGGGCGACACCGGCTCGGCGGCGATCGAGGCGGTTGCGGGGCGCGAGCATATCCAGATCTTCATGCTCCACCCCGAGGGCCGCGTCAGCGACGTCCAGCGCCGCCAGATGACCACCGTGCTCGCCCCCAACGTTCATAATATCGCGATCGTCGGCAGCTTCGACGATGCGCAGGCGATGGTGAAGCGGCTGTTCGGCGACGCGGAAGCGCGAAGCCAGGTCACGCTGTCGGCGGTGAACAGCATCAACTGGGCGCGGCTGATGGCGCAGGTGGTCTATTATTTCTACGCGGCGGTTCGCCTCGGCGCCCCCGACCGCCCGGTCGCCTTCTCGGTCCCGACAGGAAATTTCGGCGACGTCTTCGCGGGCTATGTCGCGTCGCGCATGGGCCTGCCGATCGCCCGCCTCGTCGTCGCGACCAACGTCAACGACATCCTCCACCGCGCTTTGACCAGCGGCGACTATAGCGCGGGCACGGTCACCCCGACCGCGACCCCCAGCATGGACATCCAGGTCAGCAGCAATTTCGAACGCCTGCTCTTCGACCTGTCGGGCCGCGACGGCGCCGCGATCACCGGCATGATGGGCGAATTCGACCAAAAGCGCGCGATGAGCATCCCCGCCGATATGCTCGGCGGCGCGCGCGGGCTGTTCTCCAGCGCGAGCATCGACGGCGACAGCATGGCGCTGGCCTTGCGCTGGGCGCAGGAAAAGGGCGGGCAGGTGATCGATCCGCACAGCGCGGTCGGCCTGGCCGCGGCGCGCCAGCTCGATATCGACGCCGACGTTCCGGTGGTCACCCTCGCGACCGCGCACCCCGCCAAGTTCCGCGAGGCGGTCGAGCGCGCGACCGGCGTCCGCCCGGCGCTGCCCGCGCGCCTCGGCAACCTCTTCGACCGCGAGGAACGCTACACCAAGCTCCCCGGCGACTATGACGCGGTCAAGGCCTTCATCCTCGCAGAAGCCGCGCGTGGCTGAGCTCTTGCCCCTCGTCACCCTCGTCGGCGAGGCGTGGGACGATTATGGGCTGGTCGACAGCGGGGGCGGGCGCAAGCTCGAACGCTATGGCCGCTTCCGCTTCATCCGCCCCGAGCCGCAGGCGATGTGGGCGCCCGCGCTGCCGCAGGGCGAATGGGACGCCGCCGACGGCGAGTTTGTCCCGGCGTCGGACGACGACGGCGGCGGCCGCTGGTATTACAGCAAGCCGGTACCGCAGGAGGGCTGGCCGCTCGGCTGGCGCGAGACGCGCTTCACCGCGAGCTGCACGCCGTTCCGCCACCTCGGCTTCTTCCCCGACATGGCGCCGGTGTGGGACTGGCTGCGCGCGCAGATCGCGGACAAGCAGGACCCCGCCTTCCTCAACCTCTTCGGCTACACCGGGGTCGGCAGCCAGGCGCTCGCCGCCGCGGGCGCCTCGGTCACCCATGTCGACGCCTCGAAGAAGTCGGTGTCGCAGGCGCGCGAGAATGCGGCGCTCGCCGGCATGGCCGACAAGCCGGTGCGCTGGATCGTCGACGACGCCGGCAAGTTCACCGCGCGCGAGGTGCGGCGCGAGAAGCGCTATGACGCCATCCTGCTCGACCCGCCCAAATTCGGCCGCGGCCCCAACAACGAACGCTGGCAGCTCGAGGAGGGCCTCGCGCCGCTGCTCGCCGACTGCCGCCAATTGCTCGACGCCGACAGCCGAGCGCTCTTCCTCACCGTCTATGCGGTGCGCATGTCGGCGTTGGCGATCGGCGAACTCTTGAACCAGCTCTTCGCCGACCTGCCCGGCAAGGTCGAATGCGGCGAACTCGCGGTGCGCGAAGAGGCAAGGGGGCTGCTGCTGCCGACCGCGATCTTCGCGCGCTGGAGCCGCTGAGCTTCCAACGGACGATCCTTTGCGGTGAGCGGAGCAACTCCGCTCCGCGCGCGTCGTTGCTTGGAGCAGGGGGCGGCGCGGACCGACTCCCTCTCGTCCGCGATCCGCCTCCGCCCACAAGGAGACGCATCATGGCCGACACGCTCGAACGCAGCGAAACCAATCGCCTCATATCCTCCGACAAGGTCGAGGGAACCGCGGTCTATAACCCGCAGGACGAAAAGCTCGGCACCATCGCCAATGTCATGATCGACAAATATTCGGGCAAGGCCGACTATGCCGTGCTCCAGTTCGGCGGTCTTTTCGGTCTCGGCAGCGATCATTATCCGATTCCCTGGGACATGTTGTCCTACGACACCGCCAAGGGCGGCTATGTCGTCGACATCAGCAAGGAACAGGTGACCGGCGCGCCGCGCTACGGCGTCGACGACACCCCCGAATATACCGACGAATATGGCCGGACCGTGTACGGCTATTACGGTCTCAGCTACCCGATGCTCTGACCATGGTGCCGGGCGGGCGGAGACGATCCGTCCGCCCGCGCCACACCGCGCCTCGCCAAGCCTCTCCGGATTGCATAGGAATGCAATGCGACCCGCGTTGACAATGAGAACGTTCTCATTTAGATAACGTTCACATTGAAGAAATGCCGCCGAAAAACGAGCGGTTAAACGGGAGGGATAGGGATGCAGGCTCCGCACAAGCTTCGGCTCGCCAAAATTCTGGCTGGTACTTCGGCGTTAGCGCTGGTGGGCATGGCGCAGGTCGCTATGGCACAGGACGCGCCGCCAGCGGAAGGCACGGCCGACGGCGACGAAATCGTCGTCACCGGCATCCGCGCCAGCTTGGCCGCTTCGGCCGATATCAAGCGCGAAGGCCAAGGCGTCGTCGATGCGATCTCGTCCGAAGACATGGGCAAGTTCCCCGACACCAACCTCGCCGAATCGCTCCAGCGCATCTCGGGCGTGTCGATCGACCGCTCGAACGGCGAAGGCAGCTTCGTCACCGTTCGCGGCTTCGGCCCCGAATTCAACCTCGTCACGCTGAACGGCCGCGCGATGCCGACTTCGTCGCTCGGCGACGGCGCCAGCGCGCCCTCGTCGCGTTCGTTCGACTTCGCCAACCTGGCGTCCGAGGGCATCGCGTCGGTCGAGGTGTACAAGACCGGCCGTGCCGCCATCCCCTCGGGCGGCATCGGTTCGTCGATCAACATCAAGACCCCGCGCCCGCTCGACAAGCCCGGCCTGTCGGGCAGCCTCTCGGTCAAGGGCGTCTACGACACGTCGCGCAACGAGGGCAATCCGATCACCCCCGAAGTCTCGGGCATATTGTCGACCACCTTCGCCGACGACCGTATCGGCATCATGATCGCGGGCGCGTGGCAGAAGCGCAAGGCGAGCGTGAACATCGCGAACGTCGGCTGGCGCGACGGCTATCTCGGCAACGAGAACAACTGGGGTTCGCTGACCCAGAACCCCGCCGATCCGCGCTTCGCGCAGATCACCAACCGCCCCGACGCGACCGACGTCTACCAGGTGCCGCAGAACGCGTCCTACGACCTCAACGACATCAACCGCGAGCGCATCAACGGCCAGGCGGTGCTGCAATTCCGCCCGATCGACTCGCTCACCGCGACGATCGACTACACCTATTCGCGCAACACCGTCGAAGTGCGGAACAGCAATGTCGGCGTGTGGTTCAACCACAACAATACGTCGAGCAGCTGGACCGACGGTCCCGTTGCGGGCCCGATCTTCTATTCCGAAGCCTTTGGCGCCGGCGAGAACAAGGATCTCTCGTACAGCGGCTCGCTCGTCGCGAACCGCACCGAGAACAAGTCGCTCGGCGGCAACCTCACCTGGGAGGCGCCCGGCGGCATGACGATGGAGCTCGACTTCCATCACTCGACCGCCGAGTCCAAGCCGACGAACAAATATGGCACCAGCGTGTCGGTCGGCAACGCGATCTTCGGCGTCGCCAACCAGCGGATCGACTTCGACTCCGACCTGCCGGTGATCTCCTACAACATGCACCCCGGCATCGACCCGCTGAACGCGGGGCTGATCCGCTCGACGGGCAACGCCTTCCGCAACGCCTATTTCAAAGACACGATCGACCAGGTCCAATTGAAGGGCCGCTACGATCACGACGGCGCCTTCCTCGACAGCATCGATTTCGGCGTCTCGTACATCGAGAACAAGGTGCGCTCGGCCTATGGCTTCATCCAGAACGATACCTGGGGCGGCGCCGGGCCGCCGTCGGATATCCCCGACGACATCTTCCAGCTCCAGACGCTGCCCGACAAGTTCAGCGGCGTGAACGGGGCGTCGGGCATCATCCCCAGCTTCTATACGTTCAACTTCGAACGCATGGCCGACCTGATCGAGGATCTGTACGAAGTCTGCAGCGATCCCGCGACGGGCAGCGCACAGCCGGGCACTTGCCTCGCCAATTACACCGTCGACCGCCGCCTGACCGAAAAGACACTGTCGCCGTATCTCCAGGTCGCGACCAAGTTCGACGTCGGCGCGGGCGAAGCGCATCTGACCGCGGGCGTCCGCTACGAACATACGATCGTCGACTCCTCGGCGCTGGTGCCGATCCCCACGGGGACCAGCTGGGTCGCGGCGAACGAGTTCAACGTCATCTATGGTCCCAACTCGGACTTCACCCGCTTCAAGGGCGATTATGATCACTGGCTGCCGGCGATCGACTTCGACATCGAGCCGATCGAGGATGTGAAGCTGCGCGCCTCGTACAGCCACACGATCACCCGCGCCGACTATGCCAGCCTGCAGGGCGGACGCACCATCGACTCGCTGTTCCGCATCGGCGGCGGCGGCGGCAGCCAGGGCAACCCTGGCCTGCTCCCCTACAAGTCGAAGAATATCGACCTGTCGGCGGAGTGGTATTACGGACGCGAAAGCTACATCTCGGCGGGCTTCTTCCACAAGCGCGTGTCGAACTTCCTGTCGTCGACGCGCATCGACTCCGACGCCTTCGGGCTGCGGACCCCGGCCTTCGGTCCGCGCTATAACGCCGCGCTCGCGTCGCTCGGCGCCAATGCCACCGCGCAGCAGATCCGCGACTTCATCATCCGCAACTATCCGAACACGGTGCAGGTGCGGCTCGATCCGAACACCGGCCTGCCGGTCGAGGATGCCAATGGCTTGCGCGACGGCATCATCTTCAGCACGCCCGACGATCCTTTGCTCAATTTCGAGATCGCGACGCCGATCAACAGCGACCAGTCGGCGAAGATCCACGGCTTCGAATTCGCGCTCCAGCACAGCTTCTGGGACACGGGTTTCGGCGTCCTGCTGAACTACACGATCGTCCGCGGCGACGCGAAATACGACAATACCAAGCCGTCGACCGTGGCGCAGTTCGCGCTCACTGGCCTCTCGGACAGCGCCAACGCGGTCGCCTATTACGACAAGAACGGGCTGCAGGCGCGCGTCGCGTGGAACTGGCGCGACAAATTCCTCGCCGGAACGGGTCCCAACCCCTTCTATGTCGAGGAATATTGGCAGATCGATGCCAGTGCGAGCTACGAATTCATGCCGGGCCTCACGGGCTTCGTCGAGGCGATTAACCTCACCGGCGAAAATCGCCGCGGGCACCTGCGGAGCAAAAACAATGTCGCCTTCGCGTCGCCGGGATTCGCCCGCTACGCGGCGGGCGTCCGGTTCAACTTCTAAGGCGGGCCAGTCCCGCAGGCTTCCTGGCGAGAGAGCCGCGCTTCCATCCGGGGCGCGGCTCTTTTGCGTGACGCGCCGCAGCGAAACGCGTAGGAACGTTCCCAATGACGAGCGAGATGGAGAGGGTGGTCATCGTCGGCGGCGGCACCGCCGGCTGGCTGGCGGCGGCGCGCATCGCCGCGGCGCGGCCCGCGCTTTCGGTGACGCTGATCGAGGCGCCCGACATCCCGACGATCGGGGTGGGCGAGGGGACCTGGCCGACGATGCGCGCGGCGCTTGCCGCGATCGGAATCGACGAGGGCGAATTCCTCGCCGCCTGCGATGGCTCGTTCAAACAGGGGTCGCGCTTCGACCGCTGGGTGAGCGGCGCGGACGACGACCGCTATCTCCACCCCTTCACCCCGCCGCCGCCGCTGGCGACGCGCGAGCTGCTCGCGGCGTGGCAGGCGGGTGAGCCGGGGCAGAGCTTCGCCGCCGCGATGACCGCGCAGGCGGCGGTGTGCCACCACGACTTGGCGCCGCGCCAGCGCGCGATGCCCGGCTACCAGGGCGCCGCCAATTACGCGTACCACTTGGATGCCGGAAAGTTTGCAGCACTGCTGATGGCGCATGCGAAGCAGCGCCTCGGCGTCCGCCATGTCGCCGATCACGTCACCGGCGTCCGGCGCGGCGAGGGCGACCTGATCGCCGCGGTCGTCACCCGCGAGCATGGCGAAGTCGCGGGCGACCTCTTCCTCGACTGCACCGGCCACGCCGCGCTGCTGATCGGCGGCGAGCTCGGCGTCGAATGGATCGACCGCAGCGACACGCTCTTCAACGACCGCGCGCTCGCGGCGCAGGTGCCGACCGATCCTGACAGCGCCATCGCATCGCAGACCGTCTCGACCGCGCACCGCGCCGGCTGGATCTGGGACATCGCGCTGCCCACCCGCCGCGGCATCGGCTGCGTCTACGCCAGCCGCTTCCTCTCCGACGACGAGGCCGAGGCGGTGCTCCGCGCCTATATCGCCGAGCAGCTGCCGCACGCCCCCGAGGTGCCCGTCCGCCGCCTCGGCTTCCCCACCGGCCACCGCGCGCGCTTCTGGCAGGGCAATTGCCTCGCGGTCGGCCTCTCCGCGGGCTTCATCGAACCGCTCGAGGCCTCGGCGATCGTGATGATCGAACTGTCGCTGAACGCCCTCGTCGACAATTTCCCCGCCAGCGCGGCGGTGCTGCCGATCCACGCGCAGCGCTTCAACGCGCTCTTCCGCTATCGCTGGAACCGCATCGTCGACTTCCTCAAGCTCCACTATGTGCTGAGCCGCCGCCCCGAGCCCTATTGGCGCGCGCAGCGCGATCCCCAGCATATCCCGGCGACCCTCGCCGCGATGCTCACCCTGTGGCAGGACCAGCCGCCTTCGGTCTGGGACTTCCCGCAGGTCGACGAGATTTTCTCGGCCGAGAGCCACCAGTACATCCTCTACGGCATGGGCTTTGCCCCGCCGCCGGGCCTCGCGCCCAGCGACCGCGCCGTCGCGGCGCTCGCCGAACAGCAGAAGCGAGCGCGCGCGCTCGTTTCGGCGCTCCCCACTAACCGCGATTATCTCGACGCGCTCGGCGCGGCCGCGGCGACCGCCGCCGAATGAAGGACGATAAATGACCCAGCATGCCGCCCTCGACACCAACGCCCATCGCGAGCTGCGCATCGATCCGCGCGCGGGCGCGGCGCGCGGCGACGCGGTGATGGCGACGCTGACGGTGCCGAGCGAATTCCGCCAGGTGCAGGCGCATTATCCGATCCTCTTCCGCCGCGACAATCCGCAGGACCCGTTCATCGCGGTCGCGCTCTTCGGGTTCGAGAATGGCGAAAATCTCTTCCTCGACGGCGAGCACTGGGACGCGCGTTATCGCCCGCTGTCGATCGCGATCCAGCCCTTCCTCGTCGGCCGCCCGGCGAGCGGCGACGGGCCCGGGCAGGTGCATATCGACTTGGGTCATCCGCGCATCGCCGCAGGCGGCGAGGGCATCCGCCTGTTCGACGCCGACGGACAGGCGACCCCTTATCTGGAGGATATCGCCGAAAAGCTCGGCGCGCTCGACGAGGGGTATCGCGCGAGCCCCGCCTTTTTCGCCGCGCTCGCCGACCACGACCTGCTCGAACCCTTCACGCTCGAGGTCACGCTCGACGACGGCTCGGTCAATTCGCTCGTCGGTTTCCACATCATCGACGAGGCGAAGCTCCGTGCCCTGGACGCCAGCACGCTCGGCAAGCTCCACGCCGACGGCCATTTGATGCCGATGTTCATGGCGCTCGCCTCGCTGTCGCAGCTCGCCGGGCTCGTCGATCGCCGCAACGCGAAGCTCAGCCATGGCTGAGCGCGACGGCGCCATCTATCCGCGGCTCGCCAAGGTGGCCGAGCGCGTGCTCGATAAGGGGGGAGGGCTCGACGCGTTGCTCTCGGGCGCGCGCGAGCCCTTTATCCTCCGCGGCCTCGTCGCCGACTGGCCGCTGGTGCAGGCGGGCAAGAACTCGGCCCGCGGGGCGCGGCAGCATCTGCTCGACCATGCGCGCGACCGGCCTTTCACCGTGTCGATCGGCGCGCCGGGGCACGACGGGCGGCTCTTCTACGACGCCGACATGGCGATGAATTTCCGCACCGGTACCGGCAAGCTCCCCGACATCTTCGCGGGGATCGACACCGCCGAGGAGCGCGGCGAGGACCGCACCGTCTATCTCGCCTCGATCGACATCCCGGCGCATTTCGACGGGCTCGACGCGGCGAACCCGCTGGACCTCGGCGCCCGCAATCCGCTGAAGAGCATCTGGATCGGCACGAAGACGCGCATCGCTGCGCACAACGACTTCCCCGACAATCTCGCCTGCTGCGCCGCCGGCCGCCGCCGCTTCACGCTCTTCCCGCCCGACCAGTATAAGAACCTCTACCTCGGCCCGATCGACAACACCCCCGCGGGCCGCGCGGTCTCCATGGTCGATTTCGACGCCCCCGACCTCGCCGCTTTCCCGCGCTTCGCCGAAGCGATGGCGGCGGCGCAGGTCGCCGAGCTCGAACCCGGCGACGCGCTCTTCATCCCGTCGATGTGGTGGCACCATGTCGAGGGGCTCGATCCCTTCAACATCCTCGTCAATTACTGGTGGCGCGACACCCCGGCCTTCCTCGGCCAGCCGCAGGACGCGCTCAACCACGCGATCCTCGCGATCCGCGACCTGCCCGACGCGGACAAGGTAATCTGGCGCGCCCTCTTCGACCATTATGTGTTCGAGAACGACGGCAGCGTCACCGACCATATCCCCGAGGCCGCGCGCAGCGTCCTCGCCCCGCTCACCCCCGAAAGCGCCGGACGCCTCCGCGCTTTCCTCTTGAGGACGCTCAGCCGATGACCCAGCCGATCCAGCGTATCGTGATTGCGGGCGGCGGCACCGCCGGCTGGATGGCCGCCGCGGCGATCGCGCGCACCATGGGCCGCGCCGTCAGCGTGACGCTGGTGGAATCGGAAGCGATCGGCACGATCGGCGTCGGCGAAAGCACCATCCCGCCGCTCGTCAATTTCAACCGGCTGCTCGGCATCAACGAGGCCGATTTCATGCGTGCGACGCAGGCGACCTTCAAGCTCGGTATCCTCTTCGACAACTGGAAGGAAGAGGGGCACCGCTATTTCCACAGCTTCGGCCTCACCGGCAAGGATCACTGGTCGGCGGGCTTCCAGCATTTCTGGCTGCACGGGCGCACCAGGGGCCATGAGCAGAGCTACGACGATTATTGCATGGAGCTGGTCGCCGCGATGGCGGGCAAGTTCGCCCACTTGCCCAACGACGGCACCAACTACGCCTATCAGCTCGATTCGGGCCTCTACGCGCGTTTCCTCCGCCAGATGGCCGAGGGCGACGGCACCGTCCGCGTCGAGGGCAAGATCGGCCATGTCGAGCTCGACCCGGAAAGCGGCGACATCGCCGCGCTGATCCTCGACGGCGAGCGCCGGATCGAGGGCGATCTCTTCCTCGACTGCACCGGTTTCCGCGCGCTCTTGATCGAGGGCGCCTTGCACGCGGGCTTCGACGACTGGACGCACTGGTTGCCGTGCGACAGCGCGATCGCGCTCCAGACGCCCAATGTGCGTCCGCCCGTCCCCTATACGCGCGCGATGGCGCACGATGCGGGCTGGCAATGGCGCATCCCGCTCCAGCACCGCACCGGCAACGGCCTCGTCTATTGCAGCCGCTATCTCGGCCGCGACGAGGCGCTCGAGCGGCTGCTCGGCAATGTCGAGGGCGAAGTGCTGACCGAGCCTAATTTCCTGCGCTTCACCACCGGCATCCGTCGCCGCCAATGGATGCGCAACTGCGTCGCGGTCGGGCTGTCGGGGGGCTTCATGGAGCCGCTGGAGTCCACCAGCATCCACCTGATCCAGCGCAGCGTGCTGCGCTTCATCCGCATGCTGCCGCTCGGCCGCCCCAGCGTGCGTGACATCGCCGAATATGAGGAACAGCAGCTGCAGGACAATCTGCAGATCCGCGACTTCCTGATCCTCCACTATAAGGCCACCAACCGCCGCGACAGCGCTTTCTGGCGTCAGTGCGCCGACATGGAAATCCCCGACAGCCTCGCGCAGAAGATCGAGCTGTTCCGCGAAACCGGCCGCGTCTTCCGCAAGAATGAGGAGCTGTTCGCCGAGAACAGCTGGGTGCAGGTGATGATGGGGCAGGGGATCGAGCCGCAAAGCTATCACCCGGTCGCGACCAAGCTCAGCGACGACGAACTCGACCGGCTGCTCGGCATGATCCGCCAGCAGGTCGCCGATACGGTCGCCAAGCTCCCCGACCACCATGCCTATGTCGCACGCTATTGCGGCGCCGACGTGTCGCAAGCCGCATGAGGATCGCGCTCGCCCTGCTGCTCGCGGCGGCTGCGACTCCCGCGGCGGCGTCCGACGGCTGGACGCTCGTCTGGTCCGACGACTTCGACGGCACCGAGATCGACCGCAGCAAATGGGATTTCGATGTCGATTGCTGGGGTGGCGGCAACAACGAGCGCCAATGCTACACCGACCGCAAGGACAATGCCGCGGTCAAGGACGGCAGGCTGATCATCACCGCGCGCAAGGAGACGTCCAGCGGCCCCGCCTTCCCGCTGGCGCAGCGCGGCGACCCCGCCAAGGCCAATGCCCGCGCGACCAAGGATTACAGCTCCGCCCGCCTGGTCACCCGTGGCAAGGCGGCGTGGACCTATGGTAAGATCGAGGTGCGCGCCAAGCTGCCGCAGGGGCAGGGGACCTGGCCCGCGATCTGGATGCTGCCCGAGGATCATCATTACGGCACCTGGGCCGCCTCGGGCGAGATCGACATCCTCGAGGCGGTGAACCTCGGTGCCAAATGCAAGGAATGCCCCGGCGGGATCGAGAACCGCATCCTCGGCACGCTCCATTCGGGCGGGCAATGGCCCGCGAACAAGCATAAGGGCGACGAGACGGTGCTGCCCGCGCCGATCGACGATTTCCATGTCTTCGGCATCGTCTGGGAAGCCGGCCGGATCAGCTGGACGATCGACGGCAAGGTTTATGCGACTCAGCGCGCAGGCGACTGGAGCACCACCGGTTCAGAGAGCCCCAACGCCCCCTTCGATCGCCCCTTCCATCTGCTGCTCAACCTCGCGGTCGGCGGCGGGCTCGCCGAGAGCCGCACCGAAAAGGGCGTCGATGGCCGCGGCTATCCCAAAACCTTCGAGATCGACTGGGTTCGCGTCTGGCAATGCGGCGAAGATGCCGCTAGCAGGGCCGCCTGTTCGGCGAGTGGGGACCAGGCGAAATAATGGGACGTCGGCGGCAGTCGGTGACGATCAAGCATGTGGCGGCCGACGCGGGCGTGTCGCTGCAGACGGTGAGCCGCGTCATCAACGACGAGCCCAATGTCCGCCCCGAAATGAAGGAACGCGTCCAGGCTTCGATCGACAAGCTGGGTTACGTTCCCTCGATCGCGGCGCAGCGGATGAGCGGCTCGCGCTCCTACCTCATCCTCGCGATCAACGACCGCGAACGCACGATCGCCGACTGGCACGCGCGCGAGGGCACCGACTGGGTCGACCAGATGCTGTTCGGCGGCATGCTCAAATGCGCCGAGCTCGGTTACCGGATGATCTTCGAGCTGGTCGACACGCACAACGACCATGTCGAGCGCGAACTGCGCGCGATCATCGCTGCGCTCCAGCCCGACGGGGTGATCCTGACCCCGCCGCACTCGGACAATCCGCTGATCGTCGATCTGCTCCACGGCCAGCGCATCCCCTTTGCGCGGATCGGCTCGCACGGCGGCGACGCCGGCATCGCGCTGACGATGGACGACGAGGGCTCGGCGGCGCGCGCGACGCGGCACCTGATCGACCTCGGCCACACGCGCATCGGCTTCATCTCGGGCTCGGTCGAATATGACCTCAGCCACTGGCGCATCGACGGCTGGCGCGCCGAAATGGCGGCGGCGGGCTTGCCGACCGACGACCTGCTCGCCGAGGGCGATTTCAGCGCCGCATCGGGCGCGGTCGCGGCGCAGCAATTGCTCGGGCTCGAAAATCCGCCGACGGCCATCATCGCCAGCAACGACCAGATGTCGCTCGCGACGCTGGCGGTGGCGCAGGACCGCGGCCTCGACGTGCCGCGCGACCTGTCGCTGGTCAGCTTCGATAACACCCCGATCGTCCGCTTCACCCCGCCGGGGCTCACCGCGGTCGACCAGCCGATCGCCGCGACGGTATCGCGCGCGGTCGAGCTGATCATCGCGGCGCAGCGCGGCGCCCCGCGCCCAACCGAACCGACGGTGGTCGAGGGCAGCCTGATTGAGCGCGGCTCGACCGCGGCGCCCGCCGGCCCCCTCGTCCCGAATGGTTGAGGCGCCCCAGCCCCGCCAGTCGATCCGCTTCCTGCTGCTCTACGCGCTCGCCGCGGCGGGCGGCGCGATCGCCTATGTGCCCTTCCTGACGATCCTGCTCCCCGTTCGCGTGACCGCGCTCGCGGGGACGAACGACATTCAGGCGCTGGGCTACGTCACCTTCTTCGGCGCGATCGCCGCCAGCGCCGGCGGCGTCCTTTTCGGCTGGCTCAGCGACCGCACCCAAAACCGGCGCAGCTGGATCGTCGCCGGGCTGATCCTGACGATCGCGCTGCTCCTCGCGGTGCCGCTGGCACAGGATGTGCCGACCCTGATTGCGATCATCATCGGCTGGCAGCTCGCGCTCAACATGATGCTGGGGCCCTTGTCGGCCTGGGGCGGCGACCTCGTGCCCGACCATCAGAAAGGCCTGCTTGGCGGCCTACTTGCTTTCTCGCCCGCGCTCGGTGCGGTGGCCTGCGCTTTCGTGACGATCCCCGGCCTAGCCGACGCCGACGGCCGGCTGGCGCTCGTCGGTCTGCTCGTCGCGGGCGCGGTACTGCCCGTGCTGCTGTTCGGCCGCCCGCGTCCCTTTCCCGAGCTCCTGGTTCCCAGCAACGCGCAGCCGGGCGACGCGCCGGCGCGGCCGGCCGCGACCGTCATGCGCATGTGGTTCGCGCGGCTGCTCGTCCAGATCGCCGAGGCGGCGCTTTTCGCCTATCTCTTCTTCTGGTTCCGCTCGATCGATGCCGCGATCACCGACAACGAAACCGCGCAATTGTTCAGCCTCGTCCTCACCGTCGCGGTGCCGCTCGCGCTGCTCACCGGGCGCTGGGCCGACCGCAGCGGGCGCCCGATCCTGCCGCTGGTGATCTGCGCGGCGATCCTGACCCTCGGTCTGGCCGCGATGGCGGTTTCGGAAACGCTGTTCGCGGCGAAGGCGAGCTATGTCGTCTTCGGCATTGCCGCGACGATCTTCCTCTCGCTGCACAGCGGCCAGACGCTGCGCATCCTGCGGCGCCCCGAGCATCGCGCGCGCGACCTCGGCCTGTTCAACCTCACCAACACCGTGCCGTCGCTGATCATGCCCTGGCTCACCATCTCGCTCGTCCCGGGCTTCGGCTTCGACGCGCTGTTCCTGCTGCTCGCGGGCCTCGCGAGCGTTGCCGTGCTGCTCCTCGCGACGATGCCGCGGCTTCGCTGAAATCCTATCCCGAATAGCGGCTTGCTTTCCTTTGTCTGCTATGCGAGAGGGGCATTTGATAACGTTCACATAGAGGGATGGGAGAGACGATGCGGCGTTCCGCACTTGCCATGACGACGGCATTCTTGCTGGCGGGAACCGCCACGATGGTGGTGGCGCAGCCCGCCGACACCGGTGCCGCAAGCGTCCATCCCGACCTCTGGCCCGCCGCAAAGAGCCCCGCAGCGATCACCGACGCCGCGACCGAAAAGCGCATCGACACGCTTCTGAAGAAGATGACGGTCGAGCAGAAGGTCGGCCAGCTGATCCAGGGCGACATCAGCACGATCACGCCCAAGGACCTTGAGACTTACCCGCTCGGCTCGATCCTTGCGGGAGGCAACAGCGGCCCGAACGGTAACGAACGCTCAAGCGCCGCCGACTGGGCAAAGCTCGTCGGCGAATTCCGCGCAGTCTCGATGAAGCCGCAGGCGAACGGCATCGCGATCCCGATCATCTTCGGCGTCGACGCTGTCCACGGCCACAACAATGTCCCCGGCGCGACGCTCTTCCCGCACAATATCGGCCTCGGCGCCGCGCGTGATCCCGAACTGATCCAGCGCATCGGTGCGGTGACCGCGGCCGAGATCGCGGGCAGCGGGATCGAATGGACCTTCGCCCCGACGCTCGCGGTGCCGCAGGATCTGCGCTGGGGCCGCAGCTACGAGGGCTATGCCGCCGATCCCAAGCTGATCGCCGACTATGCCAAAGCCATGGTGATCGGCCTGCAGGGGCCGCTCGCTTCGGGCAAGAGCGTCGGCCCCGCGCATGTCGCCGCGACGGCCAAGCATTTCCTCGCCGACGGCGGCACCTTCGAGGGCAAGGACCAGGGCGATGCCAAGATCGACGAGGAGGAGCTCATCGCCAAGCACGCGATGGGCTACCCCGCCGCGATCGACGCCGGCGCGCTGACCGTTATGGCCAGCTTCTCGAGCTGGCAGGGCGTCAAGCACCACGGCAACAAGGGACTGCTCACCGACGCGCTCAAACAGAAGATGGGTTTCGAGGGCTTCGTCGTCGGCGACTGGAACGGCCATGGCCAGGTCGCGGGATGCAGCGTCACCGACTGCGCCCAGTCGATCAACGCCGGGCTCGACATGTTCATGGCGCCCGACAGCTGGAAGGGCCTCTACGAAACCACGGTGAAACAGGCGAAGGACGGCACCATTTCGCAGGCGCGCCTCGACGATGCCGTCCGCCGCATCTTGCGCGTGAAATACAAGCTCGGCCTCTTCCCCGAGGGCCATGTCGATCGGAGCACGGTTAAGGCGCTCGGTACCCCCGAACATCTCGCCGTCGCGCGCGAAGCGGTCGCCAAGTCGCTGGTTCTCCTGAAGAACAACGGCAGCCTGTTGCCGATCAAGCCCGGCGCACGCGTGCTCGTCACCGGCCCCGGCGCCGACAATATGGCGATGCAAGCGGGCGGCTGGACGATCAGCTGGCAGGGCACCGACGTCGTGCGCGGCGACTTCCCCAACGGCCAGACGATCTGGGAAGGCCTCGACAAGGCGGTGCGCGACGCGGGCGGTGTGGCGACGCTGTCCGACGGCGGCGCCTATAAGGAAAAGCCCGATGTCGCGATCGTCGTCTTCGGCGAGGCGCCTTACGCCGAATTCCAGGGCGACGTCCCGACGCTCGACTACCAGCCCAATGACGCCACCGACCTGGCTACGCTCAAGAAATTGAAGGCAGCGGGCATCCCGGTGGTCGCGCTCTTCCTTTCGGGCCGCCCGATGTTCACCAGCCCCGAGATCAACGCCGCCGACGCCTTCGTCGCGGGCTGGCTGCCCGGCTCGCAAGGCGCGGGCGTCGCCGACGTCCTTATCGCAGGCAAGGACGGCAAGACCGCGCGGCCTTTCACCGGCACGCTCCCCTTCGCCTGGCCCGCTGATGCGCGTTCGCCGGTCGAAAAGCCGCTCTTCGCGACCGGCTACGGCCTCAAATATGGCGAGAGCAAGCCTGTCGGCCCGCTGTCCGAGGACCTCGGCATCGACGTCGCCGCCGCGCTCAACGTCGAGACCTATTTCGCCGGCGGCCGCGCGCGTTCCCCGTGGGCGCTCACGGTCACCGACGCGGGTGGCGCGCGCCCGGTTGAATCGGCGCCGGTCGCCAGCCCCGGCGGACTGATCGCCGCGCGCTCGGTCGACGTGAAGGCGCAGGAGGACGGCAAGAGCTTCGTCTGGACCGGCCCCGCGTCCTTCCACCTCTCGGGGCCCTATGCCGACCTTTCGCGCCAGCTCAACAACAGCTTCGCGTTGCGCGTCGAATGGCGCGTCGACGCGCTCGGCACCGGCCCGGTGACCGTCGCGCTCGGCGGGCAGGCGTTCGACGTCTCCGACTGGGTCAAGGCGGCGCCGACGGGACAGGTGAGCTCGTTCCGCATCCCGCTCCGCTGCTTCGCCGACGCGGGCGCGAACCTCCAGAAGCTCGACTATGCGCTCAGCGTCACCGCCGACAAGGGCTTCGCCGCCACGCTGCTGCATACGAATGTGCAGGCGGTCGGCGAGAATCTGCCTTGCCCGCCCAAAGCAAAATGACGACACAACACCATAAATAACAAAGGTCGGGGAGAGAGACATGGCATTGGCGCCGAACGTTGCGACGGGTGCGGATTCGAACGCGGCCGATCAGCCGGGGAGGGGCGGCGGCAGCACGCTGGTGGTGCTGGTCCTCGCCTTTGCGGTGTTTTTCCTGCTCGGCGGGGTGACCAACATCAACGACCTGCTCGTCGGCAAGTTCAAGTCGATGTTCCACCTCACCCATGCGCAGGCGAACCTCGTCCAGATGGCGTTCTTCATCGCCTATGGTGCCTTTTCGATTCCCGCCGGGATCATCATGTCAAAGCTCGGCTATATCCGCACCTTCGTGCTCGGCTTCATGATCGTTGCGGCGGCCTCGTTCCTGTTCATCCCGGCGTCGGCCGCGGCGTCATACCCCGGTTTCCTCGCCGCGCTCTTCTGTATCGGCGCGGGGATCACCGTGCTGCAGGTGGCGATGAACCCCGTCATCACCACGCTCGGGCCGGCCAAGACCTCGCATAGCCGGCTAACCTTTGCGCAGGCATTCAATTCGGTCGGCGTCTTCCTGATGGTCTATGGCGGCGCGACCTTCCTCCTCGGCGATTCGACTCCGCTCGACCCCGAAACTTCGACCGATGCACAGATCCAGGCCTATCGCGTCGCCGAAGGCGCCTCGATCGGTACCGCATATATGTGGCTCGGCATCCTGATGCTCGTCATCGCCGCGATCTTCTGGTTCAACCGCTCGGCGCTCGACCACGCCAAGGCCGACGCCATGAAGCTCGAGGGCACGTGGGGCCTTTTGACCTCCAACCGCCGCGTCCAACTCGGCGCGCTGTCCATCTTCGTCTATGTCGGCGCCGAAGTCGCGATCGGCTCGAACCTCATCGCCTATCTCGGCGACCAGAGCGTGATGGGGCTGGGGCTCCAGGCCGCGGGCAAGCTGGTCGCCATCTATTGGCTCGGCGCGCTGATCGGCCGCATCCTCGGCGGTTTCATCCTGCGGCTCGCCAAGCCCGGGCGCGTGCTCGCGACCTTCGCGGCGGGGGCGATTTCGCTCATCATCCTGTCGGCGGTGACCACCGGCGCGCTGTCGGGCTGGGCGCTGATCCTCGTCGGCTTCTGCAACTCGCTGATGTTCCCGACGATCTTCAGCCTCGGGACCGAAGGGCTCGGAGAACGCACTCCGCAGGCGTCGGGCATCTTGTGCACCGCGATCATCGGGGGTGCGATCGTGCCTTTCCTGTTCGGACTGGTCGCCGATATCGACCTCCGCCTGGCGTTGATCGTCCCGCTCGTCTGCTACGCGATCATCGCGGGCTTCGGCCTGTGGGCCGCGCGCCGGGCGACCGCCTGACGCTCAGGCGATGCTCGCGCGGCCGGCCCCGGCCGATGCTTGCGCGATCGATGCGTTCCACCGCGTGAAAAGCAGCGCCGCGAACAACAGCTCGGCGCTGCCCACCACCAGCGTGACGTGCACGGGCAGCAGGTCGGCCTTGATCGCAAAGGCGGTGCCGATCGCGAACAGCACCGCGCCGAGCGCCCAATAGAGTCGCTCGCCGTGCATCGTCGCAAAGCTCAGGTAACGTGCGCCGATGACAAGCGCGAAGGCGGCAAAGGCGAAATTCTCCGACACCGGCATCAGCCCCCAGGCGATCAGGAGCCCCGCGAACAGCGGCAGCACCGCCTCGAACCCCAGGAAGGTCAGCGGATTGCCCTTGCTGACCTTGGGCGCACGAAACAGCCGCGCGATCAGCAGCGCCAGCGGCATGATCAGCATGCCGCCGACGAAGAGCGTGACAAAGGCATAGAAGCCGCCCCAGACATACCAGGCCGCGTCGGCGGCGAGCCACGCCAGCCCCGACGCGAAAACGCCGGGCGCGCCGCCCTGATAAGCTGCACGAAATTCTGCCTGTGCCTGTTCGATATCGATGACCGCCTCCTGTGCCGGGTTCCCTGGCGGCTTGTGCGGGCCCGCCGCGCGCCTGTCCAGCCGGAAATCAGCCGAGCCGCTCGACCAGCATCGCCGCGCCGACCCCCATCGCGCCGGTGAGCACGACCAGCCCGTAGCGCCCGCCGCCGGCGTCGAGCGCATCGAGCAGCGACGAGGTCAGGATCGCGCCGCTCGCGCCCATCGGATGCCCCTTGGCGAGGTGCCCGCCGCCGACGTTGACCCGCGCCGGATCGGCGCCCCGATCGCGCAGGAATTTGGCGATGGTGACCGCGAACGCCTCCATGAACTCGATCCGGTCGATGTCGGCGAGCGTCAGCCCGGACCGCGCGAGCATCTTGTCCATCGCGGCGAAGCCCGCGGTCAGCGACGCCGCCGGATCGCCGCCGCTCTCGGCGAAGGCGACGACGCGCGCCCGCGGCCTGAGTCCGAGCCCTTCGTCTCCGACCAGCGCCAGCCCCGCGCCGTCGCAGATCGGCGGCGCGTGCGCGACGGCGTGCAAGGGCTCGAACGTCGCGCCCTCGAGCGCGCCTGCATATTTCGCCTGCAATTCGCCGAACGCCGCGGGCGCGGCGGCGAGCGATTCCGCGGTCGGCTGCGGCCTGATGCATTCCTCGCCGGTCAGCGCGCCGGTGGCGATGCGCGAGGCTTGTAGCGCCGCGTCACCCTCCGCCGCCGCTGCTTTTTGCTGCGACGCGAGCGCGACCGCGTCGAGTTCGGCGCGCGTGATGCCCTCGGCATGCGCCAGCCGGTCGGCGGCGAGCACCGGCGGCACGAAACGCGTGCGCGGCGGCATCTCATCGTTGGTGTAGAAGCCCGCGCGGTCACCGAGGAACGGCGCCGAACTCATCGACTCGACCCCGCCGGCCAGCGCGACGCCGATCTCGCCGCTCGCGACCTTCGCCACCGCCTGGCCGATCGCCGACAGCCCCGAGGCGCAATAATTGTTGAGGCTGTGCGCCGCGCAGGCGTCGGGCAGCCCGGCGTGCAGCTTCGCCAGCATCGCGATATGCCCGCCCTGCGTCCCGCTCTGCGTGACGCAGCCGAGGATCAGCGCCTCGGGTTCGAACGCACCGCAACGCGCCGTCAGCGCTGCGGCCTGCTGTCGCACCAGTTCCTGCGGGCTCAGCGCCGCCAGCCCGCCGTCGGGTCGCGCCTTGCCGCGCGGCGTGCGCACCGCGTCGTAGAGAAAGACGTCGGTCAAATCAGGTGCCGACGACGAAGCTGACCGCGGTCGTCGCGCTGCCACCGACGTTGAAGGTCGCGAAATTGCGCGCGCCCTCGACCTGATAGTCGCCGGCGTTGCCCGTGACCTGCCGCCAGCCGTCGAGCAGCATCCGCACGCCCGTCGCACCCACCGGATGGCCGAGCCCGATCAGTCCGCCCGACGGATTGACCGGCAGCTTGCCGCCGAGCGCAATCGTCCCATCCTCGACCGCGCGCCAGCTTTCGCCGGGCTTGGTGATCCCGAAATGGTCGATCGCCATATATTCGGTGATCGAGAAACAATCGTGCACCTCGACCCCGTCGCAGGCATAGATGTCGGGCATCTCGGCGCGGCGCAGCGCGTCCATCATCGCCTTGCGTACGCTGGGGAAGACATAGTCGCCGCCGCGGCTGTTGGCGACCTTGGTCGAATAGAGCAGGGGGGCAGTGGCGTGGCCCCAGCCCTTGATGCGCGGAATGCTCTCCAGCGGAATCCCGCGGCGATTCGCATAGGCTTCGGCGACTTCGCGCGAGGCGAGGAAGATCGCGGCGGCCCCGTCGGTGACCTGCCCGCAGTCGGACTTGCGAAGCGAGCCCTCGATCAGCGGATTGACCTCGTCATTCTCGCCGAGATGATCGTCGGTCACCGCCCAGCCGCGCGTCTGCGAGTTGGGATTGCGCTTCGCATTGGCGAAATTATTGGCCGAAATGCCGCGCAAATGCGCGCGGTCGAGTCCGAAGCGTTCTTCATATTCCTCGGCGACGCGTGCAAACATCCACGGCCACAGATAGCGCGCCTCCTGCGCCTCGCGGCCGGCCCAGGCGGCGGCGCCGAGATATTCGGCGGCGCGCTGGCCGGGGACGTTGCGCATCAACTCGATGCCGAGCACGAGCGCGAGGCCATAGCGTTCGGCCTCAATCTCGGCGGCGGCGGCGAGGATCGCGATGCTGCCCGACGCACAGGCGGCCTCGTGGCGCGATGCGGGGATGCCCGCGAGGTCGGGGTGGACGTGGCCGAAGAAGCCGCCGAGCTGGCCCTGGCCCGCGAAAAGCTCGCCGACGAAATTGCCGACATGCGCGGTCTCGACCTCTTTGGGCTCGATGCCCGTCGCGACGAACGCCGCTTCGGCGACGTCGCGGAACAGTTCGAACAGGCCGCCGCCCTCGCGTTCGAGGTTGCGCGAGAAGTCGGTCTGCGCGCCGCCGAGGATGAAGACGTCCTTTGCCATGTCAGGCTTCCTTTTCGAGAGTGGCGAGCGCCATGTCGCGGACTTCGCTGCGCATTACCTTGTTGGTCACGTTGCGCGGCAGCGCGTCGAAGCGGAACAGCCGTTCGGGCAGTTTGAACACTGCGAGATCATGGCCGCGCAGATAGTCGGCGACCTCGCCGATCCCGACATCGTCGGCGCCGCGGGGCACATAGGCGAGGCCGATGCGCTCGCCCATCGTCGGGTCGGGGAGCGAGAAGACGCATGCCTCGGCGAGCAGCGGGTGGCCGCCGAGCAGCTGGTCGATTTCCTCGGGCGAGATGTTCACCCCGCCGCGGATGATCAGGTCCTTGCAGCGCCCGACGAAGCGGTAGAAGTCGCCGCCCTCGGCGATCTCGAACAGGTCGCCGGTGCGGAACCAGCCGTCTTCGGTGAAGGCCTCGGCGGTGCGCTCCGGGGCGCTGTGATAGCCTTCGAACAGGGTCGGGCCGCGGATCTGGAGTTCGCCCGACACGCCATCGGCCTCGATCGGATCGCCGCCGCCGGGCGGAACGAGCCGGCTCTCGATATTGGGCGCGCGGCCTTCGCCATAGGGGCGCCGATAGGTGCCGCGCCGCGGAAACAGGCTCGCGCGCTTGTCGGGGTCGGGCATGTCGCCTTCGCCGGTGATGAAGCTCATCCCCTCGTTCGACCCGAAGACGTTGACGATGATGATGCCGAGCTTTTCCTGGAAACCGCGCACCATCGCGGGCGCGAGCGGCGCCGAGCCCGAGGCGATGACGCGCAGGCTGGAGAGATCGACCGAGGCGAGCAATGCCTCATTCTGGAGCAGCATGTTGAGCACCGCGGGCGGCGCGATCGTCAGGCTCGGCCGCTCGGTCGCGATCTGCTTGAGGTAGATGCCGGGATCGAAGGGGTGGTGCAGCACCATCGTCCCCGCGCTCGTCAGCCAGCACATGGTGATCCCGCCGATGCTCGCCATATTGATGAGCGGGAAGGGGTTGAGCAGCACATCGCCCGGCCCGACCTTCATCGCCTCATAACCCGCAGCAGCAACCGCGATCCAGTGATTGTGGCTGCGCGGCACGCCTTTCGGCACGCCGGTGGTGCCCGAGGTCCAGCAGATCGTGAAGATATCGTCGGCATCGACCGGGTTTGCCGCGACATGCGCGGCCAGCGCGTCGGCATCGCCGGTGGCGGTCGAGAGGTCGAGTGCGCCTGCGGGGGCACCGGGGCCGAAGGTCATCAGCGCGATGCCATCGAGCAGCGGCGCCGCCAACCCGACATGGTCGCATCCTTTCACCGTCGTCGCACAGACGAAGGCCTTGGGCGCGACCACCCCGATCATGCCTTTCAGCTCATGGCTACGATATTGCACCGCCGCCGGGCTCACGATCGCGCCGATCTTCGCCGCCGCGAAATAGAGTGCCACGAACTCGCTGATGTTGGGAAGCTGGACGAGCAGCACATCGTCCTTGCCGATCCCCGCCTCGACGAGCGCGCCCGCAAGCCGGTCGATCTCCGCCGCGAGTTCGGCATAGCTCAGCCGCTGCGGCTCGCCGAACGCGAAGTCGTCGCGGTTCGGCGCATCGACCAGCGCGAGCCGTTCGGGATGCGCTGCCGCATTAGCCGCGAACAGGTCGGCGAAGGTCTCGTCGCCCCACCAGCCACTCTCCCGATGTCGCCGCCGTTTATCCTCTCCCGCGACGATCATGTCAGGCGGCCAGCACGCTGTTTTCGCCCATGCCGATATCGTCGCCGCTAGCCCACACCGTGTGCGTGCCCGAGCAGATGCGTTCGGGCAGGATGATCCGGCACACCGGCCCCGCCGCGATATTCTTGGCGTCGATCAGCACGCATTCGGACGTATCGGTTTCGAGGTCGGCGATGAAGGAGACGAGATAGCCGTCATCCTCGTCCTTCGCATCGATCCGCGGCGCGAAGGGCGCCTCGCTGCCGAAGCGGCCGGGGCCGAACTCGTAGCTTTCGCTCGTCCGCGCATCCAGGTCGTGCTTCACCAGCCCGCGGAACAGGAACCAGCCGGGCTCGGGAATCGCGCTATAGGCGTAGCGGTACGGCTTGCCCGCATAGCGGTGGTTGAACATCCCGAACTCGAGATCGCGGTCATCGAGCCGCTCCTCGACCGTCTCGCCGGTCTTCAAATTGAAGCGCCAGCGGTGGAGCCGCGGCTTGAGCAACCCCTGGTCGAGATAGGCCATCATCCGCTCGAGCCCCTCGGGCGCGTTCGGATAGGATTTCGGCATCGGCTCTTCCTGATAATAGCCGTCGAGGATGATCTCGTCGCCTTCCTCCCACGCGTTGAGCCAGTGAAGCGTGTAGGTCGGCTCCGCCTCGAACCAGCGAATGTCTTCGGGCTGGCCGTGGCGCGGAATGATCGCAAAGCGCGTCTTTTCGTCGGGGTGGAACTGCACGACGTGCAGGTTCCGCTCGAGCAATTCCGCATTCCAGTAGAGCGGCATGTCGTTGAGGATCGTGTAATTCTTCGTGAAGGCCATGTCGTGCGGCAGCCGCGGCCCGGTGAGCGGGACGGGGATATAATGCTTGAGCTTGTTGTCCGCTCCGACGACGCCATAATGCATGAAAGGCGCGTGCTTCGAATAGTTGAAGAACATCAGCTCGCCGGTCGCGAGGTCGACCTTGCAATGCGCCGAAATGCCGTCGAGCGGCACCCAGCTTTCGGTGCCGAACTGTTCGAGCGTGAAGGGGTTGAGCCGATAGGCCTCGCCACATTGATAGAAGGTCGAGATGATCTTGCCCGCGTGGATCGCGACGTCGGTCGAGGAGGAATCCTTCAGCCATTCCTGCGCCCCCCAGCCGTGGCGCGTCGACTTGTGCGGCGGCTCCATCAGCCCCGCCCACAGCGAGCGCCCGGCTTCCTTCTCGGCCTCGAACCCCTTGGTGCGTACAAAGCGGCTGCGATAGCTCGCGCGGCCATCCTTGAACGAGATCGCATGGATGAACCCGTCGCCGTCGAAGGGATGATAACGCCCGATCGGCTCGTGGATCTGGTTCTCGCCGGTGCGCACATAGACGCCGTCGATATCGGTCGGGATCGTCCCGATCACCTCGACATCGCCATTGGCGAAGATCGCGTTCCACTCATTATAGGTCGGGCGCCACGCGTCCTTCATATAGGGGTGGTCGTTCGGCTGGATCGTGGTCTGGATCGTATCGACGAGCTCGGCGGTCATGCGGGGACTCCTTCGGCGGCAGCAAAGCGCGGCCTTGCGGCGGCGGCATCATATTCGGAAACGAGGCGATCGACGATGGTCGCGATGGGTTCGACGCCGCGCACCGCGCCGACACCTTGCCCGGCGGACCAGACATTCTTCCACGCCTTGGCATCGTCCTGCGCGTCGGAGAAGTTCGGGCGCTTGTCCTCGGGCATGTTCGCGGGGTCGTAGCCCGCGGCGATCAGGCTCGATTTCAGCCAGTTGGCGGTCACCCCGGTAATCCCCTTCGACGGCACGATATCCTCGGCGCCCGCGGCGACGACCATGTCTTTATAGCCGGGCACCGCCATGCTCTCGGCGCAGGCGATCAGCGAGGTGCCGAGATAGGCGAGGTCGGCGCCCAATATCTCCGCCGCGCGCACCGCGTGCCCGGTCGAGATCGCGCCGCCGAGCACCAGCGGCCCGTCCCAGAACTGCCGCACCTCCTCGACGAAGGCGAAACCCGCGGTGGCGCCGGTGTGCCCGCCCGCGCCCGCGGCGACGAGTATGAGCCCGTCGACTCCGGCGGCGGCGGCCTTGCGCGCAAACCCCACCGAATTGACGTCGGCGAAGACGAGTCCGCCATAGCTGTGGATTTCCTCGACCACCCGCGCCGGGCTGCCGAGCGCGGTGATCACCAGCGGCACCTTGTGGCGCACGACGCAGGCGAGGTCTTCGGGCAGGCGGCTGTTCGACGGATGCACCACGAGGTTGACCGCCCACGCCGCCGCATCGGGATCGTTCGACAGCGCCGCGTCGATCCGGCCCACCCAATCCTCGAGGTCCGCCGAGGTGCGCGCATTGGGCGCCGGGAAGCTGCCGATCACGCCTGAACGGGATGCTGCAATCACCATCTCGGGGCCCGAGACGAGGAACATCGGCGCGGCGATCGCGGGCAGGCGCAAATTGCGCGTCAACGCTGGTGGCAGGCCGCTTTTCGGCACTCTCGATCCTCTTCACATTATCTGACTTGCATAACGATACTTAAAGACGGTAAGAGTCGCAAGGCCAGAAAAACATCGCGGGGGTCGAACCGACGATGGTGGGAGGGAGACTATCATGAAGAAGCATTTCGTCGCGCTGCTCGCTGCATCGGCGCTCGCCAGCCCTGCAATCGCCTTTGCGCAGGACAGCGCGCCCGCTTCCGAAGCGACGGAGGACAATGGCGGGCTCGAGGAAATCATCGTCACCGCGCAGAAGCGCGCCGAGGGCCTGTCCGACGTGCCGATCTCGATCTCGGCGGTCAGCGGCAAGCAGATCGAAAATTACGGCCAAACCAACCTCGAACAGATTTCGTCGGCGGTCCCGAACCTCAAGATCACCCAGACCGCGATCGCCAACCGCATCGCGATCCGCGGCATCGCCTCGGGCGACAACAAGGGGTTCGAACAGTCGGTCGCGATGTTCGTCGACGGTGTCTATTACGGCCGCGACCAGCTCTCGCGCCTGCCGCTGATCGACATGGAACGCGTCGAGGTGCTGCGCGGACCGCAGCCCACCCTGTTCGGCAAGAATGCCATCGCCGGCGCGGTCAACATCACCACGCGCAGCCCGACGGATGAATTCGAAGGCTCGGTCTCGGGCCTCTACGAATTCAACCATAAGGAATTCCAGCTCAACGGCGTGCTGTCGGGGCCCTTGAGCGACGGTGTCGAGGCGCGCGTCGTCGGCTATTACCGCTCGATGGACGGCTATTTCTACAACACCAAGCTCGACCGCAACGAGCCCAATGTCGACGAGAAATATGTCCGCGGCAAGGTCGAGTTCGACCGGGGCGGGCCGCTCGCAGTCGAATTGAAGCTCGAATATGCCGACTTCGAGGCGAAGGGCCAGCCGCGCGACGTGTTCGGCGCGGTCGGCAATTACAACACGGTCTTCCAGGGGCCGTTCTTCGTGGATACGACCCCCGATTACGTCCGCGCCGACAACGGCTATCAAAGCCGCAACAAGGTGTTCGGCGCGACCTTGAACGCCGACCTCGAACTCGGCGACCATACTTTGACCTCGATCTCGTCGCTGCTCGACTACAAGACGCGCGAGATCGTCGACGTCGATTTCTCGGGCATCAGCTTCCTCGACGGCACCAATTTACGCGAGGATTACCGCCAGTTCAGCCAGGAACTGCGCTTCGCCTCGCCGGGCGGCGAGACCTTCGACTATATCGGCGGCGTCTATTACCAGAATGCCAAGCTCGACGTGCAGGACTTCACCCTGTTCAACCCGACCTTCCTCGCGCTGGGCCCGCCATTCAACGCGCTCGGCGACACGCGCAACGACCGCGACTACAGCCAGACCTCGGACCTGATCTCGGTCTTCGCACAGGGCCAGCTCTCGCTCAGCGACCGCTTCCGCATCACCGCGGGCGCGCGCTTCAACCATGAGAAGAAGAAGGGCAGCCGCACCCTCGCGATCGTCCAGGGCCCGCTCAGCACCGCCCCCGCGGCGGTCGTCGCCGCGGTGTTCCGCGCGCTCAATATCGAGGCGCACAGCGTTTCGGGCAAGCTCAGCGAGGACAGCTTCAACCCGATGGTCAACGCCCAGTATGACGTGACCGACGATTTGATGGTCTACGCCTCCTACGCCAAGGGAACCAAGGCCGGCGGCTTCGACATCCGCTCGAACTCGCTGCCGGGGTCGACCACCGTCGCCAAGCCCGGCGCGTTCGAGTTCCAGGACGAGAGCGCCGACAATTTCGAGGCGGGGCTCAAATACAAGGGCCGCGACTTCGCCTTCAACATCTCGGCCTACCGCACCAAATACAAGGACCTGCAGGTCAACATCTTCGACGGCACGCTGAACTTCAACGTCCGCAACGCCGCCGCGGCAAAGACGCAGGGGATCGAGGCCGACTTCCGCGCCGCGCTGACCGAGGGGCTCACGCTCAGCGGCGCGATCGCCTATCTCGACTTCGAATTCACCAATTTCACCGACGGCCAGTGCTTCTATCTCCAGACACCGGGCGCGAACGGTTTCTGCGACTATACCGGCAAGCGCAACGCGCTGACCCCCAAATGGTCGGGCAATCTCAACGTCGATTATTCGACCCCGGTGACCTCGGGCATGAAGGTCGCGTTCAACTTCAACGTCGATTTCTCCTCGGCCTATATCGCCGCGGCGAACCTCGACCCGCGGACGCGGCAGGACAGCTATGCCAAGCTCGGCGCCCGCCTCGCGCTCGCCGAGATCGATAATAAATGGGAAATCGCGCTGATCGGCCGCAACCTCACCAACCAGCGCATCCTGCAGACCGCGAGCTCGATGCCGCTCGCGACGACGATCACGCGCAACGCGGGCAACGCCTATAACGGCATCGTCGATCGCCCGCGCACCATCGCGGTGCAGCTGACGGGGCGCTTTTGAGGCGGCTCTCCCCAGGGAAGAGGGGGCGCGGGCACCGCTCCCTCTCCCGACCCATGCGCCTTGTCGTCGCCGGACCGCCGCGTTAGGGGCGGGGTGAAGCAAGGAATGGCGCGCCTTTGAAACACGACCGCACGATCAGGGCCTGTTCAATCTGGCGCGCACTCGACGTGGTCGGCGACGTGCCGGTGCTGCTGATCATGGAACAGGCGTTCCTCGGCACGCACAGCTTCGACGAGTTCGTCGCCCGCACGGGTCTCGCGCGCTCGGTGGTCAACGGCCGGCTCAAGAAGCTGGTCGACGAGGATTGCCTCGCCAAGAAGGCCAGGACGGGCGGCCGCGGCTTCCATTATGTGCTGACCCAGAAGGGCCGCGACCAGTTCCCCAACGCGCTGATGATGCTGCGCTGGCAGCATAAGTGGGAGGCCGCCGAGCGCGATTTCCAGGTCCGCCTGCACCACTCGACCTGCGGCCACGCGACCGAGCCGGTACCGGTGTGCGCACATTGCCATGCCGAAATCGACCCGCGCGACGTCGCCTGGCGCGAAGGCCCCGGCCTCGCGCAGGTGATCCCGCATTACGAGCGCCGCCGCTTCAACGGCGACGTGCGCCGCCCCGGCGGGCGCCCGCTGGTCGACACGATGATCGAGCTGTTCGGCGACCGCTGGGCGACGCTCGTCGTCCGCGCGATGTTCACGAGCATCAACCGCTTCGACGATATTCAGCGCGACACGCTGATGGCGACCAACATCCTGACCGGCCGGCTCGAACGGCTGGTGCGGCAGGGCATCTTGAAGACCATCCCCTATTCGGCGCACGCCGACCGCGTCGAATATCGCCTGACCGCCAAGGGCCGCGATCTCTACCCGGTGCTGCTCGCATTGCTGCAATGGGGCGACCGCTGGTTCGCCGACGAACGCGGCCCGCCGCTGCTGCTGACGCACAGCCCCTGCGGCCACGACCTCCGCATGATCGCCGCGTGCAGCCATTGCAGCGACGAACTGCAACTGGCCAACAGCGGGTTTACGATCGAGACGGTGGGCGAGGGCATTTGAAGCCCCGTCATCCCGGCGAAGGCCGGGATCTCGCCGTGGCGTCTCGATGCACGGTCGAGATCCCGGCCTTCGCCGGGATGACGATCATAAGACCTCAATTCGTCCAGTAGATATACTCCTGCCCGTCCTGCCACGGTGCGTTCGTCGGCACGTCGATGCGCACCGGCGCCTCGATCAGCCCCGGCCAGATCGGTTTCGCCATGCCCTTGTTCTGCGCATCGAGCATCGCCATCATCGCCGCAACGCGCGCAGGCTCGGCGGCGGCGAGATCATATTGCTCGGTCGGGTCGGCCGCGAGATTGTAGAGCCGGGCCTTTTCGGGCCTTTTGGTAACTTGCAGCTTCCAGTCGCCCGCGCGCACCGCGCGATAATCGCCGGAGCGCCAGAACAGGGCTGCGCGCTTCGCAGGCCCCGCCAAGATATCCTCGCTGTCGACCGTTCGCCCCGTCGGCAGCGCCGCACCCGCCGCCGCCGCGATGGTCGAGAAGATGTCGATATGCCCGGTCATGTCGGCGCGCGCCGATCCGGGCGCGATCTTCGCCGGCCAGCGCATGAAGAAGGGGGTGCGGATGCCGCCCTCGAAGAAGGTCGCCTTCCACCCGCGGTACGGCTTGTTGTGGTCGGCGATGCCCGTGTACCAGGCGCCGCCATTGTCGCTGGTGAAGATGACCAGCGTATTATCGTCGATCCCCGCGGCCTTAAGCTTCGCCATGATGTCGCCGATCCGCCGGTCGAGCTGCGCGATCATCGCGCCATAGACGCGCGTCTTGTGATCCTTGATCTGGGGCAGCTTCGCATAATCCTCCTTGGTCGCCTGCAGCGGCGTGTGCGGCGCGTTGAAGGCGAGGTATAGGAAGAAGGGCCGGTTCTTGTTCGCCTCGATCGCCGCGATCGCCTGATCGGCGAAATAGTCGGTCATATGCCCCTTGGGATGGAAACGTTCGCCGCCGTTGAAGGTCACCGCATGGCGCAAATTGGCCCACAGGAAGCGGTCGATCGGGTCCCACGGCAGCTTGGCGTTCACGGTATCCGGGTCGTCCTCGGGCAGGAACATCGCCGCGCCGCCCAGCACCGCCAGGCTCTCGTCGAAGCCCTGCGCGTGCGGTTGCAGCTTCGGCGCTTCACCGAGATGCCATTTGCCGATGTGCAGCGTATGGTAGCCCGCGGCTTTCACCGCTTCGGCGATGGTCACTTCGCTCGCGGGCACGCCCATGTCGGGATAGTCGGGGATGTCGGGGGTGATCAGCTCCTTGTGAAAGACCGCCTTCAGCGGCCCGACGCCGTCGCCATGCGCCATATTCTCCGAGAACTGCACCGGCACCGCGGTATATTCGAAGCCGAAACGCGTCGCATAGCGCCCCGTCATCATCGCCGCGCGCGACGGCGAGCAGGTCGCGTTGGCGGCATAGGCGGTGGTGAAGTTCATGCCCTGCCGCGCGAGCGCGTCGATGTTCGGCGTCTTGACGATCCCGCCCGCGACCCCGCCGCCGTTCAGGCTGATGTCGTTGATGCCAAGGTCATCGGCGACGATCAGGATGATATTCGGCCGCCGCTCGCCCGTCGGCGTCGCGGCGGGACCGGCAGCCCAAGCCACCGGCCGGTTCGGCTGCACCGGGTCGCGCCAGTCCTGCAGCAGACCGGGCAGGCGGAACTTGTTCGCCTCATAGGTCCAATAGCCCCCCGCCCCCAGCAGGGCGATGACGCCCGAAACGATCCAGCGCTTTTTCATCAATCCCCACCCATTTGGCCATTGCCACCGATATAATGGCACGATACGTGTCATTATATCGGTGCATGCGCAAGGGGCATGCTGCCATTGACCCCGGCGCCAAACCGGGCCAGCGACGTCTGATGGGAGCAAGGGTGGACTCGAAGAAGCAGGAGCCGGAGCAGCCGCGCGTCGATGGTCGCCGCGAGCGCAGCCGGTCGAGCCGCGCGCGCATCGTCGCCGCGATGCTCGACCTCATCGACCGCGGCGACCTGACCCCCAGCGCGGCGCGCGTCGCCGAGGAAGCGGGCGTCGGCCTGCGTACCGTCTTCCGCCAGTTCGACGACATGGACACGCTCTACCGCGAGATGTCCGCGACGATCGCGGCGCGCGTGCTGCCGATCGCCAACGCACCCTACGCCGGGCTCGACTGGCGCGACGATGTCCGCGATCTCGTCGGGCGCCGCATCCGCGTGTTCGAGACGATGCTGCCCTTCCGCCTCGCCGCGAACATCAAGCGCTACCAGTCGCCCTTCCTGATGGGGCAGTACGGCCAGGTCGTCGCGCTCGAGCGCGACTATGCGCTGCGCCTGCTCCCCGACGCGGTGCGCCTCGACAAGCTCAGCGTCGAGGGGCTGTGCGCCGCGCTGTCGTTCCAGACCTGGCGCGCGCTCCGCCACGACCAGGGTCTGACCGCCGAGGAAGCGGGCCGTGTCACCGCGCATATGGTCGAAACGCTGATGGCGGCGGTCTCAGACCCCGCCTGACGCCGCACGCAGCGCACGCCGCCGGCGCCGCCAGCCCCAGATCAGTCCCGCCAGCACCGCGATCCCGCCGCCCAGCCACAGCCCGGCCTTGATCGCGCGCTTCTTGCCCTGCTGTTCCCACGCATATTGGTTGATCTGCTCGTCGGCGGTGTAGCCCGCGGGCATGTCGAGCACGCCATTGTCCTTCGCATAGGCGCGGTAGTCGGCCATCATCGCCTCGAAGCGCGCGGGCTCTGTCCCCGACAGGTCCTTGGTCTCGCCCGGATCGCTCTTCAGGTCGTAGAGCCGCCACTTCCCGTCGCCCGTCGGCGCCAGGTTGCGCACCAGCTTGTAATCGCCGCGGAACAGCGCGCTGTTGCCCGACAGCTCATAACCCAGCGGATCGTCGCCATGCACGCTCCCCGCCGTACCGCCCAGCATCGGCACCAGGCTGCGCCCGGTCACCGGCTCGACCGCTTTGCCCTTCCAACTGCCGCCATGATCAGCGACCCCCGCCAGTTCGGCCAGCGTTGGCAGGATGTCGGTGACATGCGCCAGCCCGCCGTTCACCGCCCCGGCGCGAATGGTCTTGTTCCCCGGCCACGTCACGATCAGCGGCACGCGCAGCCCGCCTTCGGCCGCGCTGAACTTGTAGCCCGACAAAGGCGAGGCCCCCGCGCTCGCCCAGCCCGGCCCGATCGCGCCGAAACTGCCGCGCCGCCCGATATTGGCGGTCGACAGATCATATTGCATGTCCAGGAACAGCCGGTTGCGCAGGCTGTGGAACGGATCGGTCGGCTCGGCGCCATTGTCCGACAGGAAGACGAAGATCGTATTCTCATACTGCCCGGTGGCTTTCAGATGCGCGATCAGCCGCCCGACCTCGCGGTCCATCGCGGTCGCCATGCCGGCATAGGCCTGCATCACCCGCACCGCCGCGGCGCGCTCCTCTTCGCTCTGCTTCGCCCAGTCGGGGGTCGTCGCCATCGTGACCATCGGCGCGCCCGCGGGCACGATCCCCAGTGCGGCGGCGCGCTTCGCCCGCGCTTCGCGCAACCTGGTCCAGCCATCCTGATACATCGCCGAATAGCGCGCGATGTCGCTGTCGGGCGCCTGGATCGGGATATGGTTCGCCAGGAAGTTGGTCGATGCCAGGAAGGGCTTCCCGCTCGCGCGGTCGGCGTCGATATAGTCGATCATCTTCTGGACGACGAAGGTCGAGGAATAGAAGTCCTTGGGCAGCGTTGATGGCCGGCCGTTCTCGGTCCAGGCGGCGGTGTCGTACATGCCCTCGATCGGGCGCTGCTCGAAATTGTCGGCGCCGGCGTCGGCCAGACTGAAGGCACGGTCGTAACCGCGCGCCTCGGGCAACCGCGTGGCATCGCTCCCCAGATGCCATTTGCCGGTCAGATATGTGCGATAGCCCGCCGCGCCGAACAGCTCGGCGATCGTCACCACGCGGTGGTTCATCACCGTGTCGTACCCCGGCTTGCCGCGGTGCGCGTCGGGGATCGTCTCGGGCATGTTGCCCAGCCCGTTGCGGTGGTTCATCACTCCCGTCTGCAGCATCGCGCGTGTCGGCGAACAACTGCCCGCGACATGGAAATTCGAAAAGCGCATCCCCGCATAGGCGAGCGCGTCGATGTTGGGCGTCGCGAACTCGGCGCCGAACGCCCCGACGTCGCTGAAGCCCCAGTCGTCGGCAAGCAGGATGACGACGTTCGGGCGCTTCGCCGCGGCGTTCGGGGGCGGGGGCGCCGCCTGCGCGGGCGCCAGCAACAAGGCCGCCGCCAACGCGCTCGTTCCAAGCCTCTTCATCGCGCGAATCCTCCCCCCATCTATTGGCACATGCTATGCCAATAGATGGGGTTACGCAACGCTAACCCACGCAGCGCATCGCAAAGGCCCAGAACAGCGCATATTCGCGATATTCGCTCTTCAAATCGCCGCTGCCCTGATGCCCGCTGTCCATGTCGGTCAGCAGTAGCGCCGGATTGCCGCTCGTCGACTTGTGCCGTACCTCGGCGACCAGCTTCGCGGGCTCCCAATAGGACACGCGGTCGTCCTTCAGCCCCGCGGTGCACAGCAAAGGCGGGTAGGGCGCCGCGCGCACATTCTCATAGGGGGAGATCGAGGCGATATAGTCGTACGCGCGTTCCTCGGCGAGCGGGTCGCCCCAGTCGGGGCGGAACAGCGGCACCAGCGGATGCGCGGCGTCGCTCATCGTATTGAGCATGTCGACGAACGGCACCTTGGCGATCACGCCGCCCCACAGGCTCGGCGCGATATTCATGCTCGCCCCGACCAGGAGCCCCCCCGCAGACAGGCCGTAGGCGACGACCTTGCCCTTGGCGGTATAACGCTCATTCGCCAGATATTCGGCGCAGGCGACGAAGTCGGTGAAGCTGTTGCGCTTGGTGAATTTCCGCCCGCCGAGAAACCAGCGCCGGCCCTTCTCGGACCCGCCGCGCACATGCGCGATCGCGTATCGCCACCCCTTGTCGACCAGCGCCAGCGCTGGGATCGAGAAGAGCGGGTCGCTGTTTATGCCATAGGCGCCATAGCCATATTGCAGCAGCGGCGCCTTGCCGTCCTTGGGCGCCCCGCGCCGCGAGAGCAGGGTGATCGGCACCGTCTCGCCGTCGGGCGCCGGCGCCATCAGCCGCTCGACGACATAATCGTCGGGGTCGAAACCCGCGACCGCCTGCTCCTGCACGACCGTCTGCGTGCCGCTCTTCAGATCGACCGAAATCCAGCGCCGCGGCGATTTGGGCGATTCATGGACGATCAGCACCGCGGGCGCGGCATAATCCTGCTCGGCGGGCAGCTCGATCGCATAAGCGGGATCGTCGAACGCGATCTTGTCCGCGCTCCCGTCGGCGCGCTGGACCACAAGCTGGTGCAACCCCTCGACGCGCTCGAGCCGCACCAGCGCCGCCGCGAAGGGCTGCACCTGCAATATCGGCACCCCCGACCGGTGCGGCACCAAGGTCGCCACCGTCTCGAAACTTTTCGGATCGAGCTTCAGCAATTTCATGTCGAAGGCACCGTCCGCATCGGTCGCCGCGATCAGGCCGCCGTCCCACTCGTCGATCTCGTAGCGCACGCCCGACTTGCGCGGCCACACGACGCGCGGTTCGCCGCTCTCGTCGCCCGCCGCGACCAGCCGCACCTCGGCGGTCTCCGGTCCCGACAAGGTCAACGCGACAAAGCCGTCGGCGGCGGTGCGCTTGACCCCCATGAAGATCGCGGGGTCCTTCTCCTCATAAACCAGCGCCGTGGTCTGGCCGTCGAGCGACGTGCGATAGAGCCGCGTCGGCCGGTTAAGCGCGTCGCGCCAGATCCAGAACAGCCACTGCGACGAGGGCGCAAAGACCAGCCCGCCATAACCATAGGCGTCCTTTTCGACGAGCGTGCGGATTTCGCCGCTGTCGTTGTCGCGGATACAGATGCGGTGGCGGTCGTTGCCGATGACGTCCTCGGCCCAGGCGAACCAGCGCTGGTCGGGACTCGGCTGGTGCCCGGTGCTGCGATAATAGGGCTGGCCCGCGGCGCGTTTGGCTTCGTCGACCAGGGTCTCGATCGGGCCGTCGCCCTTGCGCCGGCTGTACACCGCATGCACCGCGCCCTCGGGGAGCGCCGACGAATAGGCCCAGCCGCCGCGGACGATCGCCGGCGCGGCGACGGCGCCCGCCGAGCGCGCGAGCATCGCCGCGACCAGCTCATCCTGCACGCCGCGCACGGGTGCCAGCACCGCCTCGGCATAGGCATTTTCGTCGCCCAGCATCTTCGCGACCGGCGCGGGCAGGTTGGTCCGCGTGCGTTCGCCCTCTGCCGGCAGGAACTTCATCCACGAATAAGCATCGTCGCGCGTGCGACCGAGTTGCTCGATGACATGCGAAATCCGCGGCGAGACCGGCGGCTTGACCGCGGGCCAGCGTGCGGTCGCCTTGGCCGAGCCGGGCGCGTGCGCGAGCAGCGCGAGCGACGCCGTGCCGGCCAGGAACTGCCGCCGCGTCGCCCCGTCCAAACCGCGCATATCTTTCCTCCCGTCCGATCGTCACCGGCATCCAGTCTATGGCTTGGCCTCTGGCTTACTGCGCCGATCAGGCCCGCCAATCCAGCGTTCGGGCAAATCGCCTGCGCCGCCCCCGCAGCGCGTCGCGCGGCGCTGGCCCGATAGGACGCGATTATGGCCCGACCCTCGCCGACACGCCGTTTGAACCTGATAGCTTCAATGTCGGAATTGCATCGCAGTCGCAATCAGGGAGGCAAGCATGTCCATTGCATCGGTAAAGCGGGTCGCATGGTGGGGGATTTCGGCGCTGGCACTCGGCCAGGCATCGTCGGCGATGGCGCAGGAGGCGGCCGCCGCGCCGACCGACGACAGCGAGATCGTCGTCACCGCCGCCAAGCGCGAACAGTCGGTGCGCGACGTCCCCGGCTCGGTGTCGGCGGTCAGCGAGGCGACGCTGCAGAAGCTCAACGCGCAGAGCCTCTCCGACTATATCACCCGCGTCCCCGGCGTGGTGTTCAACGATTACCAGCCGGGCGTCTCCGAAGTCGTGATCCGCGGCATCGCCTCGACCACCTATCACGAGGCTAACCAGGCGACGACCGGCTATTATCTCAACCAGGTCCCGCTGATCGAGCCCGGCTTTCCGCTCGTCATCCCCGACGTCGACAGCTTCGACGTCAACCGCGTCGAGGTGCTGCGCGGACCGCAGGGCACGCTCTTCGGCTCCTCCTCGCTCGGCGGCGCGATCAACTATGTGGTGAACGAGGCCGACCCCGGCGGCTTCGACGCGGGGTTCGAGGGCAATCTCTCCTCGACCAAGCGCGCGGGCGAGGTGAATTACGGCGTCAAGGCGATGGTCAACCTGCCGATCGCCACCGACAAGCTCGCGGTGCGCCTCGTCGCGCTCCAGCGTGTCGACGCCGGCTATCTCGACAACACCCTGCTCGGCGAGGACGGCAGCAACGATCTGCGCGTCCGCGGCCTGCGCGGCTCGATCGTCTTCACCCCGACCGAGACGACGACGATTTCGGCGCTCAGCATGTACCAGGAATATGATCTCGACGATCAGACCTATGTGATCTTCGGCCCGCCGAAAACCTTCGACCGCGCCACCAACGTCGCCGAATTCCAGGACACCAGCTTCATGCTCCACAGCCTGAAGCTCGAACAGGGCCTCGGCTTCGCGACGCTGACCGCGATCGGCAGCTATACCGAGAAAAAGGCCAATCTCGCCTTCGACAACTCGATCTTCGGCGGCAACGACCCGCGCACCGGCACCCCCGAACTCGCGAGCAGCAACGGCAAGTCGAAGACCGAATATGGCGAACTGCGGCTCGCGTCGCCCGACACCGGCCGCTTCCGCTGGCTGATCGGCGCCAATTACACCCGCCTGCGCTCGGCCAACACCGACGGCACCTTCATCGAGGGGATCGGGGATTATATCGACGCCAATCCGGGGCTGTTCGGCGGTCAGTCGGGCGACACGCTCGCCCCAGGCGATCTCGCGACGCGCACCGTCAGCAGCAACCGCGTCACCGAAAAGGCGGTGTTCGGCGAAGCCTCGTTCGACATCGTCGACGCGCTGACGCTGACCGTCGGCGGGCGCCTGTTCGAATATCGCTCGAGCCCGCGCCTGCAATATCTGCCCAACGCCAACCTGATCCCGCCCTTCGATTTCGCGCCGGGGACCAGCAAGGATTCGGATTTCATCCCGAAGGTCTCGCTGACGTACAAGCCCAACGACGACGTCATGGTCTATGCGCTCTATTCGGAGGGTTTCCGCATCGGCGGGATCAACGTCTATTCGGGAGCGGTGCCCGGTTTGCCGCTGACTTTCGAAAGCGACACGACCAAGAACTTCGAAGTCGGCACGCGCTTCGACCTGATCGACAAGACGCTCAGCGTCGACGTCACCGCCTTCCACATCGACTGGGACAATGTCCAGGCGCGCCTGTTCACCCCGACCACCTTCAACGCCTATACCGTGAACGGCGGCGGCGCCGACGTCGACGGGGTCGAGATCAGCCTGACGCTGCGTCCGACGCGCAATCTGACCTTTGCCTCGAACGTCACCTACAACGACGCGCGGCTGTCGTCGCTCCTGCCCGACAGCTTCGCGCCGGGTGGCGGCTATGCGAAGGGCACGCAACTGCCGGGGGCGTCGGACTGGATCCTCGCGAACAGCATCGACCTCAATTTCCCCGACGCGCCGATGAAGCCGCGTTTCGGCATCGCGCACCGCTATATGTCGGCGGCGCCGGTGGCGTTCGGCGCGGCGCTCGAGAAGGGTGACTATCACATCGTCGATCTCAACGCCTCGGTGACCGTCGCCGAGCGGGTCGAACTCGGGCTGTTCGCGAAGAATCTGTTCAACCAGTACGGCATCCTGAACGCGCCCTTCTCCTTCGCCGGCTCGGTCACCCGCCCGCGTACCTTGGGCGCAACGCTGCGGTTCAGCCTGAATTGAGGTGCAAGATCCTCCCCATCGCGAAGCGTTGGGGAGGGGGACCGCGCCCGGAGGGCGTGGTGGAGGTGTCGAAAGGTTGCGCCGACGCCTGACGGCGTCGACCCCTCCGTCAGCCTTGCAGGCTGCCACCTCCCCACCGCTGCGCGTGGGGAGGATCGTATTTTAAAACCCCGACAGAAACGCCGCGACGTTCGCCCCCAGGTCGCCGACGGCATAACCGCCCTCCATCACGATCAAAGTCGGCAGCCCAAGCCCCGATATCGCCCCCGCGATCTCGACATAATCGGGCCGCTCGAGCAAGAAGTTCGAGATCGGATCGCTGCTGTGCGTGTCGGCCCCGAACGAGACGATCAGGCATTTCGCGCCCCAATCCGAAATCGCCGCCAGCGCCCTATCCAGCGCCGGCCGGTACGCCGCCCCATCGGTCCCGCGCGGCAGCGGCAGGTTCAGCGTCGCCTCTTCGCCCGCCCCCTCGCCGCGCTCGTCGGCGTGGCCCCAATAGAAGGGGTAGTCGGTCGCCGGATCGGCATGGATCGACGCGAAGAAGACGCTCGCATCGTCGTAGAAGATGTCCTGCGTCCCGTTGCCGTGGTGATAGTCGATGTCGAGGATCGCGACCGGCCCCAGTCCGAGCGCCTGCGCACGGCGCGCCGCGATCGCCGCGTTGTTTAGGTAGCAATAGCCGCCCATATAGTCGCGCCCGGCGTGATGCCCCGGCGGCCGGCACAGCGCGAAGCTATGCTTGTCGCCCGCGGTCAGCCGCTCGAGCGCGGTCAGCGCGCATTGCGCCGACCAATAGGCCGAGGTCCAGGTCCCCGCCGCGATCGGGGTCGAGGCGTCGAAGCTGTAGAGCCCGATCTCGGCATCGATCCGCGCGAATTTCAGCGCCCGCCGCCGCACCACCGGAAAGCTGTAGCCGATCGCATCGCCGCTGCGCCCCGCGGCGACCCAGCCGTCGTACGCGCGTTCGAGGAATGCCAGATAGTCGGCGTCGTGCACCGCGCGCAGCGGCTCCATCCCGAAATCGCGCACCGGCTGCCAGTCGTCGAGCGCGCCGACGATCGACCGCGGCCGCTCGACAGTCTCGGCATAGGGCACGAACTCGCCATTGTGCAGCTCGCGCTCGGGCGCATGCTCGGCCTGCCGCTCGTCGAAGAAAAGCTTCACCTCTGTCCCTCCATCCATTCGGCCAGCACCCGGTTGGGATGCCCGGCGACGATCTCGGCAAAGCCTTCGGCGCTCTCGTCCTGCCCCAGCTTATACGCCGGCTCGGCGGACCGGACATGCGCCCGGAACGCGACGATATGCGTCAGCATCGTCTCATAGCGCGGCCCGACCCGCTCGGTCGACCAGTTGCCATGCTCCATTGCATCGACCAGCCGCTCGATCGCCTCGCGCGTCTCACCTTCGACCAGCTCGACCTCGACGCGGTAGCGCAGCACCGCATAATTCCAAGTCGGCGCCCAGTCGGGCTTCGACAGCAGCGACGGCGAGACATAGCCGCGCGGTCCGTTGAACAGGATCAGCCCCCTGGGATCGGTCCGAAAATCGGCCACGAGCGGGTTGTTCCGCGCGCAATGCCCGAACAGCGACACGATCGCGCCGTCGGCGCCGGTTTCGGCGAGCAGGGGCAGGGGGCTCGCGTTGAAACTCGCGGACACCAGCCAGCCGAGCGGATACGCGGCGATCAGCCGCGCGGGATCGCCCGCGTGGCGCGGCTCAAAGCGCCCGGCCATGCCCGACCGTCTCGCCGATCCACGCCGCCTGCTCATCGAGCGCCCGCCGCGCGAGCGAGGAAATCGACATCGCCTCGAGGAAGCTGTGCGTCGCCCCGGCATAAGTCTCGGTGCGCACCGGCACCCCCGCGCCGGATAGCTTCGCCGCGAACGCATCGTTGCAGTCGGCCAAGATGTCGCACTCGGCGATCGCGACGAACGCAGGCGGCAGCCCCGCCAGATCGGCATGCAGCGGCGCCACCAGCGGGTCGTTCAGCTGCGCCGGACCGTCGACATAATTGTCCCAGAAGATATCCATCTCCTCGACCTCGAGCGAAAAGCCCTCGCCATAGCGGGCATAGCTCGGCAGGTGATCGGGTGCAAAGGCGCCGTAATTGAGCACCATCCCCGCGGGGAGCGCCTTGCCCTGGTCGCGCCGCAGCAGGCACGTCGCGACCGACAGGTTCGCTCCCGCGGAATCTCCGCCGATCAGCACGCGCTCCGCATCGATCCCCAAAGCCTCGGCATGGGCGACGATCCAGTCGAGCACCGCCGAACATTGCTCCAGCGCCACCGGGAATTTATGCTCGGGCGACAGGCTGTAGTCGATACCGACCACCGCGATCCCGGCGCGCGCCGCATATTCGCGCATCAGCCGGTCGTGCGTGTCGATGCTGAACAAAGTCCAGCCGCCGCCATGGAGATAGAGCATCACCGGTAGCGCGCCGTCCGCCACCGGGCGGTGCAGCCGCAGCCTTATGCCGTCCACCGCGATGTTGCGGCTTTCGGCCATGATCGGGCCAGCCTCGCGCCATGATTGGCGCACCCGCTCCGCTATATTGCGCCGGGTCGCCATGTCTGCCCCCGGTACGCCATGCTCGGCATAGGCCGCGTTGATCGCATCGACGAAGCGGCGGATCTCGGGGTCGACCATATCGTCCTGCATGGCGTCCAAGTCCTTCGACATATTGGCATTCCTTCCCGAATAGTCTTTTGCCTTTGATAGCTTTTGTGTCCTCGCTTCTATCGCCAGTTCGGGCCAATCACCACGCCGCACAGGCCATTGCCCCGATCACGCCTGTTCAGATACGCTCTGGGCCTGTAATATGGCATCGCGCAATATTTGTGGAGTTCGGGCCATGAAGCACAGTGTCGACGTCCTTTCCTTCGATCGCCCCGTGATCGCGCTCCAGGACGAATATCCCGCGGGCTTCGTCGACCCGATGCACAGCCACGAGCATGTCCAGATCCTCTATGCCTCGTCGGGCGTGATGTCGGTGCGCACCCCCGAAACCAGCTTCGTCATCCCGCCGCAGCGCGCGGTGTGGCTGCCCGCGGGCATGAAGCACGAGGTCGCGTGCCGCGGCCCCGTCTCGCTGCGCACCCTTTACCTCCCCAGCGAGCCCGGCGAGCGCGGCAAGCAGTGCCGCGTGTTCGAGGTCTCGAACCTCCTGAAGGCGCTGATCCTCGAGGCGTGCGATTTCCCGCCGCTCTACGACGTCGCGGGGCGCGAGGGACGGATCATCGGGCTGCTCCTCGACGAGATCGAGCTTATGCCCAACGCCCCTTATCAGGTGTCGATGCCCGCCGATCCGCGGCTGCTGCGCGTCTGCAACGCGATCCTCGCCGACCCATCGGACCCGCGCGACATCGACGATTGGGCGGGGTTCGCCGCGATGGGCCGCCGCACCTTCACGCGCAGCTTCAAGCAGGAAACGGGCATGGGCCTCGCGGTGTGGCGCCAGCAGGTGCGGCTGATGGAGGCGCTGTCGATGCTCGCCGCGGGCGCCTCGATCACCCAGGTGACCTACGAGGTCGGCTACGACAGCCCCAGCGGCTTCGCCGCGATGTTTCGCCGCGCCTTCGGCGTGCCGCCGAGCCAGTATCTGAAACCCTGAAGGCCGGGTTCCCGGTGTTTGCCGAAGTTCCGGGAATCTCGCTGCTTGCGGGATGGGAACCGCCCGCAAGTCGGACGGCGGAGAGAGCCCGCGGCTCGGATTACGGTTCGGGCCGCCAGCTATCCGTCGCCCGGGCGTCGGCGAGCGCCTTGCGCAGCGTTTCCGCATCGCCGTCGGCCTTGCTGGCTTCCCATGCGTCGCACGCCTCGCTCGCGACCTTGTAACCCGCCTCCTGATGCTGACGGATCGCAAGGCGCCGTTCCCGCGCTACCTTCTCCGCCGGGGTTTCGCCGGCATAGCAACTGATGAACTCGCCGCTGTCGGGGTCGCCGCAATTGACGTCGCCCTCCATCATCGATGCCAACATCAGGCGAGGGTAGACCTGATGGACCCGCACGCATTCACTCGCGAGGTCGAGGTCCTTCGCTATCGCCGACCCGGGCGTGGCGAGCGTCAGGATACCTGCGATGATCGGCGACCATTTCATGCTGCGTCCCTCCCTTGGCGACGACCATCACTAATGCGCCCGCGCACGTGATGGAAGCCTCCTGCCCTTCATCGGCGCTCGGATACGATCGAACGGCAGGAAACGACCGAAACCGGACATTCGTTCGGAAGCATTTGGTCGGGGCATTTCAAGACGCGATCGGCAATCCGAGCGGTTTGCGGCTTGACCGCGAGGAGGATTGCGCTGAATTTCTTTCCAACCATGTTGAGAGGAAAATAGACGTGAGGCTTCCTTGTCTGCTCGCTTTCGCCCTAACCGGGGCATCGGCCTCGGCACAAGATCCGGCCCCACTGAAAAGCCCAAGCGAGATCTTGGTCATCGGCGATCGCGAGCAACAAGAGAAACAGCGCGAACAGATCCAGGAGTTCGTCCGCGCCTTGTCCACCGAAGGGTGGGACAGCCCGATGACACGCTTCGAAAAGGTCTGTCCGGGCGTCATCGGTCTTTCCCCAGCGCAGAATTTGAGGATCGCCGCACGTATCCGCGCAGTCGCGGCGGCGGCCAATATTGAAGTAGGGGAAGACGGCTGCCCCCCGAATCTTCGCATCGTCGTGGTCCCTGACAAACACGAGATGCTCGAGCTTCTGAAGAAGAAGCATCCGGTCCTGTTCCGAGACTATGATGGTCGGCCGGTTGAGATCGTCAAGGAGGACGGTCCCGTCACCGCATGGCATGTCAGGCAGAAGCTGGATCGACGCGGCAACACGTTGGAGCCTGACTCAAATGGCATCACGTCGATAAGCTTCGATGGTGTATCGCCGCGGGTTCTCGCCCTATACCGTCCGGTGGCGATGGGCTCAATGATCTTGATCGAACAGAAGGGACTGGTCGGTCTCACCACCATGCAGATCGCGGACTATGCCGCGATGCGTTCCTTCACCACTATCTACCCTCATCGACTGTCCCGAAGTAACGCGCCAACGATTCTCCGCGTGATGAACAGTAAGATCGGCGATGACACGCCGCTGTCGCTGACTCGGTGGGACTTGGCCTTTCTGAAAGCCGCCTACTCCGTCCCGCCTTACAACTACTCCAGCGCCCAACGCGATCGAATTCGGCGCGCCATCAAGAGGGACCTGAATATTGAGAGCAGCCGCTAGTTGGATGGCGCGTTAGCGAATGATACGACGTCGCAAATATGGGCTGACGGTGATACCTTCCAAGGGGCCGTCTGCTCATGGCTGCACGTCAGGGGCCTCGGCAATGTCCGCTCACCACTCCATTTCAGCCATTCGCTACCGATGCGGATGTGTTGACCGCTGACGGGCGTTAGCTGTCATTTGCCTCCCTTCCCTGCAAGGGAGGGGCTGGGGGTGGGTTCGCCGCCGAAAAGGCGGGCGCTCTACCTCTTGCTCGCTACGCTCGCTACCCACCCCTAATCCCTCCCTAGAAGGGAGGGGGAATGGCCTAAATCCCGCCCCAAAACCGCCCCAAAAGAAAACCCGCCGCAACCCCGGTTTCCCCGGACCGCGGCGGGCCTCCTGCGACCACGCTTGGGGGTGGATCAGAACTTCGCGCGCACGCCGAAGTAGAATTGGCGGCCATTGTCATAGATCGCGCGGGGGCGCGCCGGGGTGCCCGAATATTGCTCGATCGACTCGTTGGTCAGGTTCACCGCGTCGGCGGTCAGCGCGATCTGGTCGGTCAGGTTGAAGCTGACCGACGCGTCGAGCGACGACAGCGCGGCCTGGTTCAGCGGCGCCGCCCGGTCGATGTCGATGAAGAATTTCGACCGGTAGTTGTACGACAGCCGCGCGCTGACCAGGTCGGTCTCGTAATAGCCGGTCAGGTTGAGCGAATGCTTCGAATTGCCCGGGATCGGGTCGCCGTTGTTCGCCTTGGCGTCGGAGTAGGTATAGTTCACCACCGCGCCGAAGCCGCCCCAGATCGGGCGCGACGCCTGGAATTCGAAACCCTGATTGCGCCCGCCCGCGCCGTTGCTGCGCCGGTTGATCTGATAGGGGCAGTTGAACAGATTGGGATTGCCGCCCCCCGCCGCGACGCAGCCCGCGGGCTGCGACCCCGGCACGAACACGCCCGGCAGCACCTCGACCGAGGTCGTGTTGACGATATACGACTGGATATCCTTGTAGAACAGCGCCAGCGCGACGATCGTCTCGCGATCGGGATACCATTCGACCGACAGGTCGTACTGGTTGGCGCGATAGGGATCGAGGTTCGGATCGCCGCCGCGCCCGGTCAGCAGCGTGCCGTTCAAATCGACGCCCGGGGTGATGTCGACGAAGTCCGGCCGCGTCACCGTCTTGCCCGCACCGAAGCGCAGCACGACCTGGTCCGACAGGTCGACCGACAGGTTCGCGCTCGGCAGCACGTCGGTATACGAGCGCTTCGCGGTCGACGGGGTGAAGCCGCCGAACGGATTGGTGAACTCGGGGTTGGCGCCGCCGATGATGAAGCCGTCGGAGCGCTGGTCGGTGCGGATCACGCGCACGCCGACATTGCCGCGCCAGCCCTCGCCGCCGAACTTGGCGAGGCCATAGCCGCCATAGGCCTTTTCGTTGATCGCGTAGCTGTTGCCCGGGACCAGAAAGCGGTCGGTGCCCGGCGCGGTCTGCGCGGCGTAAATGGCGCGCAGCTTGTCGGGATCGACGCGCCAATAGTCGGTGAGCGACCCCGGCGCGGCGATGCCGTTGAGGAAGTCGCCGGGCATGCCGCCGCCTGTCGCGAAATCGGCCGAGGTGCAGGGAACGCCGTTGCAGCGCAGGCCCGGGGTGAACACCCCGCCGTTGGTCGCGAAGCGGTCGGCGACGCGGTCATGGTCGGTATATTTGACCCCGAATTTCAGCGCGGTCAGCGGCCCCCATTCGACCTCCTTCTCGAGGTCGAGGTAGACATATTTCTCCTCGTCGTCGTTGGTCACCGACTGGATGCGCGCAAAATCGGGGCGGATGCCCAGCGGGTTCAGCGGGTCGGGGCGCGCGAACTGCACCTCGGGCGTCCCGCTGCGCAGATCGTAGCTGAAGGCGCCGGGCCCCGCGAATTCGATGAAATTCTCGTTGCTCGTATCGCCGTTCGCCTTGGTCCAGCCGGCCTTCAGATGCACCGACAGGCCGTCGGTCGGGCGATACGTCAGGTCGAAATCGGCCGATACGGTCTTCGCCACCGCCTTGCGGTCGATCGCGTCGTAAACGGTGCCGAAGCCCGCGGTGCCGCCGTTCAGCGAGGCGATATTGCCCGCGACCGCGACCCCGTCTTCGACCACCGCGCCGGTGATCGTGCCGCCACCGGCCAGCGCCTGCTCGCCCCAGGCGATATAATTCTGGTTGAAGTTATCGGCGTTGAAGCGCGAATAGAGCCCGGTGATGTTGATCTCCAGCTCGTCCGACGGACGGAACTGGATGCCGATATTGGCGCCGTAGCGCTCGCGCTCCTGCTCGAACATCGTCGAGCCGATCAAGGTCGGGACCAGCGCATTCTGCCCGTTGCCGACGGCAAAGGAGCGATAGCCGAACAGCTCGATCCCGTCGCGGCGCGTGCGCCGCTTCTGATAGATCGCGCCGACCAGCACGCCGAAGGTCTCGTCGGCGTTCTTCCAGCTCACCAGGCCCGACAGCTGCGGATCCAGCTTGTCCGACAGATCCGAATAGGCCGCCTGCGCCGATACCGACACGGTGAAGGGATCGAGGTCGAGCGGGTTGCGCGTCAGGACGTTGATCGTGCCGCCGACGCCGCCTTCCTCGACATCGGCCTGCGGGCTCTTGTAGACCTCCAATCGGCCGACGATCTCGGCGGGCAGCGTGAGGTAGTTGAAGCTGCGCGTCGAGGCGACCTGGTCGAGGATGAACCAGTCGGCGGTCGCGACGCTATGGCCGTTGAGCAGGGTCTTGGTCAGGTTCGGCGCGGTGCCGCGCAGCGACACGCGCTCGCCCTCGCCGAACTCGCGGTTGACGACGATGCCGGGGACGCGCTGCAGCGCTTCGGCGACATTCTTGTCGGGGAATTTGCCGATATCCTCGGCGCTGACCACATCGGCGATCACCGACAGGTCGCGCTTGGCGTCGATCGACTGGCTCAGCGAGCCGCGATAGCCGGTGACGACGATCTCCTCGCCCTCGGTCGGCGCGGCCTCCTGCGCAAAGGCGGGGGCGGTGCAGGCGATGCTCGCGAGCACGCTCGCGGTCGCCAGAAATTTGTTGGACATGGCCACAGTCATTCTCCCTCTTTTGGTCTATCCATGGTTTTTATTGGTATCATACTAAAAATACCAATTCCATCGATTGACTACGTATTGAGGGCGCTCATGCGGCGTCCTGACGCATTTTCCTGTCGCTTCGGCGCTGTTCTGACCCATTTTGGTATTGAAATGGTAGTTGGTGCACTAAGCAATTCTCCGGCGGCGCGCGAAGGGCCTATTCGGCCTTCATCACGAAGGCCGGCCCAGGTCGATCATCCGCGCCGCATCGCCCAACGTCAGCGCGACATTCGCCGCACCCGCGGCGTGCTCGGCGGCCGCGATGCCCTTGATATGCACCAGCTTCCATTCGGGTCCGACGTCGACCCGTCCGGCGACGATCGGGGCATAGGGCGCGCTATTCTGCTGGATCGCGGCGCCCAGCGTCCCGCCCTCGGCGCTGCGCACCCAGAAAGCGAGGATCAACTTGTCGCCTTTGGCGATCGCTTTGTCGATCGGCACCGACGCGCCGATGTCCCACGCGTTTTCGGGCTCCGCGGCGATCGCGACGCGCATCGCGCTGCCGCCTTGCACCGCGCCGTCCTTGCGCGCCTTGTGCGTCTGGCCGGGGCCATAGACATTCCACCCCGCGGTCGGCGTGTTGAGCATCGGCGGCGCTTCGGCGGCCTCCTGCGCCGCCGCGGGTACCGCCGCGAGCGCGATCATCGTGGAAAACAGGGCTTCACGCAGCATCGACATCGCCATTCTCCCCTTGGCAATCGCATGATCTTATGCTTACAAGTAGGATATCAATCTAATACCAATTGTCGAGGGGAAAGCTTATGCTGCGTGGCACTTTCGCCAACATCGGCCTCATCGCCGCGCTCGCGACCGCGCCGGCCTCGGCGCAGGAGCCGGCTAAGGAGCGGACAGGCGCCGGCGGCTACGAGCTCGTCTGGGCCGACGAATTCGACACCGACGGGCCGCCCGACCCCGCCAAATGGGTCTGGGACACCCACGCCAACAAGATGGGCTGGTACAATAAGGAGCTGCAATATTATGCCGCCGACCGCCCCGAAAACGCGCGGGTGGAAGGCGGCCGCCTGATCATCACCGCGCGCCGCGAAACGCTCGCCGCCCGCGCCGACCACGGCGGGCAGGGCTACACCTCCGCGCGCCTCATCACCAAGGGCAAGGCCGAATTCACTTACGGCCTGATCGAGGTCCGCGCCAAGCTGCCGTGCGGCAAGGGCAGCTGGCCCGCGATCTGGACCCTCGGCGCCACTGCGCCGTGGCCCGACGGCGGCGAGATCGACATCATGGAGCATGTCGGCCAGACCCCCGGCGATATCTTCGGCACGATCCACAACCGCTCGACCGCGGGCAGCTTCGGCAACGGCGGCAAGACGCGGATCCAGACCGCCTGCACCGCGTTCCACGATTATCAATTGCTCTGGACCCCGCGCGAGATCCGCTTCGCGGTCGACGGCAAGCCCTATCACCGCTACGCCAACGCCGGCACGGGCGCCGAACAATGGCCCTTCGACCAGCCGCATTATCTGCTGCTCAACCTCGCGGTCGGCGGCGCGATGGGCGGCGAAGTCGACGATGCGATCTTCCCAGCGACCTTCGAGATCGAGCATGTCCGCGTCTACCGCCAGGCGGTCCGGGGCGCGGCGCCCGCCGCCACTCCCGAATGAGCGCGGCGGCGCGGCTCTAGTCCATTTCGAGCCGCGCCGCCGCTTCCGCGACCTCTGGGAAGACGAGGCGGGAACTAAATCAGGATATGCAGCACATCGGCGCCCGGCCGTGCGACGCCGCGGCTGACCGCCGCGAGCGCGGCTTCGTCGACCAGCGCCGGATCGGCGACTTCCGCCCGCGCTCGGCCGCCGAGCGCCTGCGCGCTCCGCACATTGGCTTGCCCGCCGAGCGCCGCGACGATGGCATCGGGCAGTGCGGCCTCGGTCGCCACGACCGGCGCCGCGACGACCGCGACTGCCTTGCCGCCCCCCGCCAGCGCACCGCGGATTTCCTCGGCGACCAGGTCGGCGACCGGCCCCAGCACCACCTGCGCGGCGTTCGCCGACGGCCGGATGATCCCGCGCGCGCCGAGCGCGGTCAGCGCGCCCTCGTCGATCTTGCCCTGGTCGGCGACGATCAGCCGCAGCCGCGTCGTGCACGCATCGACGCTCGCCAGATTGCTTGGGCCCCCGAGCGCCGCGACAAAGGCCTCGCCGCGCGCGCTCCCCGGCGAGGCTGTCGCGGCCTCGGCGACGTCGCCCGTCTCGCGCCCTGGGGTCGCGAGGTTGAAGCGGCGGATGAAGAAGCGGAACAGCCCGTAATAGATGCCCGCATAAGCGGCGCCGATCGGCAGCAGCATCAGCGGATTTTTCGCCAGGCTGAAGTTCAGCACATAATCGAACAGCCCCGCCGAGAAACCGAAACCCAGCTTGACGTCGAGCGCGTTCATCAGCGCCATCGACGCCCCCGTCAGCAGCGCGTGGATGCCGTAAAGCAGCGGCGCGACGAACATGAAGCTGAACTCGATCGGCTCGGTCACCCCGGTCAGGAAGCTGGTGAAGGCGAGGGAGAAGAGCATGCCGCCCACCGCCTTCTTCCGCTCGGGCCGCGCTTCGTGATACATGGCGAGGCACGCCGCGGGCAGGCCGAACATCATCACCGGGAAAAAACCCGACATGAAGGCGCCGGCATCGGGATCGCCCGCGAAGAAGCGCCTGAGATCGCCCGTCGCGCCCGCAAAATCGCCGACCACGAACCACGCGGCATTGTTGATGATATGGTGCAGCCCGGTGACGATCAGCAGCCGGTTGAGCACGCCGTATACGAACAGCCCGGTCCCGCCGCTCTCGACCACCGTGCGGCTCGCCGCGTCGATCGCCCCGCTAATATGCGCATAGCCATAGCCGATCGCCGCCGCGAGCAGCAGCCCGGCGACCCCCGCGGCGATCGGCACGAAGCGCCGCCCGCCGAAGAAGGCGAGATATTCGGGCAGCGCGATCGTCGCGAAGCGGTTGTAGAAATTGCCCCCGATCAGCCCCGACAAGATGCCGATCGGCACCTCGAGCTTATCGATCTGCGTCAGCGCCCAATTCTTCGCCGCCAGCGCCGCCGCCGCCTCGGGTAGTCCCGCGCCCACATCGGGCGGCGCGGCGAGGAAGGTCTGCGCGCCCGTCGTCGTCACGAGGTAGCACACGACCCCCGCGAGCGCCGCGGCGCCATTGCCGTCGCGCGCAAAACCCACCGCGACCCCGATCGCGAACAAGATGCCCAGATTTTCGAAGATCGCGCCGCCCGCCGCCGAGACGAAGGCGATGTCGAGCAGATCGGGCTGGCCAATGCGGAGCAGCAGGCCCGCGATCGGCAGCACCGCGATCGGCAGCATCAGCGCGCGGCCCAGCGGCTGCAGCGTTTCGAGTATCTTCCTCATGCCGCCACTCCCCCAAATTGCCGCGCCAGCGCGCGGACTTCCGCCGCCGACGTGCAGGCCAGCGCGCGCGCCGCATGGCCGCGCGCCGCCTCGATCGTCACGCCGCGGACGATCGCCTTCGCCTCGGCGACGAAGCCCGGCACCGCCGAAATCTCGGTCACCCCCAGCCCGACCAGGATCGGCAGCGCCGCGGGGTCGGACGCGAGCCCGCCGCACACGCCGACCCAGGTCCCGCGCGTCGCCGCGAGCCGGCACGTCTCGCCGATCATCCGCAAGACGGCAGGGTGCAGCGCGTCGACCCCGGCGGCGACCGCCGGATTGCCGCGGTCCATCGCCAGCACATATTGGGTCAGATCGTTGGTCCCGATCGACAGGAAATCGGCCTCGGCGGCGAGCAGGTCGGCGGTCATCGCCGCCGCGGGCGTCTCGACCATCGCGCCGACCGCGACCGCCTCGGCGATCCCGGTCTCGCTACGGAGCCTTTCGACCGTCGCGCGCACCGCGACGAGTTCAGCGACGCTCGCGACCATCGGCACCATGATCCTGCACTGGCCCACCGGCTGCACGCGCAATATCGCGCGGAGCTGCGTCTCGAGCAGGCCCGGATGCGCCAGCCCGACGCGAATGCCGCGTTGCCCCAGCGCCGGATTCTCCTCGGCTGCGAAAGGGATATAGGCCGCGGGCTTGTCGCCGCCGATGTCGAGCAGGCGGACGATCACCGGCTTGCCCGCCAGCGCGTCGGCGATGCCCTGATAGGCCGCGAGCTGCTCCTCCTCCGACGGCGCGCTGTCGCGGCCCAGGAACAGGAATTCGCTGCGCACCAGCCCCGATCCCTCGGCGCCCTGCGCCGCGGCGAGCACGGCGTTCTCGACGGTGCCGATATTGGCGAAGACCTCGATCCGCGTCCCGTCGGCGCTGTGGCACGCATCGGCCGCCGCCGCCTGCGCCGCCGCGCGCCGCGCATCGCGCGCCGCGACCCGCGCCGCAAAAATCGTCGCCGCCTCGGCATCGGGATCGACCGTCACATGTCCCGCCTCGGCATCGAGCAGCAGCGTCGCGCCGTCGGCCACGCCATCCAGTGCCTCGCCCATCGCGACCAGCGCGGGCAATCCCATGCCCGCGCACAGGATCGCGACATGCGAGGTCGGCCCGCCGCACACCAGCGCGACCCCGGCCAGCCCGCTCGCCGCCAGCGTCACCAGCTGCGACGGCAGCAGATCGTCGGCGACCAGAATAGACCCCGCCCGGATCGCATCGGCCTCGGCAGGCACGCCGCTCAGTGCCAGCAGCAACTGCCGCTCGATATCGACCAGATCGTCGATCCGTTCGATCAGATGCGCATTGCCCGTCGCGCGCAGCGCGTCGATCTGGTCGTGCACCGCGCCGCGCCACGCGAACCCCGCGCTCGCGCCCTCGGCGATACGCCTTTCGGCGCCTGCCAGCAGTTCGGGATCGTCGAGCAAGGCCAGATGCGCCGCCATCACCGCCGCGACGCTCCCGCCCGCGCTTTCGGCGCGGGCAGCGATCCGGCCGCGCACCTCGTTGCGCGCCGCGATCAGTGCCGCGCGTTCCTCGACCGCCCCTGTACCCTCGCGCGCGACCGCGATCTCGGCGCGCTGCAGCCGTGCCGCTGGGCCCATCGCCAGCCCCGGCGCCGCGATCACCCCGCCGATCTGTCCTTCGGCCAGCGCCGCCGCCGGCGCCGCGGCCGGGGCAGGGGCAACAGGCGCGCCTTCGCCCATATCGCTGCCCAGCAGCGCCACGATCGCCGCGAGCGCCGCCTCGGCATCGTCCCCGCGCGCCTGCACCGTCACTTCGTCGCCGAAACGCGTCCCGAGCGCGAGAAGCGCGACGGTGCTGCGCGCATCGCCGCGCTTCTCGCCAAACAACAGATGCACGTCGGCTTCGAACCCGCGCGCCGCCTCGCCGATCCGCGCCGCCGGGCGCGCATGGATGCCGTGCGGCAGCGACAGCGTCACCGCCTGCTCGACCAGCGTGCCGTCGTCCGAGCGCCGCCGCGCGTCGGCCACGACCGGCGCGAGCGTCATCAGCGCTTCGCAGGCGCCGACCGCGGCATCGATCGTGCGCTTCACGATGGTGAAGGCCTCGGCATTGGTCACGATCACCGGGGTGATCAGGCTCGGTGCCGCGAGCGCGACCGCGTCCATGTCGAAGCGGATCAGCGGATCGCCGCGCGCCACGCGGTCGCCCGCCTTGACCAGCGGCTCGAACCCCTTGCCCTTCAGCGTCACGGTATCGAGCCCGATATGGATCAGCAGTTCGGCGCCCTCGGGGCTGCGCAAGGCGACGGCATGGCCCGAATCGTGGAGCGTCGTCACTTCGCCGTCGCACGGCGCGACGACGGTGTCGCCCAGCGGCTCGATCGCGACCCCGTCGCCCATCATCCGCTGCGCAAACACCGGATCGGGAACCTGATCGAGCGCCGACGCCCAACCCCTGAGCGGCGAGGTGATGATCAGGCTCATCGGCTTTATCCCTTATGTTATTGAGCGGCCTGGACGAAGGACGGTGCGGTATCGCGGATGGGCACGCCGCCGATCCATGTCTCGCGCGGGGCGAGCTTGCTGTCGAGCCATATGAAATCGGCGCGGCGCCCCGGCGCGATCGCGCCATGGCTGTCCGACAGCGCCAGGAAGGCGGCGGGCGTCGCGCTCGCCATGATCGCGGCGTCCTCGGCCGCCAGCCCGGTGACCTCGACGGTCTTGCGTAGCGCCGACGCCATGTCGAGATGCGTGCCCGCCAGCGTGCCGTCCTCGAAGAAACAGACGCCGTCTTTCACCGCGATGCGCTTGCCCTGCAGCGTGAATTCGCCGTCGTCGGTGCCGACGCTCGGCATCGCGTCGGTGACCAGCATGACGCGTGTGAGCCCCTTGGCCTTCACGGCGAGCCGCACGATGGCAGGATGGAGGTGGACGTTGTCGACGATCAGCCCGCAATAGGCATCCGAATCGAACGCCGCGCCAACCGCGCCGGGATTACGGTGGTGCAGCGGCGACATCGCGTTGAACAAATGGGTGAAGCCGCTCAGGCCCGCGGCAATCGCACGCTGCGCCTCGTCATAGGTCGCATCGCTATGCCCCGCGCTGACGATCACGCCGTGCCGCACCAAAGTCGCGATATCCTCGGCATCGCAAAGCTCGGGCGCCAGCGTCAGCATTACCTTGCCGCGCCGCGGCGCGGTCAGCAATGTCAGCATCGCGTCATCGAGCTTGCGGATGCGGTGCGCCTCGTGGATGCCGCGCTTCACCTCGTTGATGAACGGCCCCTCGATATGGATGCCGACGACGCCGGGGACGCCGGCCTCGATCGCCGCGTCGACCGCCGCCAGCGCCGATGCGATCTGCTCGGCGGTGTCGCTGATCAAGGTCGGCAGGAAGGCGGTGGTGCCGAAACGCGCATGCGCCTCGCCGATCGCGGCGATCGATTCGACGTCGACATGGTCGTTGAACAATATGCCGCCGCCGCCGTTTACCTGCGTGTCGACGAAGCCCGGGAGCAGCCAGCCGCCCCCCAGATCGATCACGCGATCGGCGCCACCGGTTTCCTCGGTCCGGACGGCAGCGATGGCGCCGTCGGCCACGGCGATGTCCGCCGCGCCGACGACGCCGCCCGGCAGTGCGACCCGGCCGTTGTGAAAGCGAAACATCATATCGTCTCGGTAACCTTGTTGAGGTGCGGGGGCGAGTCGGGGTTGCGGCCGCGCGCGAGCGCCAGCCCGCTCGCCATGCGGTAAAAGCTTTGGATCAGCAGGATCGGCTCGATCGCCGGATGCGCGGCAAGGGCGGGCAGGTCGCCCCCTGCCGGATCGGCGAGCAGCACCGTCGCGCCGCGCCCGCGAAATTCCGCCGCGGCCTCGCGCACGCTCTCTGCCGCGCGGTCGCTGCCCCCGAAGGCCAGCACGTGAAACGCATCGCCGACGATCGCCATCGGCCCGTGGCGCACCTCGGCGGCGCTGAAGCTTTCGGCGTGCAGCGACGAGGTTTCCTTGAATTTCAGCGCCGCTTCCTGCGCGACCCCATACCCATAGCCGCGCCCCAGCACGAACAGGTTCTGTGCGTCGGCAAAGGCGGGGATCGCCGCAGACCAGTCGAGCGCAAAGGCCGTGGCCAGCTGGCCGGGTAGGGCGCTCAGCGCCTCGCCGAGCGCGTCATCTTCGGCCCAGGCCGCGACGAGCGCCGCGATCGCCGCGAGCGAAGAGATGTAGCTTTTGGTCGCCGCGACCGATTTCTCGGGACTGGCCTTCAACGCGATTACCACGTCGGCGAGCGCGCAGAGCGGCGCATCCTCGGCATTGAGCAGCGCGACCACGAAAGCGCCGGCCTTCTTCTGCGCCTCGACCGCGGCGAGCAGATCGGGGCTCTTGCCCGACTGCGAAATCGCGAGGCACAGCCGGTCGCCGGCCAGCGTCGGCGCGTCGTAGAGCGAGGCGACCGACAGCGCCGCCGAGGCGGTCGGCGTGCCGGTCATCGTCTCGACCAGATATTTGGCATAGGTCGCGGCATGGTCCGACGACCCGCGTGCGCAGGTGACGACCGCCGCGGGCGGGGAGGCGCGCAGCCGCGCGCCGATCGTCGCGAAAGCCTCAGCATTGGCGGCCAGCATCGCCGTGACCGCGGCAGCGGCCTGACCGGCTTCGGCCGCCATCAGCGTCGTGGGAACCTCTATCGCGCTATGCCGCGTCATCGTCTCGTTCGACTCCCGATCGGTCGGGGCGGTTTGTCTGCCCCTGTATTGGTACTATATATGTTATACATGTCTCATCAAGAGGTATCTTCGCCCAGCGGTCAGATTTTGATGAACCAGCGTTTCCGCCGCAGCCATTCCATCGCCGCCCAGATGAAGATCATGTAGAAAAGCACCGGAATCAGCGACGCGAGCGGATCGCCGAGCGCCTCGCGCGTCGCGCGAAAGGGGGTCAGGAACAGGTCCCACGTCACCATGCCCGCGGTCACCTGGTGCAGCGTGTAAGCGGCAATGGCATTGGCCCCAAACGCCAGCATCGCGGTCGCGGCGATCCCCGATTTCCGCCCCTCGCGGTCGAGCAGATGGTGCAGCGCCGCCAGCGCCAGCACCGTGACTCCGCTGGTGACCAGTACGAAGCTGCTCGACCAGATGTCCTTGACGATCGGGAAGGCGAGGCTCCACGCGCCGCCGACCGCCAGCATCGCCGCGCCCGCCATCGCCAGCTGCCGCGTCGCGGCGCCCTGACGGCGGATCAAGAGCTCGCCGATCGCGACCCCGATCAGCCCCTGTGCGATCGCCGGCAGCGTCCCCAAAATCCCCTCGGGATCATAACCCTCGGGCCCCTGCACATAGAGGTGCGTGCCGAGCAGCACGCGGTCGACCGACGCGATGAAATTATGCCCGCGCACCCAGATATCGGTCGCGAGCCCGTCGAGCGAAGGCAGCAGCGCGAGCGGCCAGTAAAGCGCGAGGATCGCCACGATCAGCCCGATCCGCACCCGCGGCCCGCAGCTCAGGAACAGCAGTGCGCACGCCGCATAGACCAGCCCGATTCGTTGCAGCACCCCGAACAACCGCCACTCGCCCGACGCAAAGCTCTGGAACCAATAGAGGTTGCTCAAGAGGAAGCCGAGCAGCAGCAGCCGGCCCGCGCGCGTCAATATCCGCGCCGTTTGCGGATCGCCCCCGGGGCGCAGCGAGAAAGGGATGGCGATCCCGACCATCGTCAGGAATCCAGGGAAAACCAGGTCGGCGAGCGTCAGCCCGTCCCAGCTGACGTGCAGCAGGATCGGCGCGACATCGGCCTCGGCGCCATATTTCATGCCCGCCGCCGAGTTGACGAGGATCATCCCCGCCACGGTCAGCCCGCGCAACACGTCGAGCGAAATCAGGCGCATCGCGCATCCTCCCCGTCTGGCCGCAACCCCGCGGCGGTTTTCCGCGCACTGCCACATTTTTGCAATGGACAGGGCTTCGGATTTGTAGTCTATTGGTAATAGTCCAATGAGGCAATTGGTCTTATAAAGATTGTTGGGAAGGCAATCGGCAAAAGACCGAGTGGGGGATAAAAAATGGTTGATGGGCCTGCAAGAACCGCCGGAAATCGCAGCAAATTGCTGCAGGGAATCTGCCTCGCCGCGCTCGCCGGGGTGATCTCGCTGCCCGCCGCGGCGCAGGAGGTGCCCGCCGATTCGACCGACGAGAATCCCGACGACATCGTCGTCACCGGCATCCGCGCCAACCTCGAATCGGCTCAGAACCGCAAGCGCAACGCCGACACCGTCGTCGATTCGATCACCGCCGAGGACATCGGCTCCTTCCCCGACAAATCGGTCGCCGAAGCGCTGCAGCGCGTTCCCGGCATCACCGTCGTCCGCTTCGCGGGCACCGACGACACTTCGCACTTCTCCGCCGAACCCTCGGGCGTCATCGTCCGCGGCCTCAGCCAGGTCCGTTCCGAATTCAACGGCCGCGACACCTTCAGCGCCAACTCGTCGCGCGGCCTGTCGTGGCAGGACATCTCGCCCGAACTCCTCGGCGGCATCGACACCTACAAGAACCAGACCGCCGACATGATCGAGGGCGGCATCGCGGGCACGGTGAACCTTCGCACCCGCGTCCCCTTCGACCAGGACGGCCGCCTGATCTCGATCTCGGTCAAGAACACCTATGGCGACATCGCCAAGAAATCGACGCCCGAAATCTCGGGCATCGTCTCGGATCGCTGGGAAACCGGGATCGGCGAGATCGGGCTGATGCTCAACGGCGCCTATGCGCATTCGAAGACCGCGAGCCAGGGCATCCAGTTCGACCGCATGGCGATCTTCGACGGCGTATTCGGCCCCGGCAAGCAATATATCCCCAGCGGCATCTACATGCGCGACAACGAGTATGACCGCAAACGCTACGGCATTTCGGCGGCCTTCCAGTGGCGCTCGCTCGATGGCGACATGGAACTCACCGCCCAGTATCTGCGCTCGCAATATAACAACAGCTGGCGCGAGCATGCGATCTATTCGAGCGCGTTCAGCATCTACGGCCAGCCCAGCGACTATGTCGTCACCGACCCGACGCTGGTGAACCCGCTGCAGGGTACCGCGCCCTTCGCCTTCGACGACGAGGGCAATTTTCTCTCGGGCTGGTGGTCGGCGCCGCGTCCCTATGTGGGCGAAGGCAACGACAATCTCGGCCTCGGCGTGAACGAGGATGGCGAGGCCTTCTTCAACCGCTGCTACGCGTGGGAAGGCTGCACCAACCCGCAGCGCGCGCCGCAAGTCGACACCGCCGCCAACGCGCTCAAGAACAAGCAGATCACCCAAGATTTCGGGCTCAAGTTCCGCTGGGACATGACCGACAATCTGCGCGTCACGCTCGACGGCCAATATGTCGACGCCAGCGTCAGCAATTACAACGCGTCGGTCACCGCGCGCACCTTCGCCAACACCTATGTCGACCTGACCGGCAAATATCCGCGGCTCGAATTCCAGCCGACGACCGCCGACAACATCAACCTCGCCAATGGCGGGCTGACCAATCCGAACAATTATTTCTACTACGCGGTCACCGACCATACCGAGGACAGCGACGGCCAGGAGATCGCGCTGCGCGCCGACGTCGAATATGAGGTCGATTCGGGCTGGCTCGACGCGATCAAGGTCGGCGCGCGCTACGCCGACCGCGACCAGACGGTGCGCTGGGGCGCGTACAACTGGGCGAATATCTCGAACACCTGGACCTATACGCAGGCGCCCTATTTCAACATCGACCGCCCGGTCTATGCGCCGGGCAGCAACGGCATCCACAGCTTCGGCGGCGATTTCTTCGCGGGCAACCAGATCAACCACCACGCCTTCGCCTTCTTCAACATGGATCTGCTCGCCAACCGCGAATCGCTCGCGGCGACGCTTGGCCGGCCGTCGATCGGCGTCGGCGACTATTTCCCGGTATGCTCGGGCGCGGGTTACCGCGGCGCCGAGACGATTGAACAGGCCTATGGCTGCTATTTCCCGAGCGAGGTCCACCGCGTCAGCGAGCGCACCGTTTCGACCTATGCGATGGCCAAGTTCGGCGGCAATGACGGCCTCAGCATCGGCGGTGTCGGCATCTCGGGCAATATCGGCGTCCGGCTGATCTGGACGCGCGACGATACCGAGGGCGCGACGACCTTCGCGACGCCCTTCACGCCGACCCAGCTCACCTGCGACCGCGCGGTCGTCGACGGCCGTCCCACCGCGACCGCGGGCTGCGTCGTGACGCCGGCCGAGATTGCGTTCAACAATGGCGCGACGGTGGGCGATACGACCAAGGTCAATCATTTCCACGCGCTGCCCAGCTTCAACATCAAGTTCGACCTGTCGGAAAAGCTGGTGTCGCGCTTCGCCTATTCGCGGGCGATGTCGCGTCCCGACTTCGGGCTGCTGCGCAACTTCCTGACGATCAACCGCCTGTCGCCCAACCTCAACGACTTCTCCGACCCCAATGTCACGCGCAACGCGGCGGGCGAGGCGATCGCCTATGACTGGCAATATACCGGCCAGTCGGGCAATCCGGGGCTGAAGCCGATGACGGCGGACCAGTTCGACCTGACGCTCGAATATTATTTCGGCGCCTCGAGTTCGTTCACCGCGACGGGTTTCTACAAGAAATTCTACGATTATATCCAGGCGGGCCAGTTCAACCTGGAAGTCACGAACAATGGCGTGACCGAGGATGTCCGCGTCAACCGCCCGGTCAACGGCGACGGCGCGGAAATCTACGGCGCCGAATTCGCCTTCCAGACCTTCTTCGATTTCCTGCCCGCGCCGCTCGACGGTTTCGGCGTCCAGGCCAACTATACCTACGTCAAGAACAAGGGGATCGACACGGTCAATCTGACCAACGAGACCGCGGGCGGTACCGCGGGCGGCGGCCTCACTTACGAGAACAGCACGGTCAAGCCGAACGCGCTCGAGGGCATTTCGAAGCACAGCTACAATATCGTCGGCATGTACGAAAAGGGCCAGGTGTCGGCGCGCGTCGCCTATAACTGGCGCTCGAAATATCTCGTCACCGCGATCGACTGCTGCGTCGGCCTGCCGATCTGGCAAAAGGGCACGGGCTATCTCGACGCCTCCTTCCGCCTCCGCGCGACGAAGAATGTCGAGTTCGTGCTCGAGGCGACCAATTTGCTAGGCACCGACACCGTGCTGTTCCAGCAGGTCGACTCGACCGGGCTGCTCAAGCGCAACGCCTGGTTCAAGAACGACCGCCGCTACCAGCTTGGCGCGCGCCTGACCTTCTAAAAAACGGGGGAACCGGCGCCACTCTTCGGGGTGGCGCCGGTCTCGCGTAGCGTTAATGTGAGGCGATGGACGAGGGGCCTTTCAACCTGATCATCGTCGGCGGCGGGACCGCCGGCTGGATGTGCGCCGCCGCCTGCGCCGCCAAGCTCGATCCCGCGCTCTACCGCGTGCGCCTCGTCGAATCCGAGGAGATCGGCACCGTCGGCGTTGGCGAAGCGACGCTGCCGCAGATGAAGGATTTCAACGACTTCCTCGGGCTCGACGAAGTCGAGTTCATGCAGGCGACGCAGGCCAGTTTCAAGCTCGGCATCGAATTCGTCAACTGGGGGCGGCAGGGCGACCGCTATGTCCACCCCTTCGGCACCTTCGGCCGCCCGATCGGCGAGGCCGACTTCTTCAGCTACTGGGTACGCGCGCACAACGCGGGGCAGGCCGCGCCGCTCTTCGACTATTGTTTCCCGATCGTCGCGGCGCTGCAGAACCGTTTCATGCTGCCCAATGGCGACGCGAACGACGTGCGCAACGCCTTCGCCTACGCCTATCACCTCGATGCCTTCCTCTACGCACGCTACCTCCGCCGCTGGGCCGAGGCGCGCGGGATCGAGCGTGTCGAGGGGCGCATCGTCGATGTCGAGCGCGACGGCCAGACCGGCAACATCGCCGCGGTAACGCTCGCCTCGGGCACGAAAGTCGCGGGCGACATGTTCGTCGACTGCTCGGGTTTCCGCTCGCTGCTGATGGGGCAGACGCTCGGCGTCGCGCTCGAGGACTGGTCGCGCTGGCTGCCGTGCGACAGCGCGCAGGCGGTGCCCTCGGTGCGCTCGCCCGACTTCACCCCCTACACCCGCTCGACGCGCCGCCCCGCGGGCTGGCAATGGCGCATCCCGCTCCAGCACCGCACCGGCAACGGCTATGTCTATTCCAGCGCCGACATTTCGGACGACGAGGCCGCCGCCACGTTGCTCGCCAACCTCGACGGCGAGGCGCTCGCCGAACCGCGCGTTCTGCGCTTCAAGGCGGGCAAGCGCGAAAAGGCCTGGGCGCATAATGTCGTCGGCATGGGGCTCGCGGGCGGTTTCCTCGAACCGCTCGAATCGACCAGCATCTATCTCGTGCAGATGGCGATCATGCACATGCTGACGCTGCTGCCGCCCGGTCCCGCCATCGATCCCGCGCTGCCCGCCGAGTTCAACCGCGTGATGGACGTCGAATATGACCGCATCCGCGACTTCCTGATCCTCCACTATATCGCCAACGACGCCGACGCGCCCTTGTGGGAGCGCGTGACGACGATGGACGTCCCCGACAGCCTCGCGGGCAAGATCGACCGCTTCCGCCACCGCGCGCATGTCCAGGCCTATCGCGACGGCCTGTTCGGCCCGCCCAGCTGGCAGGCGGTGTTCGTGGGACAGGGGGTCGTCCCCGAAGCCGCCGACCGCCTCGCCGACATGCTCCCGGACGACCAGCTGGCCGAGCGGCTCGCGGGGCTCCACGCGACGATCGCGCGCGGCGCGGCCTCGGCGCCGCTCCACGCCGATTTCGTCGCGCATTATTGCCCGGCGCCCGCCCCATGAGCCGCGCGGTCCAGCAGGTCGTCGTCCACGGCGGCGGCATCGCCGCGCCGATGGCGGCGCTCGCGATCGCGCGCGCTTACGCCCGGCTCGGCGTCGAAGTCGTCTGGGTCGACACCGGCGAAGTCCCTGCGCCGCACAGCGCGCTCGTCGCGCCGCCTGATTTGGCGACCTTTCACCGCCTGCTCGGCATCGACGATAAGGCGCTCACGGCTAACGCCGCCGCGACGCTCAACATGGGCCAGCAATTCGCGGGCTGGTCGGGCGGCGACGGCGCTTTCATCCACGCTTATGGCGACGCGGGCAGCGCCTACGCCGACCTGCCCTTCGTCCAGCATTGGAGCCGCGCGCGCGCCGCGGGGCTGCGCGTCGCGCTCGAGGATTTCAGCCTCGCCGCCGCCGCCGCCAAGGAAGGCCGCACCGGCGCGCCCGACAAGCCCGCGACGCGGCAGGCGGTCAAGGCGGGCTGGCACCTCGACGCCGCGGGTTACGCCGCGCTGCTCCGCGCGGGCTGCGAAAGGACAGGGGTGCGGATCCTCGCCGCCGCGAACGCGACCCCGCAGGTCGAGAACGGCCGCATTACCGCGCTCGATATCGACGGCGAAACTCTGGCCGCCGACCTCTTCGTCGACACCGACGGCGCGCTGATCGCCGCGCTCGACCCCGGCGCCATCACGTCCGGCCGCCCTTGGTGCGACCGGCTCCTCCGCGCCTCGGCGCCGCCCTTCGGCCCGTTGCCGCTCTACAGCCGCGTCGCCGCGCATACCGCGGGCTGGCTTACGCTGGTTCCGCTCGCCGACCGTACCGCGCTCGAATTCCATTACGACAGCCGCCACCTCGCCGACGCCGACGCCCCCGCGATGCTCGCCGCGCTCACCGGGCAGAAGCTCGAAGCGGTGCTCGAACCGGTCGCCGCGGCCGCGCGCGCGCGCCTCTGGACCGGCAACGCCGTCGCGCTCGGCCGCGCCGCGGGCAGCGCGCCGCCGCTCGACGGCGCCGAACTGCTCCTCCTCCAGCTGTCGATCGCCCAGCTCGTCCTGCTCTGGCCGCTCGACGCCGCGGACATGCCCGAGGCCGATATCTACAACGAAGAAATCGCCGGCACCTGGAGCCGCGTGCGCGATTTCACCGCGCAGCATTTCCACCTCAATGCCCGCAGCGAGCCCTTCTGGACCGACGCCAGCACCGCACCGATCTCGCCCGAACTCGCCGCCAAGATCGACCTCTTCGCCGCGCGCGGCATGTTCGCCCATTTCAACCACGAGGCGCATGTCGAGGACGGCTGGGCGCTCGTCATGGCCGGCCACGGCATCGTCCCGCGCGGCTTCGATCCGCAGGCGCTACGCGTCGCGGATCAGGCGCTAATGGCCGAATTCCAGCGCCAGCTCCGCGCCGTCGCGACCGATGTCCGCGCGATGGAGAGCCACGCCGACGCGCTCGGGCGGCTGCGCGCATGACCGCCATCCGCCGCATCGTCATCGTCGGCGGGGGCAGCGCGGGCTGGATGACCGCCGCCGCCTTCGGCCGCGCGCTCTCGCCGCAGACGCATCAGATCACCCTCGTCGAAAGCGAAGCGATCGGCACCGTCGGGGTCGGTGAGGCGACCGTGCCGCCGATCCACGAATTCAACCGCTTCCTGCGTATCGACACCGCCGATTTCCTCCGCGCGACGCACGGCACGATCAAGCTCGGCATCCAGTTCGAGGGCTGGAGCGGGGTGGGGCACAGCTATTTCCACCCCTTCGGCTATCTCGGGATCGAGATGGCGGGCATCCATTTCCACCACCACTGGCTCCGCCATCTCGCCGAGGGCGGCGATGCGGACCACGAGCCCTACAACCTCGAAACCATGGCCGCGCGCGCCGGCCGCTTCGCCCCCGCGACGCGCCACGGCCCCGTCCACCACGCGGTCCAGTTCGACGCCGCCGCCTACGCCCGATATCTCCGCGCCTATGCCGAGGCGAAGGGCGTCACGCGCATCGAGGGCAAGGTCGCCGACGTCCAATTGCGCAGCGAAGACGGCCACATAAGCGCGCTCAACCTCGACGACGGCCGCACCATCGAGGGCGATTTCTTCATCGACTGCTCGGGCTTCCGCGGCCTCCTGATCGAGGGTGCGCTCCGGACCGGCTACACCTCATGGCAGCACTGGCTCCCCTGCGACAGCGCGGTCGCCATGCCCTGCGCGCGCACCGGCGATCCGATGCCCTACACCGTCTCGACCGCGCGCGAGGCGGGGTGGCAGTGGTCCATCCCGCTCCAGCACCGCGACGGCAACGGCTATGTCTATTCGAGCACGCACCTCGCCCACGACGAGGCCGAAAGCCTGCTCCGCAGCCGTCTCCCCGGCGAACCCCTCGCCGATGCCAACCGCCTGCGCTTCGTCGCGGGCCACCGCAAGGCGATCTGGAACCGCAACTGCGTCGCGATCGGTCTCGCGGGCGGCTTCCTCGAGCCGCTCGAATCGACCTCGATCCACCTCATCCAGACGACGATCATCCGCCTGCTGTCGCTATTCCCGCGCGACGCCATCGACCCGAACGTCGTGAGCCGCTTCAACCGCGACGCGCTCCACGAATATGCGACGATCCGCGACTTCGTGATCGCGCACTACGCCACCGCCAACCGCACCGACACGCCCTTCTGGCGCGACCTCGCCGCCGCGGGCATGCCCGACAGCCTCGCCGAGCGCATCGCGGCGTTCCGCGCCACCGGCAACATCCTGTTCGAACCCGGCGACCTCTTCGGCCCCACCAACTGGTACGCGGTGCTGACAGGACAGGGCGTTCAGCCCCAAAGCCACCACCCCATCGCCGACACGCTCCCCGCCGACGAACTCGCGAAACGCCTAGCGATCCTGCGCACGCGCGTCGCCGAGCAGCTCGCCGAACTGCCCCCGCACGCCGATTTCCTCAGAAGCTTGGGCTAGCCGTTCAGTTCGGCGACGACATCGTATGCATCGCCGCGATAATAGCTCTGCGTATATTCCGCCGTCCGCCCGTCCGACAAAAAGCCGCGCCGTTCGATGAACAGCCCCGGCATCCCCGGCTCGATCCCCAGCACCTCGGCCTGCTCGGGCGAAAAGGCGATCGCGCGCAGCCGCTGCAGCGCGCGCACCGGCAGATGCCCCGCGGCCTCCAGCGCCTCATAGAGCGAATTGCCCACCGCCTCGACCGACGGCAGGCAGTACGCCGGGATCGTCGCATATTCGAGCGCCATCGACGTGTCGTCGGCATAGCGGATGCGGTGGAAACGATAGACCAGCGACCCCGGCGACAGCCCCAGCGACAGCGCCTCCTCGGGGGTCACCGTGCCAGCGGTCTTGCTCACCCATTTGCTGTAGGGCTTGCGCCCGCGCGAGATCATGTCCTCCGAGAAGGAGGTGAGCTTCGAGAAGCTCTTCTCGACGCGCGGCCGCGTCACGAAGGTCCCCGCGCCGCGCCGCCGTGCGACCAGCCCGTCGCCGACCAGCCCGTCGATCGCCTTGCGCACCGTGATGCGCGACACGTCGAATTCCTCGGCCAGGTCGCGCTCGGTCGGGATCGCCTCGTCGGCCTTGATGACCTGCCCCTCGATCGCGTCGCGCAGGATTTTCTGCAATTGCAGGTAGAGCGGGGTGGGGTCCTCCTTGTGGAGCGGACCCACATGTTCGATCAGCGACAAGGACGATGCTCCACCCGGTTGGCCCATTGCGCCGCCCGATAGGACCAGCGCCTCCGCCCCATGTGTTGCATTGGTATGCTCGCGTCAACCTTGTTGCGATCTATTCGCGCGAAATGCCCCGCCGGATCGCGCTGGTCAGCGCATGGTCGGGGCTGTCCTGCGACAATTCCCACACCATCACGCCGCCCGCCTTTTCCGCCGCGAGCCGCGCCTTGGCCTCGATCGTCGCGGGGCTATTGTGCGTGATATAGCGACCCCCGGCCCGGCGCTCGCCGATCACATCGGCTTTGGTAGCATCCACGCCGCGCGCCGCGATCAGGTCGCGATAGGACCAATTCGCCGTTTCGCCGCCGAAGCCATAGCCGTAAAAGGGCACCCCCAGCACCAGCCGCTCGCGCGCCACCCCGCGCCCCAGCCACAAATCCAGGTCGCGCTCGGCCATCCTATAAGTCGAATGCTCGTCGCCCCACTGCCCCCAGCTCGGCCCGATCGCGTCGTAGGACATCACATTGATCAGGTCGAAATAAGCGATCGACCCGACTGGAATCATCCCGCCCTCATAGGAGGCGGTAGCGCAGGTCAACAGCTTGCCGCGCGCCTTCAATTCCTTCGACAGCGCCGCGATGAACGGCACATAATCGCCCGCCTGGTCGATCTCGGTCAGCAGCCCGCCCTCGATATCGATATCGATCCCGTCGAGCCCGAGCGTCTCCGCGAGCTCGACCAGCGCCGCCACGGTGGCATCGCGCCGCGCGGGCGCCAGCAGCGCCGCCCAGTCGCCCGAGCATCCGGGGATCACCCCGCCCGCGGTCGACAGCAGCACCTTGCCCCCCGCCGCCTGCAGCCGCGCGATCGACGCCCGCACCGCCGCGACGCTCATGTTCGCGCCGTCGGCGCCGCCCATGCACGTCATCACCCCATCGCGCACGAACACCCCCTCGGCGTCGGGATTGGCGAAGGACAGGTTGTAATGCGTGTAAGCGGTCAGGTCGGTGCGATCGATCGACAGCTCCAGCCCCTTGAACGCCGCGAGATAGCCGACCATGACGGGTTTGCGATCCTGCGCCGAAGCCGGGACGACCGATAGGATCAATGTAAAACCAATTATCGAAGCGAGCATGCACCGAAACGCCGATTTTCTGTTCACCCTGCCATTTTCCTTTCGAAACCGCCCGATGGGAAAGGCGTTGACCATCGGCGTATGACATGACAAATCAGATACAAATTGTCGAGCGGAGAATGACGATGCGGGGTAGGGCCAGGGCGATGACCATCACGGCGATGGCGGCGGCACTGCTGGCCGCGGTCCCCGCCTGTGCCGCACAGGCCCCTGCACAGGCCGCGCTCGACCGCTTCGCCGACACGCTCGGCTACCGTCTGACGATGGTCGACAACGGCCCCGATTGCCCCGCGGGCATCGACGGCTGCTTCCTCGCCACGATCACGCTGACCGTGCCCGACACCATCCCTGCCGACCTCGGCCGCTTCTCGCTCTACTTCAGCTTCGTCAACCGCCTGCCCAGGGTCGAAAGCGACATCTTCGACCACAAGCTCATCAACGGCGACCTCCAGCAGCTCATTCTCAAACCCGGCGTCACCCTCAAACCCGGCGCCAGGCACGAGATCAAACTCTGGGGTGTCGGCTCGAACTTCTCGAAGGCGTTCGGCATGCCAAACGCCTATCTCGTCGCCGATGGGCTGCAGGCGCGCACCATCGCCGCGACGCGCCCGGTCATCGACCCCGACACCGGGCTCGAAATCCTGCCCTTCGTCGCGCCGATGACCGACGAGGCGAAGCTCGCGGTCAAGAGCGACGCCGACAAGACGCGCTGGCTCACCGCCGAGCGCGCCTTCGACCTTCAGGCCGCACGCCCGGCCGCGGCCGCGACCGGCGTCGTCATCCTCCCCGCGCCCGCCAAGGCCACGCAGACCAAGGGCCGGCCCGTCGACCTCACCGCCGGCGTCGCGCTCACCGTCGAAGGTGCCGACCGCACCGCGCTCGCCCCCGCCATCGCCGCGCTGGCCAACGCAGGCGTCGCCGACACCGGCAAGCTCCCGCTCACGATCCGCATCGGCGCTGCCTCGCTCGCACCCGAGGGCTATACGCTCGACGTCGCCGCCAAGGGCGTGACCATCGCCGCGAAAGACCTTGCCGGGGCGAACAACGCGCTCCGCTCGCTCGCGCAGCAGGCGGCGTTCGAAAAGGGCAGGGTGACCCCGCTCCACGTCGAGGACGCGCCGCTTTATCCCTATCGCGGCCTCCACCTCGATCTCGGCCGCAACTTCCACGGCCGCGACCAGATATTGAAGCTCGTCGAGGCGATGGCCGCGTACAAGCTCAACAAGCTCCACCTCCACCTCGCTGAGGACGAGGGCTGGCGCATCGAGATCCCCGCGCTCCCCGAACTCGCCGAGATCGGCTCGAAACGCTGCCACGACCCGTCGGAGCAGACCTGCATCCTGCCGCAGCTCGGCGCCGGCCCCGACGGCACCAGCGGGGTGAACGGCTATCTCACCACCGCCGACTATGTCGCGATCGTGAAAGCCGCCGCGGCGCGCCAGATCGAGGTCATCCCGTCGATCGACATGCCCGGCCACAGCCGCGCCGCGATCAAGGCGATGGAACTCCGCCACGCGCGCCTCACCGCCGCGGGCAAGAAGGCGGAGGCCGACGCCTATCGCCTGATCGACCCCGCCGACACCACCCAATATCGCAGCATCCAGAACTACGACGACAACACGCTCAACGTCTGCCTGCCGGCGACCTATCGTTTCGTCGATACGGTGGTCGACGCCCTCGCCGACATGCACCGGCAGGCCGGCGTGCCGCTGAAAACCTTCCACCTCGGCGCCGACGAGACCGCGGGCGCCTGGGTGAACTCGCCCGCCTGCAAGGCGATGATCGCCGAAAACGGCGGCAAATCCGGCGAACTCACCCCGCGCTTCATCGAACGCGTCACCGCGAGCCTCGCCGCCAAGGGCCTGCGCGCCGGTGGCTGGAGCGACGGCATGGGGCATACCCAGACCGCGAACATGCCGAAAGACGTCCAGACCAACATCTGGGGCGTGCTCCACACGGGCGCGATCCGCGAGGCGCACGACCAGATGAACCGCGGCTGGTTGACCGTGCTCTCGATCCCCGACCTCGGCTATTTCGACATGCCTTACGCGCCGCATCCCGACGAGGGCGGCTACGACTGGGCCTCGCGCGGGGTCGACGTCCATCAGGTGTTCGGCTTCATGCCCGACAACCTCCCCGCCAATGCCGCGACGATCCGCAACACGCGAGCAGAGGGCCAGCCGATCGAGGACAAGCCCTTGCTCGAGCCCGGCCACCGCGTCGCGGGGGTGCAGGCGCAGCTCTGGAGCGAGACGATCCGCACCGACGCGCAGGTCGATTATATGCTCTTCCCGCGCCTGCTCGCGCTCGCCGAACGCGGCTGGAGCGCCGCGCCCTGGACTCCCGCGTACCAGGCGGGCGCCAGCTACCAATGGAACGACAGCCGCGTCGACGCCGCGAAGCTCGCCGCGGGCTGGTCGGATTTCGCGGGCCGCGTCGCGGCCCAATTCCCGTTGCTCGACGCGATGGGCGTCGCCTACCGCGTCGCTCCGCCGGGCGCGCGCATCGCGAACGGCAAGCTCGAAGCGAACAGCGAATTCCCCGGCACCGCGATCGAATATCGTCCCACAGGCGGCACCTGGACGCGTTACGCCGGCCCCGTGGCGGTCACGGGCCCGGTCGACCTCCGCACCCGCTCCGCCGACGGCAAACGCGCCAGCCGCACCGTGCGGGTCGAAGCGGCGAAGTAAGCGATCGTTCCAAACGTGCGGCCTGACTTGGAAACCGCTCCCATCGTCCGTTCGTGCTGAGCTTGTCGAAGCACCGTCCTTCTCTTGCGGCCAGGAAAGAACGGCCCTTCGACAAGCTCAGGGCGAACGGTGTAGGTAGGCCGGGTATATCATTTGAGGCATGAGCGCGTGACGGAACAGACGGTCGAGGAAAAGGACGGCAACCCCGCCGCCATCGCCAAATCGGTCGCCGCCGCCGAGCGCCCCTTCGTCGTCCGCGGCCTCGCCGCCCGCTGGCCCGCCGCCGCCGCCGCAGCGCAGGGCGACGCAGCCATCGCGAGCTATCTAGCCGCGCGCGACAATGGCAAGCCGCTGACCGTTCTCGTCGGCCCGCCCGAGACCGGCGGCCGCTATTTCTACACGGACGACATGCGCGGGGTGAATTTCCGCAGTGAGACGATGCCGATGCGGGCGCTCGTCGAACGGCTGCTCGCGCTCGCCGCCGACCCCGCGCCCGCGACGCTCTACGCCGGATCGGTCCCGACCGCCGACAGCGTCGCGAGCTTCGCCGCCGAAAACCCGCTGCCGATCGACACCGGCGTGCCCCCGCGCATCTGGGTCGGCAACGCCAGCCGCATCGCGCCGCATTACGACATGGCCTCGAACATCGCGGTCGTCGTCGCGGGCCGCCGCCGCTTCTCGCTCTTTCCGCCCGAGCAGATTTCGAATCTCTATGTCGGCCCCGTCGAACGCACCATCGCGGGCCAGCCGACCAGCATGGTCGACCCCGACCACCCCGATCACGCGCGCTATCCGCTCTACGCCGAGGCCGCGCGCCACAAGCTGGTCGCCGACCTCGCCCCCGGCGACGCGCTGTTCATGCCGCCGATGTGGTGGCACCATGTGCGCAGCACCGGCGCGCTCAACGTGCTGGTCAACTACTGGTTCGGCCAGCGCGCCGACCGTTTCCCTTTCGCGGCACTCATGCTCGCGATGCACTCGATCCGCGAACTGCCCGACGCCGAGCGCGAGGCGTGGCGCACCTGGTTCGACCATTATGTCTTCGGCGAGGGCGCCAAGGGCGCGGTCGACCATCTGCCCGCGCACGCCCAAGGCGTCCTCGGCCCGCCGTCCTCCCAGCGCGACCGGATGATCGTCGACTATGTCATCGGCATGTGTAGGGGAGGGGGGAGCTAGTTCTCGGGCGAAGATGCTGATCTCCCCTCCCGCAGGCGGGAGGGGTCGGGGGTGGGCAGCGACGTTGCCATGGCCCACCCCGCTGCGACTAACGAGCAAGCTCGCAAGTCTCGCTGCCCCTCCCGCCTGCGGGAGGGGAGAAGAGGAGTCGGCTCCACCCCCAAACCTCATCCCCCCGCCCGCCACGCCGAAGGCGACTTCCCCGTCCACTGCCGGAACGCGCGCGTGAAGCTCCGTGCCTCGGCATAGCCCAGCGTCTCGGCGATCGCCTCGACCGTCGCATTGCCGCGCGTCAGCAGCCGCATCGCCTTGTCGCGCCGCACATTCTCGCGGATCGTCGCCAACGTGGTGCCCTCTTCGCGGAGCAATCGCCGTAGCTTATGCGGCGACAGCCCGGTCGCATGCGCCAGCTCGTCCAGGGTCAAATCGGGTCCGCGCGTCAGAAATTGCCGGACTTGCCGCGCGACGCTCGCGTCGCTCGCGGGGATGGTCATGATGTCGAGCGGCGCCGCCGCCAGCATCGCTTCCAGTTCCGCCGCGGTGCGCCGCACCGGCGCGTGCAGCGCATGCGCGTCCATCACGATCCGGCGGCGCTCGCCGTCGAAGCGGTGGCGGCACGGAAAGAGATATTTGAACTCCTCGAAATAGGCATCCGGCCGCGGATAATCGAACTCGGCCGACAGCAGCGAGATCGTCTCCCCCGCCAGCCAGCAGGCGAGGCGGTGCCAGATGATCATCCAGAATTCGGCGAAATAATGGTCGGGGTCGAGCGCGGGCCGCTCGAAGCGCACCTCGATCTCCAGCCCCGCGGGCACCGATCGCACCCCGGTGCCGATCCCCGCGCCCAGCAGGTTGTAGAAACGCGCCGCGCGCGCCAGCCCGTCGGCGACGCTCGCTCCCTCCAGCGCCAGCTCGCACGCAAAGGCAAAGCTCCCCGGCCGCACCCGCCGCGCGGTATAGCCCATATATTCGTCGTCCAGGCTCGCCCAGACGTTGCGCACCAGCCGCGCCATCGCCTCGGCGGACCCGCGCCACCCCGGCCGCGTAAAATCCCGGGGGTCCAGTCCCGTCCCCGCGACCAGCGCGCCGATGCGCTTGCCCCTGCGCTCGGCGCCTTTGGTGCACACCCAGAAATAATAGCCGTCGATCGTCGCCATGATGCTTGCGCATTATGGTGAGTTTTCCTCGCCTGTCATGCCCTGTTTTACCGCCCCCCATCCACGATAGGCGTAAAGATAGACATATCGGGAGACTGCCCATGCCCATCCACCCCCGCGAGGAATCCGCCGCCGACCGCTGGTCGCGCTTCCGCCCCATCGTCACCGGCGACGATTATGTCGCCTCGCTGCGGAACCGCGGGGTCGAGGTCTGGCTCTTCGGCGAGCGCGTCGAGGAACCCGTCGACCATCCGATCATCCGCCCCTCGATCAACGCGCTCAAGATGACCTACGACCTCGCGCTCGCCGATCCCGAACTCGCGACCGCGCACAGCGACCTCATCGACGCGCCGGTGAACCGCTTCCTCCACATCGTCGGGTCGCCGCAGGACCTGGTCATGAAGAACCGCATGCAGCGCAAGATGGGCCAGCTCACCGGCACCTGCTTCCAGCGCTGCGCCGGGCTCGACACGATCAGCGTACTCCATTCGATCACCTTCGACATCGATGCGAAGCACGGCACGCCCTACCACCGGCGCTACCTCGACTTCATGGCGCACGCCCAGCGCGCGAACATCATCATCGGTGCGGGTATGACCGATCCCAAGGGCGACCGCTCGAAACGTCCGCACGAACAGGCCGACCCCGACATGTTCCTGCACGTCGTGAGGCGCACCGAGGCGGGCGTCTATGTCACCGGCGCCAAGGCGCATATGACCGGCGGGCTGAACTCGCACTGGATCTGCGTCATGCCGACGATGAACATGGGCGAGGCCGACCGCGATTTCGCGATCGTCGGCCTCGTCCCCGGCGACGCCACCGGCATCACCTATATCTACGGCCGCCAGTCGTGCGACACGCGCGCGATGGAGGCGGGCGACATCGATCAGGGCAATGCGCGCTTCGGCGGGCAGGAGGTGCTCGTCGTCTTCGACAATGTCTTCATCCCGCACGACCATGTGCTGATGGACGGCGAATATGAGTATGCGCAGGACATGGTCGCGCGCTTCACCGCTTATCATCGCGCCTCTTATGTGTGCAAAACCGGGCTCGGCGACGTGATGGTCGGCGCTGCGGCGCAGGTCGCCGATTACAACGGCGCTGAGGCGGCGAGCCACATCAAGGACAAGCTCGTCGAGATGACGCATCTCAACGAGACCATCTATTCCTCCGCCATCGCCTCGAGCCACGAGGCGAAGCCGCTGCCGTCGGGCATCTATATGAACGACGCGATGCTCGCCAATGTGTGCAAGCACAATGTCACGCGCTTCCCCTACGAGATTTCGCGCCTCGCACAGGATCTCGCGGGCGGCATCATGGTGACGATGCCCTCCGACGCCGACTTCAAGAACGAGCAAATCGGCCCGATCCTCGAGAAATATATGAAGGGCAAGCACAATGTCCCGGTCGAATATCGCCAGCGCATCCTGCGCCTGATCGAGAATATGACCCTCGGCCGCAACGCCGTCGGGTATCTGACCGAGTCGATGCACGGCGCGGGATCGCCGCAGGCGCAGCGTATCCAGATATTGCGAGGCATGCAGGTCGAGAAGAAGAAGAGCCTCGCGCGCGACCTTGCGGGAATCGCCGAGGAATAGCAGCATCGCCGCGAGAGGAGAGGGCGTGGACATTCCGGTCATCGCGATTTGCGGCATCGCCACCGACGAAGCGAGTTGGGCGGGCATGCCCGTCGACCGCATCGTCGTGCCACGCGGCGCGACGGTCGACGCGATGGCGGCGGCGATCCTCGCCGAACTGCCCGATCGCTTCGCGCTCGTGGGCCATTCGATGGGCGGCTATGTCGCGCTCGCGATGGCGGCCCTCGCGCCCGAGCGGCTCGCGGGCCTCGCCCTGCTCAGCACCGCCTGCACCGCCGACAGCGAGGAAGCGAAAGCCGGGCGCCGGACCGCGATCGAACAGGCGCAGACCGACTTCCCCGCGCTCGCCGACCGCCTCGCCCGCGCGATGCTCTCGCGCAGCAGCCGCGCCGACGCCGCGCTGCTCGCCGACACCCACGCGATGATCTTGCGCTGCGGCGCCGAGCGCTTCGCCGAGCAACAGGCGGCGACCGCCACGCGCACCGACCGCTGCGACCTCTTGCCCAAGATCGCGGTGCCCACGCTCGTTCTCGCCGGATCGCAGGACGCGATCGTCGCGCCCGACCGCTCGCGCGAGATGGCACGCGCCATCCCCGACGCAATGCTCGCGATGATCCCCGACTGCGGTCATGTGCCCCAGCGCGAGGCGCGGGACATGACCCACGCGATGCTGCTGCGCTGGCGCGAAAGGATCGAGCCATGAAACCCACACCAGCGCGCCTCGAAGCCGCAAGCTATCCTTTGCACAAGCCGGTGCCGATCCGCTTCGCCGACGTGGACATGTTCCGCCACCTCAACAATGTCGCGACGGGGCAATTCTACGAGGAAGCGCGCTACGAACTGCTCGCCGAGCTCCGCGGACTGGTGCCGCGCGCGGAAGGCCCGACGTTGGTGATCGCCAATGTCGATACCGCCTTCCTCGGCCAGGCGCGTTATCCCGGCACGATCGACGTCGCCACCGGCATCGTACGCGTCGGCGAGCGGTCGGTCACCATCGGGCAGGGGCTGTTCGTCGAAGGCCGCTGCATCGGCTGCGCCGACAGCATCGTCGTTGCGGCCGAAGGCATGCTGGCGCCGGCGATCCGTGACCGGCTGGACAGCCTGATCCTGCCGTAGCCGTCAGCCCGCGCGGAACTCGACCCCCAACGGCATCACCGCGATCTTTTCGCGCACGATCGCGACCATGCGCGGGTCGGCTTCGCTTGCGTCGATTGCCAGCTCGTAGCCGCCGTCGGCCAGCGTCAGCGCGACCGAGCGCGGCGCGAGCCCGCGCTGCGCGAAGAGGTTGAGAATGCGCAGCGCGCCCGCGAGCTCGCCCCCGCTCTTGAGGTGCAGCGCACCGCCGCTCATGCCGCGCGCCGCCGCGACCAGCCCTCGGCGACCAGCTGCCGCGCGCGGCGGTCGGCGACCTCCCCCGGGGTGCCGCCGTGCAGATCGGCGTCGCGCATGACCTCGACCAGCCGCGGGCCGATCTCGGCCACCGCCGCCTCGACCGCGCCGACGTCGCCGCTCTGATATTCGGCGCAGACCGCGATGATCCCGCCGGCGTTCACCAGATAGTCGGGGGCATAGAAGATGCCGCGCCGGGCCAGTTCGGCGCCGAGCGACGGATGCGCGAGCTGATTGTTCGCCCCGCCGCAGACGATCCGCGCCTGCAGCCGGTTCACCGTGACCGCGTCGATCGCGCCGCCGAGCGCGCAGGGCGCGAAGATATCCATCGGCGCGGTGACGATCTTGTCGGGCGCGACGCGCTCGGCGTCGAAGCGCGTCACCGCATCGGCGACGCGAGCCTCGTCCACATCGCTCACCAGCAGTTTAGCGCCCGCGCCGTGGAGCAGCCCCGCCAGCGCCATGCCGACATTGCCCAGCCCCTGCACGCCGACCACGGCGCCATCGAGCCAGCCGCCGCGCGCGGTCACCGCGGCGCACATCGCCTGGAACACCCCGCTTGCGGTCCAGGGCGAGGGATCGCCGCCGAGCCCGCTCGCCTGCTGCGGCAGCCCCGCGACGAAGCGCGTCGCGCGCGCCGCCGACTGCATGTCGGCGACCCCGCTCCCCGCATCCTCGGCAGTGATAAAGCGCCCGCCTAGCGACTGGACGCAGCGCCCGAAGGCCTCGAACAGCGCCGCGCGGTCGGGCACGCCATCTTCAGGCAGCATGATCACCGCCTTGCCGCCGCCGAACGGCAGGCCGGTGAGGGAATTTTTGTACGTCATCGCCTCCGACAGCCGCAGCGCGTCGTGCGTCGCGTCGCTCTCGCTCGCGTAGCGCTGGACGCGGCACCCGCCGATCGCCGGGCCGAGCGCGGTCGAATGGATCGCGACCACTGCGCGGAGGCCCGTCTGGTCGTCGTGGAACAGGTGGACCGCCTCGTGCGGCAATTGGGGTGGGTCGCGATGCGGCATCGATCAGGCTCCGTCGAAATTGGTGCGCGGAAAATGACGCAAATTTGCGGGAATATCTGGTCCTATTGCTTCCCAATCGCGAGAATAATTGGTAAGTCTGTTCCGAAATCAGGCCATCAGAGGGATTTTTATGCAGCTCGACCGGCATGAGAAGGCGATATTGGAGATCCTGCAGGAGAATGCGGATATTTCGACCGCCGAGCTCGCCGAGCGCGTCGGGCTCTCGCAATCGCCCTGCTGGCGCCGCGTCGCGGCGCTCGAACAGGCGGGGGTGATCCGCAAGCGCGTCGCGCTCGTCGACCGCCGCAAGGTCGGACTCAGCGCGCAGGTCTTCGCGCAGGTCAAGCTGTCGGCGCACGGCCGCGCGCACCTCGCCGATTTCGAGGCGGCGATCGCCGACATCCCCGAAGTGATCGAATGTCATGTGCTGATGGGCACGGTCGATTTCCTGCTGCGCATCGTCGCGGCCAATGTCGAAGCCTATGAAAAACTCTTCTTCGAAAAATTGTCGCGGCTGCCGGGTGTCCAGGAAATCAACTCGGCGATCGCGCTATCGGAGATCAAGAGCACGACGGCGCTGCCGATCGGATAACCCGGCGTAACCAACAGCGCGGTGACCGCGAACATGGGACGATGCCATCCCCCGCATCGCCCATTTTCCAAGGGAGATTAAGATGACCAACACGCTGAAACTTTCGCTCGCCGCTTCGGCGGTTCTCGCCATGGCCGCCGGCGCCGCGATGGGCGGCACCGCCGTCGCCGCCGAGGGCGCCAAGGAGAAATGCTACGGCGTTTCGCTGAAGGGCAAGAACGACTGCGCCGCGGGCCCGGGCACCAGCTGCGCCGGCACCTCGACCGTCGATTACCAGGGCAATGCCTGGAAGCACGTCAAGGCCGGCACCTGCGTCAAGATGGGCGGCACGCTCACCGCGCACAAGGGCAATGCCAAGCCGGTTCCCAAGAAGGGCTGATCGCCGGCGACCATGTCCGCGTCCCCGCTCCACTCGCTGCCGCCGCGTGCCGGCATAGGGCTCAAATCCCGGCACTATGCCGATGTGCTCGCAGCGGCGGAGCGGGGCACGGCGCCCGCCTGGGTTGAAGTGCACCCCCAAAATTACTTCGGCGCGGGCGGGCCACCGCATCGCTGGCTGACCGCGATCGCCGAGCACCTGCCGCTCAGCTTCCATTCGGTCGGGCTGTCGCTCGGCTCGGCGGCGGGCGTCGACATGGGCGAGCTCGAAGCGCTGGCGGCGCTCTGCGAACGCTACGCGCCCGCGATGGTCTCGGACCATCTCAGCTGGAGCAACGGCCCGCACGACAAATTCCCCGACCTGCTGCCCATTCCCTATACGCATGAGGCGCTGGATCATTTCGCGGCGCAGGTCGCCCGGGTGCAGGATCGCCTAGGCCGCACGATCCTGATCGAGAACCCGTCGCGCTATCTGGCCTATGCCGAGGGCGACCGGGACGAGGTGGATTTCCTCCATACGCTTTGCCGCCGCAGCGGCTGCGGCCTGCTGCTCGACATCAACAATGTCGAGGTGTCGGCCTTCAATCTCGGCCTCGATCCGGTGCCATGGTTGGGCGCTTTCGACCCCGCGCTGGTTGGCGAGATCCATGTCGCGGGCCACGCCGTGAAGGACGACGACATGGGCGGCACGATCGCGATCGACGACCATGGCTCGCCGGTCCGGCCGAGCTGCTGGCAATTGCTCGCGGGCTTCCTCGAACGCGCTGGCCCCAAGCCGGTGCTCGTCGAGTGGGACACCGATGTTCCCGATTACGCCACCTTATGCGCCGAGGCGGCGACCGCCGACGTGTTGCTGCTCGCCGAGCCCGTCGATGCTTGAGCAGGGCCAGGCGGCCATCGCGGCGACCTTGCTGCACGGCCCCGGCCATCTCCCGCCCGGCCTGTTCGCGGGCGATCACAATGCCGTGCTGCGCGGCCTGCGCGTCCACGCCAACACCATCTCGCACGCGCGGCTCGTCGCGCTCGAAGAGAGCTTCCCGCGCACCCGCGGCCATCTGGGCGAGGCCGAGTTCAACCTTCTGTCGCGCGCTTTCGTCGAGCAGGGCGGGGCGCAGGGGCGGTCGCTGACCGACATCGGCGCCGGCTTCCCCGACTGGCTCGTCGACCCGCGCGCCGCTGATCTTGCGCGCGTCGAATGGCTCTGGCTCGAAAGCTATCACGCCGCCGAGGCGCCCGCGCTGGCGCTCGCCGACCTGGCGGGCTGCGACGAGGCGGCGCTGCTCGCGCTTCGCGTCCGCCGCCATCCCGCGGCGCGCGCGCTGGCATTGGCCAGCGACGCCGCGCCGCTCGTCGATCCGGCCTTCGCGGCGGGCACCGCGGCGCTGCTGATCACGCGCCCCGATGCCGAGGTCCGGCTCTTCGCGATCGGCGCCGCCCAGGCCGCGCTCCTCGCCCGCGCAGACAATATTTTCACGCTCGGTAACCTGATCGCCGACCTGGCCGAAGACCATCCCGACGGTGGTGCCGCGATCGCGGGATTGATCGACGCAGGGGCTTTTGAAAAGGTTTGAGACATGAACCGGATTGTCGGATTCTACGATCGCGGCGTCACCATCGCCGCATCGCGCCTGAGCGAGGGTCTCGCGCTGTTCCTGCTCCGCGTCGCGCTCGCGGGCGTTTTCTGGCGCTCGGGCCAGACCAAGGTCGTCGAAGGCAGCTTCCTCCGGATCGACCCGTCGCAATATGACCTCTTCCGCAGCGAATTTTCGGGCTTGCCGCTCGATCCCGTCATCGCGGTGCCGCTGACGACCTTTGCTGAACATTTCTTCCCGCTGCTCCTCTTCTTCGGCCTCGCGACGCGCTTCTCGGCGGGGGCGTTGCTGGTGATGACGCTGGTCATCCAGATCTTCGTCTTTCCCGACGCCTGGTGGCCGGTGCACTCGCTGTGGACAGCGATGGCGGCGATCCTAATCGTGCGCGGCGGCGGGCTCTTTTCGCTCGATGCCCTGATCGCGCGAGTGCGCGCGAAATGAGCATCGACGAACCCTCGCTGGCGCGGCTGATGGCCGCGTCGCAGCGCGGGGATCGTGCCGCCTATCGCACATTGCTCGGCGACTGCCGCAAATGGCTCGAGCGTTATTTCGCGCGCCGCATCGCGCCGCACCAGATCGATGACCTGGTGCAGGAAACGCTCGTGTCGATGCACCGCAAGCTCGCGACCTGGGATTCGACCCGCGCCTTCCTGCCCTGGCTCGCGGCGATCGCGCGCTATCGCTGGATCGACGCGCTCCGCCGCCAGCGCGACGAGGCCGAACTCGGCGACAATGACGCGGCGGTCGGCGCCGAGGACGAGGCGGTGCACGCGCGGCTCAGCATCGAACATCTGATGGCGCTGCTGCCGCCGAAACAGGCGCAAGCGATCACGCTCGTCAAGATCGAGGGCACGTCGATCGCCGAGGCGTCGCGCATCTGCGGGCAGAGCGAGTCGCTGGTCAAAGTGAATATCCATCGCGGGCTCAAGAAGCTCGCCGAACTGATTGAAAGCGAATGACATGAAGGACGCATCGATCGACGATCTGATCGAGGGCCTCGCGGGCGAGCTCACCCCGGTGCGCCCCCGGCGGATCGCGCGCGGGTCCTTGTGGGTCGCGGCGGGATGGCTGGGGGGCGCTGGCATGCTGCTGTGGCTCTATGGCACGCGCCACGACCTTGCCCCCGGCGGCATGCCGCCGCTCTCGATGCTCGCTTTCTGGCTGATCGGAGCGACCGGCCTTGCCGCGACGTGGAGCGCGCTGCGCATGGGCCTGCCGGGTGTCGGGCGCGACTATAGCGGCTGGCGCTGGGCGGGGCTCGCCGCGCTGTCGCTGCCGCTCGCGGCGCTCGTCGTGGGCATCGGCGACAGCCACGCCGCGATGGAGGCGATGCGCCATGGCTATGGCCTGCGCTGCCTGCTTCAGGGCGCGCTTTCGGGCCTCGGCGTCGGCGCCGCTCTCTTCGCCTGGCTCAAGGCGGGCGCGCCGACCTCGCCCGCGCGCGCGGGCTGGGTCATCGGGCTCGCCGCCGGCGCGGCGGGGGCGACGATCGTCGCATTGCACTGCGCCGACGACGGACTGATCCACATCGCGCTGTGGCACGGCCTTGCGGTGATCCTGTCCGCAATCGCCGGCCGATTGTTCCTCACCCCACTGCTCCGCTGGTAGGAGGAAAATTGGCGCGCGCCGCTGTTCCCCCGCGCGCCGATATGGTAACCACCGTAATCGAATCCGGATTTTCTGGGCCGAAGCGGCAACCGATAATCACCGCGCGGCATTGACTGCCTGACTTTCCTGCGGGTGCGCGTACCCGTTGGCGACAGATTCAGAAATGGAGGAACGCGGTGCAGACTCCCGAAGAGTTCGAATTGTCGCGGCGTGGCGTGATCGGTGGCGCGGCGTCGGTGGCGACGGTGGCGCTTGTACCCACCGGGGCGGCGGTCGCAGCGGCGCCTGCGCCTGCGCCTGCGACGCCGCCGACCGCCAAGGTGGCGTTCAGCGTCAACGGCAAGGAGCATGAACTCGAACTCGATACCCGCGTGTCGCTGCTCGACGCGCTACGCGAAAATCTGAAGCTCACCGGGACGAAGAAGGGCTGTGACCATGGCCAATGCGGCGCCTGCACGGTGATCGTCGACGGACGGCGGATCAACAGCTGCCTGACGCTCGCGGTGATGCACGAGGGCGAGAGCATCACGACGATCGAAGGGCTCGGCACCCCCGACAAGATGCATGCGATGCAGGAGGCGTTCGTCGTCCATGACGGCTATCAATGCGGCTATTGCACGCCGGGCCAGATCTGTTCGGCGGTCGCGGTGCTGGACGAGATCAAGGCAGGCATCCCGAGCCATGTCTCCGCCGATCTGACCGCCAAACCGAAGGTGACGCCGGCCGAACTGCGCGAGCGGATGAGCGGCAATATCTGCCGCTGCGGCGCCTATTCGAACATCATCGACGCGATCGTCGATGTCGCAGGGGCGAAGGCATGAAGAGCTTCACCTATGAGCGCGTCGCGACGCCCGCCGCCGCCACCGCCGCCTTCGCCCGCGCGCCCGGTGCGCGCTTCATCGCCGGCGGCACCAATTTGCTCGATCTGATGAAGCTGGAGATCGAGACGCCGACGCATCTGATCGACGTCAGCCGCCTGTCGCTCGACAAGATCGAGAAGACCGGTGACGGCGGGCTGCGCATCGGCGCGATGGTGCGCAACACCGATCTCGCCAGCGACGCGCGGGTGCGCCGCGACTATGGCCTGCTGTCGCGCGCGCTCGTCGCGGGCGCTTCGGGCCAGCTGCGCAACAAGGCGACGACGGCGGGCAATCTGCTCCAGCGCACGCGCTGTCCCTATTTCTACGACACCAACCAGCCGTGCAACAAGCGCAAGCCCGGCAGCGGCTGCGCTGCGATCGGCGGCTTCAACCGGCTGCACGCGGTCGTCGGCGCCAGCGAAGCCTGCATCGCGACGCATCCCAGCGACATGGCGGTCGCGATGCGCGCGCTCGACGCGGTGGTCGAGACCGTCGATGCCGCGGGCAAGGCGCGCGCGATCCCGCTGTCCGGTTTCTATCGCGCGCCGGGCAGCACGCCGCATCTCGAAACAATACTCGCGCCGGGCGAGTTGATCACCGCGGTGACGCTGCCGAAACCGGTCGGCGGCACGCATATCTATCGCAAAGTGCGCGACCGGGCGTCCTACGCCTTCGCGCTGATCTCGGTCGGCGCGATCGTGCAGAAGGATGGGACAGGGCGCGTCGCGCTCGGCGGGGTCGGTTACCAGCCGTGGCGCGTCGAGGCGGCCGAGGCCGACCTTCCGCGCGGTGCGAAAGCGGTGGCCGCCGGGCTGCTCGCGGGCGCGAAGACCACGCATGAAAATGCGTACAAGCTGCCGCTGGTCGAGCGAACGCTCGCCGGGGTGCTGGCAGAGGCGAGGGGCTGAACCATGAAATTCGATACCCCCGCCACGACCAATCCGATCGACCAGCTCAAGGTCGTCGGCAAGCCCACCAACCGCATCGACGGGCCGCTCAAGACGACGGGCACCGCTCCCTATGCCTATGAGCGGCACGACGTCGCCGCGAACCAGGCCTATGGCTATGTCGTCGGCGCAGCGATCGCCAAGGGGCGGATCGCGTCGATGAACCTCAAGGACGCCGAGGCCGCGCCCGGGGTGCTCGCGATCGTCACCGCCGCGAACGCCGGCAAGCTCGGCAAGGGCGATTTCAACACCGCCAAATTGCTCGGCGGACCCGCGGTCGATCATTATCATCAGGCGATCGCGCTCGTCGTCGCCGAGACCTTTGAACAGGCGCGTGCCGCCGCGGCGCTGGTCCGCGTCGAATATGCGCGCGGCAAGGGCAATTTCGACCTGTCCAAATCCCTCGACGGCGCGATCAAGCCGGCCCCGGTGTTCGGGACCGAGGCCGATTCCGCGGTCGGCAATTTCGCGGGCGCCTTCGCCGGTGCGCCGGTGCAGGTCGATGCGCGCTACTTCACCCCCGACCACGCGCATGCGATGATGGAACCGCATGCGTCGATCGCGGCGTGGGAGGGCGACAAGCTCACCCTGTGGACCTCCAACCAGATGATCGCCTGGTCGGTTGGCGACATGGCGAAAACCTTGGGCATCCCCAAGGAAAATGTCCGGCTCGACTCGCCCTATGTCGGTGGGGGTTTCGGCGGCAAATTGTTCATCCGCGCCGACGCCGTGCTCGCCGCGCTCGGCGCCAGGGCGGTGAAACGCCCGGTCAAGGTCGCGCTGCCGCGCGCCTTCATGTTCAACAACACCCCGCACCGCCCCGCGACGATCCAGCGCATTCGCCTCGGCGCGACCGCCGAGGGCAAGATCACCGCGATCGGGCATGAAAGCTGGTCGGGCGACCTTCCCGGCGGCGGTCCCGAAACCGCAGTCGGACAGACGCGCCTGCTCTACGCTGGCGAAAACCGCATGACCGCGATGCGTCTCGCGGTGCTCGACCTGCCCGAGGGCAATGCGATGCGCGCGCCGGGCGAGGCACCGGGGTTGATGGCGCTCGAAATCGCGGTCGACGAGCTGGCCGAGAAGCTGAACATGGACCCGGTGGCGCTGCGCATCCTCAACGACACGCAGGTCGATCCCGAAAAGCCCGAGCGCCGCTTTTCGCAACGCCAGCTCAACGAATGCCTGCAGATCGGCGCCGACAAATTCGGCTGGGCCAAGCGCAGCGCGAAACCCGCGCAGATACGCGACGGGCGCTGGCTGGTCGGCATGGGGGTCGCCGCGGCTTTCCGCAACAATATCAACGGACCTTCCGCCGCGCGCGTGCGGCTGGACAGGTCGGGCGTGGTTACGGTCGAGACCGACATGACCGACATCGGCACCGGCACCTATACGATCATCGCGCAGACCGCCGCCGAAATGATGGGCCTGCCGCTCGACAAGGTGGTGGTGAAGCTCGGCGATTCGGCGTTTCCGGTGTCGGCGGGCTCGGGCGGGCAATGGGGTGCGAACAGCTCGACCGCGGGGGTCTACGCCGCCTGCGTCAAGCTGCGCGAAGCGGTAGCGCAGAAGCTGGGCATGAACCCCGCCGATGCCCAGTTCGCCGACGGCAAGGTGCGGTCGGGTGGACGCAGCGCGGCGCTCGGTGAAGCGGCGGCGACCGGCGAACTCGTCGCCGAAGACAAGATGGAATATGGCGACCTCGAAAAGACCTATCAGCAGTCGACCTTCGGCGCGCATTATGTCGAGGTCGGGGTCGATGCGATGACCGGCGAGATCCGCGTTCGCCGTATGCTGGCGGTCTGTGCGGCGGGGCGCATACTCAATCCCAAGGCGGCGCGCAGCCAGGTGATCGGCGCGATGACGATGGGCGCGGGCGCCGCTCTGATGGAGGAACTCGCGGTCGACAAGCGCTTCGGCTTCTTCGTCAACCACGACCTTGCCGGGTACGAGGTGCCCGTCCATGCCGACATCCCGCACCAAGAGGTGATCTTCCTCGACGAGACCGATCCGACGACGTCGCCGATGAAGGCCAAGGGCGTCGGCGAGCTCGGCATCTGCGGCGTCGCCGCGGCGGTCGCCAATGCGGTCTACAACGCGACGGGCGCGCGCGTGCGCAACTATCCGATCACGCTCGACAAGCTGCTCGGCGAATTGCCGGATATCGCATGACGCCAACCGGACGGGCCGCGTCGCGTCAGCCTTCAAGGTCCTCGGGCCGGTCGATATCGGCCAGCTCCCCGTCACCGGCCTCGACGAGCACCGCATCGGCGAGCAGTGTCCTGGCGCCGCGGTCGCCTCTCGCTTCCTGCAGGGCAGCGAACAGGGAGCGGGCGAACAGCGCCGGTGGCATGCGTGCTGCCCCGTCGGTCGATGCGACCGCGGGCGCGTCGGCCGCATCGAAACGCGCGAGCAGGCTGCGCAAATGGGCGACGCCGACGAAGGGCATGTCGGCAAGGCAGACCAATGCAGCGGCCTCGGTGCCGCGCGCCGCCTGGGCAATGCCGCGCGCCAGCGACTGCGATAATCCTGCTTCGGGGTCCGGATTGACGACGATCTCGAAATCGAGCGCGGAAAGCCGCCGCGCCAATGGCCCGTCGCCGTCGCGGCACACCGCGATCCGACGCCCGGGCGCCAATTCGACTACGCACCGCGCGGCATGCAGCGCCAGCGGCTCGCCGCCAAGCGGGGCCAGCAATTTGTCGTCGGCGCCAAAGCGCCGTGATCCGCCGGCCGCGAGCAGGATGGCGGCGATGTCGCGCGCATCGATCAAATCGGCTCCCTTCGTGACGGGCGCGCCCGGCGCCAGGATCCTACTCGCGGCAAAAGCCGCATGATAGCAACCACCCCCGCCGATATTTTGCGCTTTGCCCTGGCCCGGATCGAGGAAGGGATCGGGACGATCCTTGTAACCCTGACCGGAATCGAGGGCACCGCGCCGCGCGCGATCGGGGCGCAGATGGCCGTCGCTGCAGACGGCCGCTACCTTGGCTCCTTCTCGGGCGGTTGTATCGAGGCGGCAGTGGTGGCCGAGGCGATCGAGACGCTCGCGGAGGCGCGCGCGCGGCTGGTGCGTTTCGGCGCGGGATCGCCCTATCTCGACATCCGCCTGCCGTGCGGCAGCGGGATCGACCTGCTCTTCAACCCGCACCCCGACCGCCACGCGATCGCTGATGCGCTGGCGCGGCTCGACCGGCGTGAGGCGGCCGGCCTGCGGCTGTCGGCCGATGGCGTGGCTTCGGGCGCGCCGGTCGATGCCACGGGCTGGCAGAACGGCGATTTTTGCCTCCGCTATCATCCCGTGCTGCGGATCGTCGCTATGGGGCAGGGCGAGGAACTGACGGCGCTGGCGCGGCTGGCGCGTGCCTTCGGTGCGGCGGTGTCGGTCATTTCTCCCGACCGGGGCCTTCTGACGGATCTTGGCGCCGACGGCTTCGACACCACCCATCTGGCGACGCGCGCCGTCCCGCAATCCCTGACCGCCGACCCCTGGACGGCGATCCTGTCGGTGTTTCACGACCGCGACTGGGAGGAAGACCTCCTGCCCTACGCGCTCGGCCTCGACGCCTTCTATGTCGGTGCCATCGGCAGCCGCCGGACGCAAGCGATGCGGCTCGACGCGCTGCGCGCCGCGGGCGTCCCCGATCGCCTGTGCCAGCGGCTGCGGACGTCGGTTGGCCTTATCCCCGCCGCGCGCGACCCCGTGACACTCGCGCTGTCGGCGCTGGCGCAGATCGTGCAGGACTATGCCGCGATCGTCGGCGTGTCGAACCCTGCAACAGCCGAAATGCATGCCGACACGTCGGCATATCAGTCGCCGGCTCCGGCGCGGCGGATCGCCGCGTCGCCATAGGCGGCGTCGATCGAGCCGTGCTTGATGAAGTCGCGCATCATCGCGAAATAGCCCTCGGCGAAACGCGTCGAGACGCGGGTGCCGTCGGGCGCGGTCTCGAACAGGGTGATGCCATGCTCGGCCCCGGGATAGACGGCGAGGGTGAAGGGCTTGCCCGCGTCGATGAGCGTGCCGAGGCGGCGGCTCGTCTCCTTCGCCGGCGCCTGATAGTCGCGCCCACCGAGCACCCAGAGCTGCGCGGTCCTGTTCGCGGTCAGCGTCGCCATCGGGTCGTAGCGAAAGGGCGTGCCCCAGTCATATTTGGGGCCCTCGGCGCGCATCGCCGCTTCCTCGTGCGGCAGCAGCAGCCAGGTGATGTGGCCGTGGACGTCCTTGTACCAGCTCTCGCCGCGATATTTGGCGCGCACCGCGTCGAATTCGGCGTAGCCGCCCTTGAAATTGCTCGCGAAAATCTCGCCCGCCGCGCGCGCGATCTCCTGCGCCTTGGCGATGATCTCGGGCGGATAGCCCTTGTCGGTCAGCTCCATCTCCATCTGCTGGAGATCTTCGTCGAGGATGCTGACCGCGAGGCCGAAGCTGACGATCACGAAGTCGGCGGGCGCGCGGTTGGCTGCAAGCGGCGCGACCCAGCCGCCCTGGCTGGCGCCCTGATAGCCGACGCGCCCCGCGCGTGTCCCGGCGAGCTTGCGCGCGGTGGCCATCGCGGCGATCGCGTCGTCGGCAAGCAGGTCGAAATCCTGCGTATAGACCCCGCCCGAGGTGCCGGTGCCGCGCTTGTCGTAGACGAAGACGCCGATGCCGGCCGCGGGGAAGAGGCGCTGGAGGAAATTGAAGCGTAGCGCCGCGTCGCGCTCGGCGCCGTGGACGAGCACTACCACAGGTACCTTGCCCGTACCCTCGGGCATGACGAGCCGCCCCTTCAGCGTCACGCCGTCGCGTCCCGTGAAATCTGCCGTGGTTTCGTCGAACGCCAGCCGCTGCCCTTCCGACCCGGCAAATCGGATCTTGCCCGCGCCGCATGCACCGAGGTCGACGTCGATGCCGTCGGGGCGACCGGTCCAGCCGTAGAGGCTCTGCCAGCCGCCGTCCGGCCCCGGCTTCAGTTCGCCGACCGCGCCGTCGAAGCTGCGCCAGCGCAGCCGGTCGCCTTCGAGCGGGGCGATGTCGACGATCCGCCCGTCCGTCAGCTTGTAGCTGCCGACATGGCATTCGCTGCCCTCGGCGGCGTACGCCGCGCCCGATGCGGCGACGAGCGAGACGGCGGTGATGCAGGCGCGGAGCATGGAGGGGAGGCGGTCGTGCGGCATGGTCTGTGTCCGTAGCTCGGCCGGCAGGCTGCCGGCTCCTTGTGTATTAATATAGTAACACACGTGCGTGGTGGCAAGGCCGTTGACTTCGCCATCCGTTTGCCCATTGACGCAGCGTCGCTGCCCGGCGGTCGCCCCCGCATCGATCACCCAAGAATATTCGGGTTGCGGCGACGTGATCTTGTCGGGCATTCGCTGTCGGGGAACGGGGATGCTGTGATGACGGCCAAGCATAATATCCTGATCGTCGACGATCATGCGATCACCCGCAGCGGGATCAAGCTGCTCTTCACCGGGCTCGACCGCTATGCCGTCGTCGGCACCCTCGACCGCGGCGCGATGGTCAATGCCTTCGTCCAGTCGCAGCCGGTCGACCTCGTCATCCTCGACCTCAACCTGCCCGACGTGCGCGGGATCAACGTGCTCGCCGAGATTATCGGGTCGCGCGACATGACCGTGATCATCCTGACCGGCGAGACCGTCCCGGGCGAAATCGACTATGCGCTAAAGCTCGGCGCGCGCGCCGTGGTCAGCAAGGCCGACCCGCCCGACCAGATCGTCGCGGCGTGCGACGCGGCGCTGGCGGGCGACATCTTCGTATCGGCGCACATGCGCGAGGCGCTGGGCAAGTTTCAGCAGCCGCCGGTCGCGCTGTCATCGCGCCAGATGGCGATCCTCCACTATCTGGCGCAGGGCGAGAGCAACAAGGAAATCGCCTATCGGCTGGCGATCGCGCAGCCGACGGTGTCATTTCACATCGCCGAATTGCGCCGCAAGCTCGACGTCGCGAACAACCGCAAGATCGTCGAGCGCGCGCAGGAGCTAGGGCTGCTTTGACTCTGCGAGTGCCGGGTGCCGCAGCATTTCGCGGCACGGCGGCTTGATGATCGCCATCATGGCGATCTCGCCCAGGCGCCCGCGGGTGACGCTGCTGTCGTCATAGGTCAGCGCGGCAAGCCGTGCGTTGGTCCCGTCCGCGGCGGCGATGGCGGCGTCGAAGGCGGCGCGCTGGTCGAAATCGAGGATGCGCCATTGCGGTGCGCCCGCCTGCAGTTCCTCGACGGTGCACGGCGTGACGCCGGCGAAGGCCGCGGGCAGGGCGATTTCGACGACCGTCCCCGCGTCCGACGATGCGGTGATGGTCAGCGTGCCCGACAGCGTCTCGACCAGCCGCCTTGCCGCGCGAAAGCCCGATCCGGTGCCCTCGACCCCCTCGTCGGCGCGCAGCCGCGTCGCATGGCCCTCGTTCAGCGCGGCGACGATCTTGGGCTCCATGCCGCGGCCGGTGTCCGCGATGCCGATCACCGCCTTTTCGCCGCGCCGCTCGACCGTCACCCGCGCGCCGCCGCGCTCGGTATATTGATAGGCGTTGCCGAGCAGGTTCGCGAGCGCGCGCATCAGGAGCGGCTTGTCGGAGACGATCATGATCGCGCCCTCGACCTGCGTCGCGAGCGTCAGCGTCTTGCCCGCGAAGGGCGCCTTGAACATCATCTGCAGCGGTTCGACCAGCGCACGCGCGTCGAAGGCGCCGAGCGCGATGAAGTCGGCGTCGCTGCCCGCGATATTCGCGCCCGAGATGGTGGTCGAAACGATCTCGCCCAGGTAATTCGCCGAGCTTTGCAGCATCGCGGTGAGGTCGGCGTTCGCACCCCTGTCGTCGCCGCGCTTCAGCACGTCGATCGCGCTGTTGAGCGCGAGAATGACTTGGCGGCTGTCGTGGCCCGAGGCATGGAGCAGGGCGTTCTGGCTGTTCACCGTTTCGAGCGCGAAAGCCTTTTCCTCGGCAAGCCGCGCGGCGCGCTCGCTAATTTCGACGCGTTCGGCCATCGAACGCGCATAATTGCCGTCGGCCACCAGCTTGTCGTGCTGGATCTTCTTGAGGTTGAGGCCGAGCGCCAGCGTAACCATGATCGATTCGAACAGCCCGACGGGTCCCGCGAGATGCCAGTTGATCGGCAGCCAGGCGAACACCCCCATCGAAGCGATCGCCGAATAGAGGATGAAGAGCGCGAGGCTGCCCCAGCCGACGAACAGCGGCCACAGCTGGCGCCCGAGCTGCTGCATCGCTGCAAAGCCGACAAAGGGCAGGAACAGCGCGCCGCCGATCGCGACGAGCCAGCCGCCGATGTGCAGCGTGTGGCGCATCGCGGGCGGATAGAGCGACAGCGCGGGCTGGAGCGCCATGATCAGCAGCGCGGCGCCGATCAGCACGCGCAATGCGATGTCGCGCCGCGGAAAATGAGTGCGCGTGTCGATGAAGCTGCGCCCGAATTGCGCCATCGCGGCGGCGAACCCGCATTTGAAGACATCCTCGACCGCTACCCCGGTGAGCGGCTGGTCGGCGAGGAAGAATATGGTGATATAGCCTTCCGAATGGACGGTGTTCAGCGCGAAGAACGCCTGCGCCACCGCCAGCCAGACGAACTCGCGGTGCCCGGTGATCGAGAAGAAGAGGAAATTGAGCAGGATCAGCACGACCACGCCGAACACGACCCCCGACACCATCGCGATGTTCGACCGCCGCTCCTTGAAGAAGGTGCCGTAGCTGTTGATCTTGAGGGGGAGGTATGTCGAGTTTTCGGACAGGAAATCGATCAGCAGCAATTTCTCCTGCCCCGGATCGAGCACGAATTCGGTGCTGAACGCCTGGTAGGTCCGGAGATTCTCCTCGGCAGCGCCGGGGTTTGAGCCATCGACCAGCAGGTCGAGATCGCCGTTCGCGACTTCGTAGAGGCGGAAATAAGCGAGCGATCCGCGGCCAGTGGTGAATATCCAGCTGCCCTGACTGTCGCCGCCGTTGCGCACGCGTACTGCGACCACCGTCTTGCGCCCCGGCGGGCCGAAATGAATTGTCGATCCGGTGACGCGCTGGAGCGGCCCCGCGAGCAGATCGGCAGGGGCGGTCTTCAGCGGATCGGCACCGTCGATGATGTAGCGGACATAGGGCGCGAGCGCGGGGGCGTCCCGCCCCGATTTGAGTTCGACGACCGGGATATCAGCAGCGGCCGCGGGAGGCGCGAATGCGGCCAGCAACAGGGCCAGCAGGGCGAACCAGAATAGAACGAGCCGATGGTACTGCGACATCTAAGCAATCTGTCGCGTGACCGCCGGGCAATGTCAATTTTCATCTGGAAAATAAGGCCATAGGTCGGCGACCTTGGTCGCGGCGACGGACGGCCCCCTCTCCGCCGCCGCCGCTGCCCCGTCGCGCGGGGTCTCGTTGCGCGACCGGGATGCGTGCTGCTGGCGCACGCCGCGTCGCCGCGCCACCCCAATAAACATTGGGTAGACGCGCCGCCCGCGCGCGAAATATCAGGCCGAAACAACGCCGAGCGGGTGGGGGCGCGCTGGTGTTGCGCTGCGCCGGGGACGGCGCCTGCATAGCCTCCCGAACCGCTTTCCGATCTAGCGACCCGATCTGTTCCGGTTCTGGTGGTTAGAGGCCGGCACGATCCCCGGGGTTGCGCCGGCCTCGTCACCTGACGCAGGCGGCGATGGCCATAGGCTCAACTCGCCTTGCGAAAGATTTTCTTCATCGCAGAAACGCCGGGCCACGGTTGACGAATCAAATATCAATCTTTTAAGTTGAGTTTGTCATTCGGAACGGTCGGACCGGGTGGCAGGCTCTCCCGCCTTTTCTCGACCCGCGGCTTTTGATCGGGAAGCAGCTTGCTCCGCGTTACCAACGGCTAAAGCGCGTGATGCTCGGGCGACAGCGCCAGGCATTGCGTTCCCCCTGTAGGGGTATTGCGATGCGCATGTGTAACAGCAGCGTCTAGACCATAGCCGGACCCGCGCGCGGGATAGCGGACGACCGCTTCCCCTCCGCGCGGCGGCACTCTCTTTTCATCCTGGCCGCGCCTCCCTTTCGCGAGGGCGCAATGCGGCTTTGCGTCCGGTGCCTGCGCGCCGGCGGCAGGTGAACCATGCCCATATTGACCCAGTCCGACCTGTCGGATCTGGCCCGCTATCCCGCGTCCCTGCGCAGCGCCGCCCGAGCGCTGTGGGGCCGCGAGCCGGCGGCAGCCCGGTCCGGCGCGGCGCCCCGCGCCACCATCCATCACATCAAAAAAGGGGCTGCGCTGCGGCCCGGGGAAATATCATAATGTCGAAATTCTCTCCCGATCATCGTTTGAAGCTTTTGCTCGGCGCGGCGCTGCTGGTTCCGGCAGCGCCCGCCTGGGCTACGGAAGCGGTTGCCGTCGATGCGGCCGCCACCGCGGAGGCTGCCTCCGCGGCAGAGGCCGCCGGCGACGGCTATGACGGCTCCGAAATCATCGTGTCGGCGCGTCGCCGCGACGAAAGCGCGCAGGACGTGCCGATCGCGCTGTCGGTGGTCGGGGCCGAAACGCTGGAGGCGACTGGCAATTATACGCTGACCCAGATTCAGCAAATCGTGCCAAGCCTGCAGGTATTCAGCTTCAACCCGCGCAACACCAACATCAACATCCGCGGGCTCGGCAGCAATGTCGCGCTGACCAACGACGGGCTGGAGAATGGCGTCGGTTTCTATATCGACAATGTCTATTACGGCCGCGTCGGGCAGACGCAGTTCGACCTGGTCGATCTGCAGCAGATCGAGGTGCTGCGCGGACCGCAGGGGACCTTGTTCGGCAAGAACACCACGTCGGGCGCGATCAACATCACCTCGCACAAACCAAGCTTCGACCCCGAATTTTCGGGCGAGGCGAGCGTCGGCGACTATGGCTATTACCAGTTGCGCGGATCGGCCTCGGCGGGGCTCGTCGACGATCTGATCGCGGTGCGGATGAGCGGTGCGGTCACTGAGCGGCGCGGTTTCCTCTACAATGTGACGCAGAACGAGCGCGCGCAGGATTATTCGAACTGGAGCGTGCGCGGGCAATTGCTCTTCACACCGTCTGCCGATCTGGAGTTTCGCATCATCGGGGATTTCTCGCGCCAGAAGCAGAACCACGTCCTCAACATCTTCGCCGACTATTTCGGCACCTATGCCAATGGCGCGGTCATCCCGAACAATTTTGCCCAGCGCGCCGCGCGCTTTCCCACTTACTCGTTCCCGACGATCGATCCCTTCGCGCGGCGCGGGGAGGCCGACGGTCATTATCAGTCGAACATGGACGGTTATGGCGTGTCGGGGCAGATCGACTGGACCCTCGGCGGCGCCAAGCTGACCTCGATCACCGCCTATCGCTGGTGGGACTGGAACCCCGCGAACGACGGCGATTCGACAGCCTTGCCGATCGTGACCAAGGCGCAGCAGGCGAACCGCCAGCGCCAGTTCACCCAGGAAATCCGCCTCGCGTCGGACAGTGGCGGGCCGGTCGATTATGTCGTTGGCGCCTATTATTTCTGGCAGGTGATCCGCGGTTACGGCAAGAGCGCCTATGGCCCGGCCGCGGCGCTGTGGAATCGGCCGCCGGCCTCGCCGATCCCGCTCGCGGCGTGGCAGGCCGCGCTCGACGGGTTCGAGGCCAATTCGACATCGGACCCGCGCACCAGAAGCTATGCCTTGTTCGGGCAGCTCGACTGGAAATTCGCCGACCGGCTGACGCTCACCGCGGGGCTGCGCTACACGCATGAGAAGAAGAGCGGGTCGTTCAACCAGGTCCACGTCGCGGGCATCGACCTGTCGACCCTGACGCCCGCGCTCGCGGCGCAGGCTGCGGCGGTGCGCGCGCAGTTCAACCCGGTGACCAGCTATTCGACGCGCTTCAGCGACGACAGCCTGTCGGGGCTCGCGACGCTCTCATGGCAGTTCAGCGACGACGCGCTCGCCTATGCAACCTATTCGCGGGGCAACAAGTCGGGGGGGCTCAACCTCACCAACCTGCCCGCGGGGATTCTGCCCGATGTGGCGCCGGAAAAGGTCGACAGCTATGAACTCGGCATCAAGTCGCAGTGGCTGGACCGGCGGGTCACGCTGAATGTCGCGGGCTTTTGGACCGAGATCAGCGACTATCAGACCGCGATCACCGAGCAGATCGCGAGTACGGTGAACGTCCGCCAATATATCGCGAACATCCCCGGCGTACGCTCGCGCGGCGTCGAGGGCGATCTGAGCTTCGCGCCGAGCGAGCGGGCAAGCTTCTATGCCTCGGTCGCCTATGCCGACACGACCTACAGCGATTATCCCAATGCGCCGCAGGCGCCCGAACGGCAGGTTCCGGGCACGGTCGCGGTGCAGGACCTGACCGGCGAGCAGCTGCCGGGTGTGCCGAAATTCACCTATACGCTCGGCGGCGACGTGTCGGCACCGCTCGGCGCGCTCGGCGGGCGCGACCTGTCGGTCTATGCCCATGGCGACTATTCGCACCGCTCGTCGTTCAATACCTCGTCGAGCAACAGCATTTACGCCGACGTTCCCGCCTATGGTCTCGCCAATGCGCGCATTGGCATTAAGACCGACGATGGCCTGTTCGATCTGTCGATCTGGGCGCGAAACCTGCTCGACAAGGATTATTTCCAGACGCTGTCACCCGCCGTGACGGGTATTGTCACCGCGTTGATCGGCGAGCCGCGGACGCTTGGCGTCACGCTGAGGACCAAGCTGTGAGCGCGGCGCCCGCCACTTCGGGCCAGCTGATCCGCTTTTCGGCGGTCGCCGTCCCGCTCGCCGCCGCGGGGCTGCCGCTCGGCGTTTACCTGCCCGCCATCTATGCGCGCGATTATGGCCTGTCGCTGACCGTCATCGGCGTGATCTTCCTGCTCGGGCGGCTGTGGGACGCGATCGCCGACCCGCTTATGGGATCGCTCAGCGACGCGACGCGCAGCCGCCACGGCCGGCGCAAGCCGTGGATTGCGGCGGGCGGGGTGATCTTCGCCGTCGCCGCGATCTTCCTCTTTTTCCCGCCCTTCGGAGTGACGCCGCTGTCGCTTGGGGTGGTGCTCTTTTTCCTCTATCTCGGCTGGACCGCGGTGCAGATCCCGTTCCAGGCGTGGTCGGGCGAGGTGTCGGGCGACTATCACGAGCGCACGCGCATCGCGACCTATCAGCAAGTTGTGGCCGCGGCGGCGCTGCTGCTCACTCTGGTACTGCCGACCATCGCCGACCAGCTGCGCCCCGGCGACGGGCGGCTGCAACTGACGCTGATGGGCGGGCTGGTGCTGGTGACGATCGTGCCCGCGCTGGTCCTGACGCTGACCGCGCTCAAGGAACCGCCGCTGCCGCTGCTCCCCGCGAGCAAGCCGAGCCTGCGTGAAGTCTTCCGTGCGATCGCCGGCGAGCCGCTGCTGCTCCGCGTCCTTGCTTCCGATTTCGCGGTGACGCTGGCGCAGACCATTCGCGGCTCATTGATCGTCTTTTTCGTGACCTTCTACATGGGCCGCCCCGAATGGGCCGGCGGGCTTTTCCTCTTCCAGTTCGTCTTCGGTGTCTTCGCCGGGCCGATCTGGCTCAAGATCGGGCGCCGCTATGGCAAGCATCGCACCGCGGTCGCGGGCGAGCTGGTGCAGGTCGCGATCAACCTGTCGCTGTTGCTCGTCACCCCCGACACCTTCGGGCTACTCCTCGCGCTGACGCTGGCGCAGGGCTTGGCGCAGGGATCGGGAAATCTCATGCTCCGAGCGATCGTCGCCGACGTCGCCGACAAGCACCGCCTCGACAGCGGCGAGGACCGCACCGGGCTCTATTATTCGGTGTTCAGCCTCGCCGGAAAGACCGCCACCGCAGTCGCGGTCGGGATCGCGCTGCCGCTTGTCGCCTGGCTCGGTTTCGACCCGAAGGGCGTCAACAGCCCCGAGGCGCTGAAAGGGCTCCTCCTCGTCTTCGGGCTTGGCCCCGCCATCGCCCACGCCTTGTCCGCCGCCCTCATCGCGCGCTTCCCGCTCGACGAGGCGGCGCACGCCGAAATTCGCCGACAGCTCGATCCGGGACCGCCCGATTACGCCTTCGCCGAATAACCCCCGCCGCCAACCATAACCCCAAAGGAGACTGACATGACCGACCTTCACAACAGCTATGCCAATGCCCGCGACAGGAATATCCCGCTCGACATCACCCCGGTCACCGGCACGATCGGCGCGATCGTCCATGGCATCGAATTGTCGGGCGACCTGCCGGCACCGGTGGTGCAGGCGATCGAGGCCGCGCTGGTGCGGCACAAGGTGCTCTTCTTCCGCGATCAGCAGCATCTGACCGACAAGGAGCATGAGGATTTCGCCGCGCTGCTCGGCGATCCGGTTGCGCACCCGACGGTGCCCGTCGCGGAAGGATCGCGCTACCTGCTCGAGCTCGACAGCCGCGAAGGCTATGCGGCGTCGAGCTGGCACACCGACGTGACCTTCGTCGACGCCTATCCCAAGGCGTCGATCCTGCGCGCGATCACCATTCCCGAAGCGGGCGGCGATACGCAATGGGCGAATGGCGAGACCGCCTATGAGGGCCTGCCCGAGGTGCTGCGCCAGCTCGTGAACAATCTCTGGGCGACGCACACCAACCTCTACGATTACGCCTCGATCCTGCAGTCCGCGCCCGACGCCGAAAGCGCGGCCAGGCGGATCAAGGAGCACCGCAATGTCTTCGCCTCGACGGTGTACGAGACCGAGCATCCGGTTGTCCGCGTCCATCCGGTCAGCGGCCAGCGCAGTCTGCTCCTCGGCCATTTCGTCAAGCAGTTCGTCGGGCTGAACCAGGTCGACAGCGCGCGGCTGTTCCAGACGCTGCAGGAGCATATCACCAAGCCCGAAAATGTCGTGCGCTGGCGCTGGAAGGAAGGCGACGTCGCGATCTGGGACAATCAGGCGACGCAGCACCGCGCGACCGCCGACTTCGGTCTCCAGCGCCGGACGCTGCGCCGCGCGACGATCCACGGCGAGGCGCCCGTCGCGATCGACGGCCGCCGCAGCAAGACCGTGCGGCAGGAAAAGGCGGTTCAGTACGAACCCGCCTGACCTGCGCACCTGACCAGCCCCGGACCGGCCTCCGACCTCCCTTCCTCTGACTGCGCCGGTCCCGACTGCGGCGCGCCCGGGTTCCATTCGCCCGCGGCGCGCCGCCCCTTTGATGACAGGATGTCCCGAATGAAGCCTCTCGCCTCGCTGCTCCTCCTTCTGCTGATCGCCGCCGTGCCCGCGCAGGCGAAGGACAAGCGGCCCAATTTCCTGGTCATCGTCGCCGACGACCTAGGCTATTCGGACCTCGGCGCCTTCGGGGGCGAGATAAATACGCCGCATCTCGACAAGCTGGCGCTCGCGGGCGTGCGCCTCGCGGGTTTTCATACCGCGCCGACCTGTTCGCCGACGCGCTCGATGCTGCTGTCGGGCACCGACAATCATGTCGCGGGCCTCGGCACGATGGCCGAGATGATCCGCCCGAACCAGAAGGACAAGCCGGGCTATGAGGGCTATTTGCGCGCCGACGTCGCGACGCTTGCCGAGCGGCTGACGGCGGGTGGTTACGCCACGCTCTTCTCGGGCAAATGGCACCTCGGCCTGACCCCCGAGCAGGACCCGCATGCGCGCGGCTTCCAGCGCAGCTTCGCTTTGCTGCAGGGCGGGCACAATCATTTCGGTACCGACGTCGGCACCACGGCTACCTACACTGAGCAAGGCAATCTGCTGACCGAGCTGCCCACGGATTTCTATTCGAGCGACTATTTCGCGACGCGGTTGATCGACTTCCTGGGCGAGCGCGAAGCGGAGGGGGCACAGCAGCCCTTCTTCGCCTATCTCGCCTTCACCGCGCCGCACTGGCCGCTGCAGGCGCATCCCGAGGACATCGCGCGCTACGAGGGGCGCTACGACGACGGTTTCGACGCACTGCGCGAGCGCCGCCTCGCCCGCCAGCGCGAGCTTGGCATCCTCGCGCCCGGCGTCGTCCCGCACACCCCGCGCAACCGCGACGGAAGCTGGGACTCTTTGACCGCCGACCAGCAGCGCACTGCCGCGCGCAACATGGAAATCTATGCCGCGATGGTGGATCGCATGGACCGGAATGTCGGCCGCATCGTCGAAGCGCTGCGCGCGTCGGGCGAACTAGACAAGACCGTTATCCTCTTCCTCGCCGACAATGGTGCCGAGGCGCTCGATATCGAAACCACCGGCGCCGAAATGCTCGCCGCGCGGATCAAGGGCGCCGACAACGCGTACACCAACCGCGGCGCGGCCAGCTCATATATCACCTATGGCGCCGGCTGGGCACAGGCCGCGACCGCGCCGTCATGGCTGGCCAAGGGCTATCAGAGCGAAGGCGGCACGCGCGCGGTCGCCTTCATCAGCGGCGAAGGCATCCCGCGGCGCGAAGGGGCCGAGACGCAGTTCCTGTCGGTCGCCGACGTCGCGCCGACCTTGCTCGGCCTTGCGGGTGTGGACGCTGCGGCGACCGATGTCGGGGGCAGGGCGGTCAAGCCGATCACCGGCCGCTCCTGGCTGGCCTGGCTCCGCAACCCGGCCGCGCGCGTCTATCGCGCGCGCGACGGTTTCGGCGCCGAGCTTTTCGGCTCGCGCGCGTGGCGGCAGGGCGACTGGAAGCTCACCGACATCGGCGACGGGCAATGGCGGCTGTTCGACCTCGCGCGCGATCCCGGCGAGACGCGCGACCTCTCGCTCGCCGAGCCCGCGCGCCGCGATGCCTTAGCCGCGGCGTGGGATCGCTACGCGCGCGAGGTCGGCGTGACCCTGCCCGACGCGATACCTTATCGCCCCTGAGGCGGCCGCTGGTCAGGCGATCACTTCGACCAGATTGGCGTCGCCCGTAGCGGACACACGGAATCGGCGGCCGGTGAAGCGCTCGATCAGCGCCATCGCGGTCGTGCTGTGCTCGCTGAGCTTGACCGAGGTGAAGGCGCCGCCCCCCGCGATCGCCATCGGCAGTAGCAACTGATCCTGCAGATACGGCCCGGCAAAGGCGGACGACGCGACATAGCCTGCCATGCGCCGCGCCGCCGTCGTCGCCAGCCGCTCGGCGGGGATGCCCAGCTTGCCGAAGGCCGAGACGATCTCGGTGACATGGTCGAAGCGCGCCTCGACCAGCAGCGCATTGCCCGGACCCTGGTCGGCGGGTAGATGGCGCGTGACGAACGCCTCCTCCGGCCAGTCGGCCAGTATCTTTCGCGCCGCTTTTAGCTCGCGCTGCGCCACGTCGAAAGGGATGCCGGCGACGACCGCCGTCGCCTCCACAGCGCCGACGGCGCCGCGCTCGATACATTCGATCGGCTTGAGCGCCGCCGGCACGATATCGACCTCGATCCGCCCGCCGCCGCGCGGGAAAAAGCCGTGGCGGACCAGCCGCGCCGACACGGTCGGACCCATGCGGTTGATCACGGGCAGCAACGTGCGCTCGATGAATTCGAACGGCGGCGCCGCCATCGCGTGCGTCCCGCCCTCGATCACCAGATGGGAGGGTGCGTCGGCGGACATCAGCGGCACGAGGATCGTCTGGAGGACGAGCCCCGTGCTTCCCGCAGTGCCGACCGCGAAATGATAATCGCCCGGCGTCACGCGCCCGGGGCGGAAGCCGATGCTGTTCGATCCGACCGCGAGCCCGCTGCATTCGGCGCCGCCGATCACGCACGCGGCCTCGATCGCGGTGACATGCTGCCGCATGAGTCCCGGCTTCTCGCGCCCGCCGCGAATGTTGGTGATCGTGAAGGGCTGACCGGTCAGCAGCGCCAGCGCACAGGCATAGCGCAGCACCTGCCCCCCGCCTTCGCCTTCCGATCCGTCGATGATGATCATGTGTCTTCTACCAAATCCAGAAACAGGTCGTTCGCCTCGGCGGCAAACGCCTCGCTCGGCGGACGCGCCGGCACTTCGCCCGCGCGTCCCAGTTCGTCGGCGATCAGCGCGTCGATCTCGGGCGCGCGCGCGATTGGTCCCGCCTCGCGTGTATTCGCTTTCAGTGCGACGAGCCGCTCGATCTCTTCGCCGGCCGACGGCGGTAAATCCGCCTCGGCCATCAACTGCTGCAACTGCATCGGCGGCCGGCGCGACGGGTCGCGCCGCAACACGCGGATCGCGAGCGCGGGGCGCAGCGCATAAAAATAGCGCTTTACCGAAACCTCATGCGCAGCCTGCAGCCACCGCGTGACCGACGTCCGGCCGAGCTTGGCATAATGCAGCGCAAAGCCGTTGGGATCGAAATGCCGATCCTTGAGCTCCGCCATGCGCGCAATGACCGGGTGCGCGTCGCGATACTGGATCGGCGATTCGATCCATTCGGACAGCACCGAATTGTTGCGCAGCATCAGCCCCAGCGCCTTGCGGATGTCCCAGCCGTTGAGGTCGATCTCGTCGACGATCACTCGCTCGATCACGTCGCGCACTGGGCTCAGCGCCAGATAGTCGCGGCGCGGCCGGACATAGAGAATGCGTACGTCATAATCGCTGTCGGGCGAGGGGAATCCCCACGCGCGCGATCCCGATTCGATCGCGAGCAACAGGCGCACGCCATCCTCCGCCTCGACGGCGGACAGGCGGGTTTCGATTTCGGGCCGGATGGCGGGTTCGATACTCATACTTCTTCTTCTATCCAGTTCGTGTTCGCCGGATCGGGGACGAACAAATGCGGTGTCCAGCAATCGGTGCGTAGCGTGCCGACTTCGGCGCCGCACCGGCATATCTGATTGGGACCGCCCAAGCCGCCAATCCCGCAGCATCCGCCCAGCCGGTCCCTGTTGCGCGTTATTCGCACGGCGTCGGTCAGATCGTCCGGGTTCAGCCAATATTGCGGGACGAATTCGAGCAGCGACGGAACGTTGCCAAAGGACCGTTCGATCGGTTCCCAGCTCTTGAAGGCGATCCCGCGCGCGATAAGCGGCTTGCCGGGCTCCTGCTCGGGCGCAACGACGCCGGGCGCCTTGCTCGACACGAGTGCCAGCGCGGACGTCAGGCGCGCCTCGCAGGCGCCGCAGCACAGGATCTTGTTCACGGCCTTTCCCCGGATGGCGGCGTGAAGGGGGTCACCCCTTCACGCACACCACCTGCTTGAGCGTATGGACGATCTCGACGAGGTCGGCCTGCGCCGCCATCACCGCCTCGATCGGCTTGTACGCCTTCGGGGTCTCGTCGATGACGCCTTCGTCCTTGCGGCATTCGACGCCCGCGGTGTCGGCGATATGCTCGTCGAGGGTGACGAGCTTCTTCGCCGCGGTGCGGCTCATGACGCGGCCCGCGCCATGGCTGCAGCTATCGAAGCTTTCGGCGTTGCCCAGCCCGCGCACGATGAACGATTTCGCGCCCATCGAACCCGGGATGATCCCCATCGTGCCCTTCGCCGCGCGCACCGCCCCCTTGCGGATGACGAGCACATTCTCGCCGAAATGGTTCTCGCGCGTCACATAATTGTGATGGCAGTTCACCGCTTCGGCCTCGGCCTCGAAGGGCTTGGCGATCTGGCGCCGGAGCGCGGCGATGACATTCGCCATCATCATGCGCCGGTTCAGCGCGGCAAAGTCCTGCGCCCAACCCACCGCCTCGACATAATCGTCGAAATGGTCGGTCCCTTCCGGGAAGTACGCCAGATCTTCGTCGGGCAGGTTGATGAACCACTTGCGCATGTCCTTCTTCGCCAGTTCGATGAAGTAGGTGCCGATCGCGTTGCCGACGCCGCGCGAACCCGAATGCAGCATCACCCACACCCGCGCCTCGGTATCGAGGCACAGCTCGATGAAATGGTTTCCCGTTCCGAGCGTCCCCAGATGCGTCAGGTTGTTGGTGTTCTTCAGCCGCGGGTGCTTGGCGACGATGCGTCCGAAGCGCTCGGCGAGCGTCGCCCAGGCGTCGACGATGGCCTGCGGGGGATCGCCCCACGAGCCGCTGTCGCGCTTGGAGCGCCCGACCGAACGACCGTGCGGCACCGCTGCCTCGATCGCGCTGCGGATGCCCTCCAGATTGTCGGGCAGGTCGTGCGCCATCAGCGTGGTGCGCGCGGCCATCATGCCGCAGCCGATGTCGACCCCGACCGCGGCCGGGATCACGGCGCCCCTGGTCGGGATCACCGATCCGACGGTGGCGCCGATGCCGACATGGACGTCGGGCATCGCCGCGACATGCTTGAACACGAACGGCATTTTCGCCGCCTTGGTCAGCTGTGCACGCGCCATGTCCTCGACGGGAACGCCGCGCGTCCACATCTTGACCGGGCGTCCGCCCTCGACGTTCATGACTTCATAGCTCGTCTCGGTCATGACGGACCTCCTCTTCTTTTCCTTGGGGCAAGGACGCCGCGATGGCGAGCCCTCCCGAAATCTCTGGGGTCTTTGGGGCGGCCGGCCCATTCCAGCCGCCCCTTCGCTCCTCGTCGCCGGGTGACGTGATCCCGACGCCGATAGCTAAGCAGGAGGCGTGCCAAATGGCGGAATGGACTACATAAAGTTTATAATATATTGTTTTATAACAATTTTTATTATAAGGGGCGAGCGGTCTCGCTTCAATGCGGCCTAACGATCATATCCTGTTGTCGCGTACATTATACGAATGTATAAGCTCTCGCATGAAGCCTCTTACCGTCATCGGATTCCTCGGGTCGACGCTCGACGCCGCCAAATTCGGCCCGTCGCGCTGGAACAAGTGGCGTCCGTCGGTCAGCATCTGCATGCAGGAGGATCTGCGCGTCGACCGCTTCATCCTGCTCCACGGAAGCTACCACCGCCGCCTCGCCGAGTTCGTCATGGACGATATTCGCGACGTTTCGCCCGAAACCGAAGTCGTGCCGCATGTGCTCGATTTCGAAGACGCGTGGGATTTCGAGGAGGTATACGGCAAGCTGCTCGACTTCGCGCGCGACTTTCCGTTCGATCCCGATGCGCAGGATTATCTCGTCCACATCACGACGGGCACGCACGTGGCGCAAATCTGTCTCTTCCTGCTCACCGAGGCGCGCTATTTGCCGGGGCGGCTGCTCCAGACGCAGCCGCAGCGCGGCGCGCCGCAGCCGGTGGGGACATGGAATGCCATCGACCTCGACCTTTCGCGCTACGACAGCATCGCGACGCGCTTCGCCGAGGCGAGCGCCGAGAGCGCCAGCTTCCTCAAGAGCGGGATAGAAACGCGCAACCCGGCCTTCAACCGGATGATCGAGGAGATCGAGCAGGTCGCGGTGCGCAGCCGCGCGCCGATCCTGCTGATGGGGCCGACGGGGGCGGGCAAGAGCCAGCTCGCCCGCAAGATCTACGAGCTCAAGAAATTGCGCCACCAGATCGGCGGGGCCTTCGTCGAGGTCAATTGCGCGACGCTGAAAGGCGACAGCGCGATGTCGGCGCTGTTCGGCCACCACAAGGGCGCGTTCACCGGCGCGATCCAGGACCGGCCGGGCCTGCTGCGGACCGCGGACAAGGGGCTACTCTTCCTCGACGAGATCGGCGAACTCGGGCTCGACGAGCAGGCGATGATCCTGCGTGCGATCGAGGACGGGCGATTCCTGCCTGTGGGTGCGGACAAGGATGCAGCGAGCAATTTCCAGCTGATCGCCGGCACCAACCGCGACCTCGTCGGCGAAGTCGCGGCGGGGCGGTTCCGCGAGGATCTGTTCGCGCGGCTCAACCTCTGGACCTTCAGCCTGCCAGGGCTGGCGCAGCGCCGCGAGGATATCGCCCCCAACCTCGATTTCGAGCTCGAGCGCTTCGCCGAGCGCGAAGGCACGCGTGTCACCTTCAACAAGGAAGCGCGCGAACGCTATCTGCGCTATGCCGAGGGCGGCGATGCGCTGTGGCACGGCAATTTCCGCGACCTCGCCGCCAGCGTGACGCGTATGGCGACGCTGAGCCCCGCAGGGCGCATCGACGCCGATGCCGTCGCGCTCGAGATGTCGCGGCTCCGCGCGCTCTGGTCGGGCGCGAGGGGCGAGGAGGATCTGCTCGGCCGGCTGCTGTCCGGCGAGGCGCTCGCGCGGATCGATCCCTTCGACCGTGTTCAACTCGCGTACACGGTCGCGGTGTGCCGCAGCAGCGGGAGCCTGTCCGCGGCGGGACGAAAATTATTCACGGCCTCGCGCGAACAGCGCAAGTCGACCAACGACGCCGACCGGCTGCGCAAATATCTGGCGCGCTTCGACCTCGATCTGCGCGCAATCGTCGCGGTCTGATGCGCGCAAAAAAGAGACCGGGCGTTTGACGCGGGCCCCTGGGGTGTCGGCGACCTTCCTCGATATGAGCGACGCCGCGGTCAGAAACCCGCCAGGCTGAAACTGGCTTCGGGCAATCGACGATCATTCCACCCCTCCACCGAGGGATATGGGCAAATTCGCAACCTCATGCCGTGGTCCTCGCGCTAAGCGATCGCCAGCAATCGGCCAAATTCGTCGAGATTGATGCCGCGTTGCATGTCCCCATCATCGACAAGGAGGAGCACCGAACCGCATATGCGACCGGTGCACCCGCGACCTGCCAGGCGACCATCTTCATTATCCCAACCCGCGCGCCGGCTCGTCGGCGTTCAAGTCGCTTGTAGAGGCGTGTCCCGCCGTCCTTGCCATAAAGTTGCGACATTCTAGTGATCATGTCGGGAACGCCGCATGACGGGGAGGCGGCGCTCGGAACTAATTGATCGGCCGGTTCGCTCTATGATTCGCTTGATCCTCGTCTTGTTCTCGGCGCTGTATCTCGCGGCCATGGCGGCCGCGCCCGCTTCGGCGCAGACGATGCGCTCGGAAAATATCGAAGTGTCGCTCGTCGCCATGCACCAATGGGCGGCGCCGGGCTCGACCGCGATCGTTGCGGTGCGCCAGGACATCAAGCCCGGCTGGCATACCTATTGGCGCAACCCCGGCGATTCGGGCGGCGCAACCGAACTGGCCTGGTCGCTGCCCCCGGGTGCTTCGGCGGGACCGATATTGTGGCCGATCCCCGAGCGGCAGCCGATCAAGGGGCTGATGAACTACGGCTATTCGCGGCAGGTCTATCTTCCTGTGCCGATCGAAATACCGGCATCGGCAAAGCCGGGATCGACCCTGCCGATCCGCGTCACCGTTCTTTCGATGGTGTGCAGCGAGGATATGTGCGTTCCCGACGAGCGCGTTGCGACGCTCGATCTGGCGATCCGCGATGCAGGCCCACCGCTGAACGCGCAGGAGGGCGCCGCGATCGAACGCGTTGTCGCAGCCGCGCCGCGCACGGGCGATCTCGAAGCCCGCATATTTCGCGAGGGCGGCGAGCTCATATTGTCGGTTCGCGGCGCCGTGCTGAAGCCAGCGGCTGCCGACAGTGCCTATTTCTTCCCGTTCGACGGCGGCGTCGTCGAGCATCCCGCTCCACAGCAAGCCACATGGACCGGGGATGGACTGGAAGTTCGTATGAAGGCCGGGGGCGTCATCGCTGCCGCGGGTCTTTCGAAGCCTGTCGGGGGCGTCCTGTCGACCTCACGCGGGGCCTGGACCGTCACCGCCGCCCCTTCGGCTGCGGCCGCGGCAACGGGCGGGACGACCATGCTCCTTTTCGCGCAGGCTGCACTGTTCGCGTTGGTCGGCGGGCTGATCCTCAATCTGATGCCGTGCGTCTTCCCGATCCTCGCGATGAAGGCTGCCTCGCTCGCGGCCACGGCGCACGCGCCGGGCGACGCGCGCCGCGACGGCCTTGCCTTCCTGCTCGGCGTGCTCGCGACCTTCGTCCTTCTCGCCGCTATATTGCTCGCCCTCCGGTCCGCCGGCGAGGCAGCGGGTTGGGGTTTCCATTTGCAAAACCCCACGGTGACGGCAGCGCTGGCGCTTCTGATGCTGGCGGTCGGCCTCAATCTCTCCGGCGTGTTCGAAGTCGTGATGCCGGGCAGCGGGGCCGGCAGTCGGCTGACACGGCTTCCCGGTTGGGCCGGGGCCTTCTTCACCGGCGTGCTCGCCGTAGTTGTCGCGGCCCCTTGTACCGCGCCCTTCATGGCGTTTGCGCTGGGTGCCGCGCTGCTGATGCCAGCACCCATGGCACTCCTGATCTTCGCGATGCTCGGACTGGGCCTGGCGCTGCCCTATCTCCTGATCAGCCTCTCGCCGGCGCTGCTGCGGCGGTTTCCGAAACCCGGGCCGTGGATGAGCCGCCTGAAGTCGGTCCTTGCTTTTCCGATGTATGGCGCCGCGCTGTGGCTGGTCTGGGTATTCGCGCGTCAGACGAGCAGCGCCGCACTCGCGCTCATCCTTGCGGCCGGGCTTCTGCTCGCGTTCGCGCTCACGCTGTGGGGCTGGCGGCAGGTCGGACGGCTGTCGGGGCGCCGTATGCTCGCCTCGACCATCGGCTCCGTACTCGCCCTGATGGCGGCTATCGCCGCCGCCGGCTCTGCCGCGATGCTGCCCCCCGATGCGGCCCCCGGTTCGGGTTCGGCGACGACGGACCAGCCTTGGTCGGCCGACGCCGTCGCTGCCGCGAGGGCGCAAGGCAAGGTCGTGTTCGTAAATTTTACCGCCGATTGGTGCGTCACCTGCAAGGTGAATGAACGTGCAGCACTTTCGAACGACGGAACACGCGCGCTGCTGGCCGAAACCGGCACGGTCTACATGGTGGCGGACTGGACGCGCCGCGACGATGTGATCGCGCGGGAATTGGAGCGCTTCGGCCGATCGGGCGTTCCGCTTTACCTCGTCTATGCGCCGGGCAAGGACGCGCCCGAAATTTTGCCGCAACTGCTGACGCCCGGCATCGTTGCCGATGCGCTGAAGCGGGCGGCCGCAAGCCCCAAGCCAATGTAAAACGGAGAGGAGATCATCCATGAAATATTCCATGCTCACCATCGCCGCGGCATCGGCGCTGCTGCTCGCCGGATGCGGCCAGCCCGCCGAGCAAGCGAAGGATCAGGCGCCCGCGAAGAAGGCCGCCGATGCGGCTGGCGGGCAGGCGGCTCCCGCCTTCACGCTCGCCAATGCGGAAGGGCAGCAAATCTCGCTCGCCGATTTCCGGGGTAAGACGGTGGTTCTCGAATGGTCAAACGAAGGCTGCCCCTATGTCAAAAAGCATTATAGCGGCGCGATGCAGAAGCTGCAGAAAGAAGCCGTTGCAGACGGCGTCGTGTGGCTGACGATCATTTCCTCGGCGCCCGGCGAGCAGGGCTTCGTCGAGGGCGAGAGTGCGAAGAACTGGAAGCAGCGCTTCGACGCCGGCTTTACGCACCTGTTGCTCGACCCCACCGGTGCGACTGGCCGCGCCTATGGCGCGAAGACCACGCCCGACATGCGCGTGATCGATGGCGAGGGCCGCATCATCTATGCCGGCGGTATCGACGACAAGCCCACGAACAAGGTCGAGGACCTTGCAGACGCCAAAAATTATGTCCGCGCCGCGCTCGACGAGCACGCGGCTGGCAAGCCCGTGACCACGGCCTTTGCCCAGCCCTACGGCTGTTCGATCAAATATGACGAGCGTGACGCGGCCGCGGCTAAAAGCTGATCATTCGTTCCATCGCTCTGCCTGAGACCCATATGGTCAGGGCGGGGCGAGCAAAAGCCTTCGGGTTGTCGGTCCCGGTGGGGCGATGGTTCGGGTAGTCATCCCTTGGTCGCCGTCAATTGGGGAATGCCCCGCGCGCCAGCGCGCGGGGCATAAGTTCAGGCTGGCGAGGGCTCTGGCGTTTCTGCGGGCGGAGGCGCCTCCTGTTTGTTCGCGCGGCCATGGACCATGCGATAGAGCGCCGGCAGCGCGAGCAGGGTCAGGATGGCCGAGGAGACGATCCCGCCGATGACGACCGTGGCGAGCGGACGTTGGACCTCGGCGCCGGCGCCGAGGTTGAACGCCATCGGCACGAAACCGAGGCTCGCGACGAGCGCGATCATCAGTACGGGCCTGAAGCGGGTGAGGGCGCCTTCGCGGATCGCTTCTTCGAGATCGGCCCCGCTTTCGCGGAGCTGTTTGATGAAAGCTTAGCATGACCACGCCGTAGAGCACCGCGACCCCGGAGAGCGCGATAAAGCCCACCCCGGCCGAGATCGACAGCGGCATTCCGCGGAGGAAAAGCGCGGCGACGCCCCCGGTGAGTGCCAGCGGTACCCCGTGAGAACACCACCGCGGCATCCTTGCCCGAGCGGAACAGCAGGTAGAGCAGCGCGAAGATCAGCAGCAACGCCGCAGGCACCGCAAGCTGGAGCCGCTTTGCCGCCGAGATCAGCTGCTCGAACGTGCCGCCATGGGCGATCCAGTAGCCGGCCGGCACCTCGACCTCGGAACCAACCTTGGCCTGCAGCTCTTCGATGAAGGAGCCGAGATCGCGGCCGCGGACGTTGGCGGTCACCACGACGCGGCGCTTTCCGTCCTCGCGGCTGATCTGGTTCGGGCCGATCGCAACCTCGACCTTGGCGACGTCGGCGAGCGGGACAATGCCGCGCAGGCCCGCGTCCATCGCCATGCCCGTCGCCGGATCGACAGAGGGCCCGCTTCCCGGCAGCGGGATGCGGAGCCGCCCGATCTCGTCCACCCGTTCGCGGATAGTCTCGGGCAGGCGGACGGTGATCGGGAAGCGGCGATCGCCCTCGAACATCTGCCCCGCCTGGACCCGGCCGATCAAGACGGCGACGGCCTGCTGGACGTCGTTCACATTGAGGTCGAAGCGCGCGAGCGCGGCGCGGTCGGGCGTGATCTGCAGCATCGGCAAGCCGGTGACCTGTTCGACGCTGACGTCCTGCGCGCCTTCGATCCCGGCCGCGACCTCCTCGATCGCATTGCCCACGTCGAGCAAGGTATCGAGATCGTCACCAAAGACCTTCACCGCGACATCGGCGCTAACCCCCGAGAGGAGCTCGTTGAACCGCATCTGGATCGGCTGGGTGAACTCGTAATTATTGCCCGGAATCTCCGCGACCGCGGCCTGCATTTCCCTGACGAGTTCGGCCTTCGGCTTCCTCGGATCAGGCTCTGCGCAACCCCGGCGTGCCTCCCGCGTATCCTGAAGCCGCCCGCACCCCGATCGCGGCCATTTCCATTGGAGACAATCATGCAACTTCCGCCCGGATCCCATGTCGCCGTTGCCGATGGCGCCCAGTTTCAGCTGTTCCGGAACAGCGGAACCGAACATCAGCCAGCCTTGAAGGCTGTCGATCTCCCGACGCGCGATGAAGCTGCACATAATGCCGGACAGGGCGACACGCCGCGCCAGAATGAAGAGGCGGGCCATGCCGCTTCCGTCGCGGCGGCGCTCAACGCCGCCGTCCTGTCGAACGGGATCAAGTCGCTTATCGTGATTGCGGATCCCAGCACCCTCGGCGAGATGCGCAAACTATACCATAAGGAGCTTGAGGAGCGGTTGTTGGGAGAGCTGTCCAAAACGCTCACGGGGCAATCAACCGACGACATTCTGAGATCGATCGCTGCCGCCTAGGTTCCCCACGCGCTTTTCGGTGAGATAGGGACACCCGCCTAGATGGAACCGGCTCGACACGGATACGGGGCGCGGCCGGGATGCTTGGCGCGCACCCGGTTTCTCTCGGTCGGCGCGGGCGGCTGGGCTAAAACCTGCTGTTCGTTGCTTAGAATATTGTGGACCGGAAATGGCAAAATCCGCGCTGATGAGCGGGCATGCTTGGGCATACAATTGTTTTAAAATGAAAAATGCGATGAGCTGAGGTCGAATTTTCCAGTCCGAATGCACCCATCTCCCGCCGGCAAACGTATCTGGGGCTGCACATTCGTCACAGTGCCGGCTCCATCAAGGAAAATTCATACATGGTTACCTACGTTTGCCGCCCGGATTCCGGGCGCGATATCTCGCGTGCGCGCTTCCTCGCCGGATCGATTCTCGGCGGCCCGATGGCCATGCTCCTGCTGGCGATGCCCGGCACGGCCACGGCCCAGGACGAGTGCGGCGCAGCCCCCGCGACCGCGGGAACGGTAACCTGCAGTCCCGACGGCAACCCGTATAACAATGGCGTCACCTATATCGTGCCGCCGTCGGATCTGACGATCGTGCTTCAGGACGGCGTCCGCATCGACACCAGCGGCACTTTCAACATCGGTATTCTCGCGGTCGGCGACAGCGCCCTGACCGTCGATGGCGGCACCAACACGCTCATCACCACCGATTCGGACGGCGGCTTCGGCGCGCTGATCTCGAACAATGTCGATCCGATCTCGGTCACTTTGGATCGCATCCTGACGACCGGAGACAATGCGATCGGCGTTGTCGCGAGTTCGTCGGAAGGCAATGTCTCGGTCGACACCAATGCGATCCGCACATTTGGTGACGGCGCCGGCGGAATCAGCGCCAGCACCGATATCGGTGACATTCGGGTCCAGTCGAACAGCATCCGGACCGCAGGCACCGCGGCGACCGCGATCGACGCCAATAGCGATTTTGGCAACATCGACATCACATCAGGCACGATCATCACTGAGGGCGGCAGCGCCGGGTTCCTGAACCCCGGCTCTATCGGCATTCTCGCCCAGACCGGCGGCACCGGCACGATCGCGATCGATTCGGACAACATCACCACCAGCGGCGCCGACGCAGTCGGCATTCGCGCTATCAACGGCACTGGTGGGCTGTCGGTAACTTCGGGCACGATCGGAACCTCCGGCCTCAACGCCGATGCGATCAACGTCACCTCCGCCGGCACCGTTACCGTCGACGGCGGCACGATCACCACCACCGGCGCCAATGCCGACGGCATCGTCGCCACCGGAGTCACCGGCGCGAACGTCAATTTCACGTCGATCAGCACCACCGGCGACAATGCCAATGGCGTGCTGATCCCCGCCGCGGTCCTGTTCTTCGGGCCACAGGCATCGGCGACCGCGACGGTCAACGGCGACAGCATCAGCACCGCCGGCGCAACCGCCGACGGTGTCCGCGCCATTGCGGGCACCGGCGCCGCCGCCGTCAACGTCACCGGCAATATCACGACCCAAGGCGCGAACAGCCGCGGCATCTTTGCCACCGGTCCCGGCGGCGTCACCGTCACCAACGGCGGCACGATCAGCACCGCGGGTGGCAACAGCAACGCCGTGGATGTCGCGAGCACCGCCGGACCGGTTGTGGTCAATGTCAACGACGTTCGCACCACCGGGCAATTGTCGGGCGGCGTGCGGGCGATCGGCGGCACCGATTCCAACGTCACTGTCATCGCGCGCGACGTCACCACCACCGGCACGGCGGGCAGCGACTTCTTCTTCCTGCCCAATTCCACCGCGGTCGTCGCGCGCGCTTCGGGGACCGGCGACGTTGCCGTCACCACGCGTAATGTTTCGACCGCCGGTCTTAGCGCCGCGGGGGTCGACGCAAGCGCCGCAACCGGTGACGTCATCTTCACCACCGGCGACATCGTCACCACCGGCGGCCGCGCCAATGGCGTGACGGCCGAAAGCGGCGGCGGCAATGTCATCGTTTCGACAGGTAATATCGCAACCGGCGGCGACAATTCGGACGGTGTTTCGGCGATCGCCAATAACGGCTCAGTGACCGTCGATACGCTTGGCGTCACCACGACCGGCTTTGCCGCCGACGGCATCAGCGCCGTCGCGGGCGCGGGCGGTGCCGACATCGGCTTCACCAGCGTCACCGCCGGCGGTACCCTGACCAACGGGGTCAGCGCCACATCGACCGGCGGCAATGTCGTCATCCGCGGCGCGAACGCAACCTCGACCGGCCAGGCATCGACCGCGATCTTCGGTTCGTCCGACAGCGGCGAAGTCAGCGTGTTCACCACCGGAAATGTCGTGGCCAGCGGGCGCGGCGGCAGCGGCATCTTCGCCGTTTCCGACACCGGCGGCGTGTCGGTTTCCGCCAACAACGTTTCCACCCTCGCCACCCTCGCCGATGACACAGGCGCTGCCCGCGCGGCGATCTTTGCCAGCGGCGCCAACACCAATGTGACGGTGTCGGGGTCGGCGATCACCACCGGCACGGCCGAATTCGGCGGCAACGCATCGGCGGTCACCGCCTTGGCCACCAACGGCAATGCCAATGTGATCGTCAACAACGCCTCGTCGAGTGGGGCCATGGTCGACACCGTCGTCGTGACCGCTACCGGCGATGCGGCGGCGACCGTCAACGGACGGGTGCAAAGCCTTGGCGCGGGCGGTGATGCGCTTGTCGTCACGGGCGGCGACAATGCGACCGTATCGCTCGCGGCGAACGGCAATGTCACCGCAGCGAACGGCAATTCGATTGTTCTGTCGTCGGTCAATGGCAGCACGCTCAACAATGCCGGGACGATCGCCAACAATGCCAATGGCTTTGCGGTGCTGGCGACGGGCGGTCCGATCGTCATCAACAACAGCGGCAATCTCAGCTCGGATATCCGGCTGACCGCCGGCGCCGACCGCGTGGACAACAGCGGCATCTTCACCGTCGGGGTCAATCCCGATTTCGGGGGCGGCATCGACGTGTTCGCCAACAGCGGAACGATCCTCATCGGCAGCGGAGCGACCGCCGTCGTTACCCCCACCTTCACCGGCCTCGAAAGCCTGGCCAACAGCGGCACGATCGATCTGCGCAACGGGCGCGCGGGTGACACGCTCACCTTGCCGGGCACCTATGCCGGCGCGAACGGCACACTGGGTCTCGATATTCTGACTGGCACGACCACTGTCGCCGATCAGCTGATCGTAGGCGGCTTGGCGAGCGGCAACACCATCGTCGTGCTCAACCAAGCCGCTGGCAGCACGCCGGTGTTCAACCCAGGCACGGTAGTGGTCCGCGCCGGGATCGGATCGGCGGCGGACGCCTTCGATCTGGCAGGCGGGTCGCAGAATCTGGGCTTCGTGCGTTTTGAAATCCAGAATAATGCGGCCGACGGAACCTTCTTCCTCACCGCCGCTCCCAGCGATGCCGCATTCCGCACGATCAATTATTCGGAAGGGGTGCGCAGCCTGTGGCTCAAATCGGCCGACGTCGTGTCTGCGCAGCTGCGTGCTCGCCGCGATGCCCTGTGGACGCAGGGCGGTGGCGACGTCGCCGGACGGACATGGATCCAGATCCACGGCTCTGTCGAGAAGCGCGAGGGCCAGCGCAGTTTCAACGCGTTCGGCCAGTCGGGCCTGACCAACACCGGATATCAGCAGGACTATTTCGGCGGTCAGCTCGGTTTTGACGTGAGCGGCGGTAGCGGCGAGCCCGGCGGCTTCGCCTTCGGCGTCACCGGCGGCTATCTGACCTCGTCGATGAACTTCGCGGGCTCGGCCGACCGGCTGCGCTTCGACGTCGTCAACGGCGGCGCCTATGGCAGCTATTCGGCGGGTAACTTCTTCGTCAACGCGCTCGGCAAATATGACTATATCTGGGCCGATACCAAGGTTAGCGGGGCGGGCTTTCAACAGGATCTGAACGGCAGCGTCTATGGCGCGCGCGGCGAAGCGGGCTTTCGCTTCGGCAATGACAGCTTCTTCGTCGAACCCGCCGCGAGCATCTCCTACGTCAAGAACGACTTCGACGATCTGACCCCGCTCGGAACGACGATCGGCTTCGACGAGGACGAAGGCCTGCGCGGGCGCTTCGGCGGCCGCATCGGCGGGTCGTTCAACCTCAGCGGTTCGGAAGTCGCCCTCTACGCCGGCGGCAACTATGTCCGCGAATTCAAGGGCAAAGACCGGGTGATCTTCACCGGCGGCGGCCAGACCTTGGCCTTCACCAACAATCGCATCGACGATTATGGCGAAGCGATCGTCGGCGTCACCATCGCCCAGAGCGAAGGCGTCAGCGGCTTCTTCGAGGGCCACTATACGCGCTCGTTCGGCAGCAACAATGGCCTGCGTGATCGCGAGGGTGCCGGTGGCCGCGCAGGTATCCGCATCAAGTTCTAGAGCGAGCGCAACTGCAAAGCTCTTTCTTCGGGTGCCGCGAGCCTGGCTTGCGGCACCCGCCTTTTTGAAGTCGCGTTGAATTGAACTCTTATCTTGATCCTGGCCGGTACGCACGGTGGCGGTTGGGTGTTCGCGGCGATCGACACCTATGATGCCTCGGCCCGTGCTTGCTCGCGAAGCGCAGGCGATCCTAATCTCGGGGGAATATCGCGAGGCGCCCCGGCGGCGATGCGGTTATCCGCAAAGCTGGCGAGGCGCAGCGATTTGCATTCGAGCAACTGCGCGGGAGCTGGCGCTAGGGTGCCTAGCGGCCGAGCTACGCGTAGCCTGCTAGGCCAAAATCGGCAGACGGAAATCGGCTTCCAGCTTCGGGCTTTTTTCGATTTCCCTCATCGCTTTTGGCTCTCCCGCTGTGTGTCCGCGCCCGAATAATCCGCTGGGTTCTCCATGGTTCGGTTCATCGCTTGGGGCGAGTGGCGACCGGAACAAGCACCTCGTCGGGGCGTTCGCTCGATAACGATCAACGGGAGCAGGCATGATGAACAGACTTCGGCAACTCGAAACCTTCGCGCGGGTCGGTTGGTGCGCGCGCGGCGTCGTCTATTGCCTGCTGGCGGTGTTTGCGATGACCGGTGCGGGCGCGTCGGACGCAAGCCCGCAAGGCGTCTTCCGGTCGGTACGCGACATGCCTGCGGGATCGGTCCTCCTGCTGCTTCTCGGCGCCGGCCTCGCGCTCTACGGCGCCTATCGGCTTTATGGCGCAGCGCTTGATAGCGAGGGTAAAGGGAGCGAGCCGAAAGGACTCGCGATCCGTACCGGCTACGCCGCGAGCGGCATCGCGCATTTCCTGCTTGCCTGGGCGGCGATCCGGCTCGCGTCGGGCGAGACCGCGGGCGGCAACGGCGAGCGCGAGAAGGAGGCAGCCGGCATGCTGCTCGACCTGCCGCTTGGTGCGACCCTGTTGGGCCTCATCGGAGCGGCCTTCATCGCCGCCGCGGCGCATCAAGCGATGAAGGCCTGGACTACCGAGTTCATGCGCGATCTCGAACCCGGCGCTTCGGCGTGGGCGGTGCCTGTTGGCCGGGCCGGTCTAGCGGCGCGCGCGGTGGTATTCGGCGTTATCGGCTTTTCGCTCGTCAAGGCGGGCTGGTTCGGCTCGGCGGGCGAAGTGAAGGGCTTGGGCGATGCGCTATCGGCGCTGACCGAGAACAAGGAGCTTTATATCCTCGTCGCCGCGGGCCTCTTTATGTTCGGCGTCCACAGCTTCGTCGAGGCGCGCTGGCGCCGGATCCGCAATGAAGATGTCGTGCGCCGCCTTATGCGCGGATCACGCTAGACTGACGAGCCAGGCAAAGAGCAGGCGAGCCAATAGGGCGACGGTGGCGGGAGACGATATTTGAGCGAGGATTACGCGCGCGGACAGCGCGATGGCGTGCGCCTCGCGCTCGCCGTTCTGGCAGCCGAGGAGGCAAATCGACGGTAACATCATAACGAGCCGGAGCCCCGAGGATCTGCCGGCATTCTGCGATGCAATTATCGAAGCGCTCGCCGAGAATGCCGCCTTTGCCGAGTAGCTTCGGACGTCCCGCTCGCCTGCCCCGACGTGCCTAGCAGCGGCGCAGGCGGCTGATCCGGTAAGGCCCGGTTCGCTTCTCGAGGCATCGGCCCTTCCAGCTCAACTGGATAATTCCTTCCTGAAGCAGGGCGTCGATCGCCGTGTGTACTGTCGGCATCGATGCGCGCCAATCGTCGTCGGTCGAGATCGCGCGTGCGACCTCGCTCGGGCAGATCGATGCGTCAGCCGATCGATCGGCGAGTAGGGCCAAGATCGCATTCTGGGCGTTTTCTGGCACTATTTGCGCCGCTTGCTACGACCGGTTGTCATGGGATCGGGGGTGGGTGGCGGTCGCCAACCGGGAGAGGGCTTCATCTTTTGCCGGCTGGTGCCAAGACCCATCGCCCCGGGCTGCTGGCGTGTCAGTCCGGAAAAATCCGCCTCCTCGGCTGCAGCGGCCGACGCGCCGTCGCGCATCAGGCTGATCTTGTCGCGGCATCGTTTGGCTTCCTCGAAGTCCAGAGCTTCGGCGGCCGCTTCCATTTTCTTCTGCAGGGACTGAATCGTTTCGCTCATAAGGGCTCAACGCACGGCGAAAAGGTTTTGGCAGCACGCCAAATGCCAAGAATGGCGCCGGGGGCGGAACTGCCGGGCAAAATTCGACGCGGACTTGACCGGGTTCAACTGCCCAGCCTTCGCACGAAACGTCCTCTCTCTTTATTTGATACCTAAAAGCAGACAGTCTCCAACCGGCCAATCGCAGCCAATTGCCAAGGAAGGTGCAGCGCGCGGCGATAGGAGGATCATCGAAGCCGTCGCCACTCGCGGCGCGCAGGGGGCATCTTTGGGGGCATATCTAAGAAGCATCTTACCATATTACAAACAGATCAAATATTTACCGGCTTATTTAGATTCCTGCTACCTCCATGGCTGCATAAGCCATTATAATCAGCTTATTTTATTGGCCATTTTGGTCTTGGAGATGCTCGGCGGTCGCGGGAATCGGCTGTTAGCGGACCTTCGGAGACCTCAGCGCCAATGTCTGGAAACGACCGATTGCGGACACTGGCGGACGGCCGCATACACTCCAGATCATGACAATCGAACCTTGGCAAACGAGGGCGCCCGATCTGATCGCCGAGGTGCTCATTTATCCACCCGATGATGGCGGCAGATCAACTGCCATCCAGCCCGGCTATGGTTGTCCCTGCTTCACTGAAAAGCGGACCAGCAAGGGAGGGTGGGATGCCCGACTGCAATTGGCCGATCGCCCGTTAGAGCCGGGAACGAAGCGGCAAGTGGGCTTCGTCTTTCTTTCTTCCGAAGGTGCGGAGACAATGCGTCGAGCGCGTAAATTTTACCTGTGGGAGGGGCGCTTCATTGGGGAAGCGGTAGTCACGGACTGACGTCCGCTTGCCACCCCATTTCAGACGTTCACGCCCGATCCTGGCGAACGTCCGAAATGGGGTGGAAGCTGAATGGCCGCTTTTGCACACAAATCTGGCAAACCCGACATTCGTCGGCGCCTTAATGTTCGACAGCGGATAAAACATTCACGGCTACGCAGTTCTCAGCTTGAATTACCAGCGAAAAAATCCGTCAGCAAAACACGACTTAAGTTTCTCTCGCTCGGTGTCGAAAAATTCCTGGCGGTCGATAACATCGGAAATTGCATCGGTGATCCGCAGAAAGCGCCCATCCTCATTTCTTTGGATGCCGCCTGCACCGGTTTTGCGGCGCATGGCATCAACCTCGCCGTCGAACTCTGATCCAAAATAGTTAGCCCACGAAAGCTGCGGCAAAAATCGATAGTATCGGCGTTCAGCCAATTGCCACTTGTCGGGGCTTCTCCAATGGCCCTCAGAAGTCTTCCAACTAGTAAACGAACCTTCCCCTACAAGCGGTCCGTCGAAGCGTTCGAAGCGATCCTTTCCCTCAGAACGAGACAATTCTAATTCTGTAAAGAGGTGCAGCATCCCGTACGCAGGCTTACAAACATCCACGATACGCTCGAACAAAACAGACCAATCAATTTTCGGATCATAGTTAAACTCTATCGAAAGCGTGTCGCACAGCGAACGATCAATCTCCGGTCGAAAATCTACCCTGCCGCGGCCTGCAAGAGAGCCCGTGCGGCTCCACTCCGCACCAACATGAAACTCGCCCTTTTCTATGAGCTTGCCCTTGTCGGGTCCTTTTCCTTCCCGCTTTTCAAAGGGCATAACGGTGAGCCATAATGAGCCGAAATCATATGCCGTTCCGACGTCATGTTTTGCCGACCATATTCGAATTTTGTTCGGTGTGAGGCGCTTGGAAGTTTCTTCATGCGCCTGATAGATTGCTGCGCCAAATTCCCTACCGGAAATATCCACATAGGTCGTGATGCCTATCGCAATCTTTGGCCGCACTGGAGGCTCCCACTTCGTGGCTATGACAGCCTAGTAAACCGATGGCTGGCCGATAGGCCTATTTAGCTTGATACATCATTCGGGGCCGAATCGTTAGCTCCGTCAAGCTACCGACGATTCTGTCGATCGTCCCATGACGGCTCAACACCTAAGTGCCAATTTACGACTGCTTTCGCACCGCGAGTTAAGTGCGGCCAACGACCGTCATCGGTCGTTTGCGGTCATAGCGCCGCGGCCGCCGATTGGCGGTAGGAATGCTGCTGCTGCCCTCATACGTCGTGAAGGTGGTTCGGCGCGGAAAACAGGAATCGAATTGCCCTGTGAGCCACGGTTTTCCGCAGGTCAGGCGTTCGCTAAAATCAAGGTACGCTCAAAGCCGATTCCCGCTACCCGCTCCAATTTCCAGACCGCTGCAGTTCGGATTGGTCTTTACAAGCTCCCAGAAATCCACGTAATCCTCGGTCATCGGATCGATATAGTTCGGTCTGGTTCGACCGAAACCACCTTGCGTCGGGGGCCACAATCGCGCTGCTCGACGCCGTCGCCCTTGGGAAAGATTGGCCGTCACATGGTTTGGTGTTTCAGTCGAGCTCCGGGACGCGCCTGAGTGCATTCTCGAAAGCTAAAGAGAAATGGGACGCCATGATCGTTAGAAAAATGAGGTCGTCGGGGGAGGAGGGCGCCGTTTTGGCGCCTTGGCGGATTCACGATATTCGTCGGACCGTGGCAACAGGAATGCAAGCCTTGCAGATCCGGACGGAAATCATCGAGTCCGTTCTCAGTCATCTCTCCGGGACGAAGAGCGGCATTGTTGGAGTGTACCAATGCTACCCGTATCAGGAGGAGAAGCGCCAAGCGATGAAGCGATGGGGAAGACACATCAAAAAAACTGACCGCGCCGTGACATTTCGGCCCGCAAGTCGGCGGCGAGAATTGGCGTAAGCTACCGATAATGTTTGATTAAACTCGACTTCCGCCGCCCATTGCGTGCTTACCCGGTGCTTACACGTTATCAGCAGCAGTTTATAAATCGCTCAAGATTGGCCGCTAAGTCTTTGAAGGAAATGGTGGACGCACTAGGGCTCGAACCTAGGACCCGCTGATTAAGAGTCAGCTGCTCTACCAACTGAGCTATGCGTCCACTGCCGTTTCCGGCGGGCTTCGAAGGCCGGGGGAAGTCCCCTTTGCTGCGAAGCGAGCGGCCCGCTATCATGGCCTTGCGGGGATGGCAATGGCCCGTGCGCGTTTTTGCCGACTATTTTTTCAGCGGAACCGTCCGCCGGCCTTTTTCGTGTCATTCTCGATCGCCAGCACAATGCCGACGCAGGTCATGATCGTCAGCATCGACGACCCGCCATAGGAGAAGAGCGGCAGCGGGATGCCGACCACCGGCGCGAGCCCCATCACCATCATCAGGTTGATCGCGATGTAGAAAAAGATCGTCATCGTCAGCCCCGCGGCGGCTAGCTGGCCGAAGCGCGTGCGCGCATTCAGCGCCACGCGCGTCGACCAGCGCAGCAGCAGGAAGAAGAGCCCGAGCAGCACCAGCCCTCCGATTAGCCCCCATTCCTCGGCCATGGTGGCGAAGATGAAGTCGGTATGCCCCTCGGGCAGGTAATCGAGGTGGCTCTGCGACCCGTTGAGGAAGCCCTTGCCGCCGATGCCGCCCGATCCGATCGCGATCTTCGACTGGCTGATATGATAGCCCGCGCCCAAGGGATCGCTTTCGGGGTCGAGGAAGATCAGCACGCGTTTCTGCTGATAGTCGTGGAGGAAGGAGAAGAGGATCGGCAGCGCGGCGACGCCCGCCGCGGCGGTGCTGCCGAACCACCAGAAGGGCAGGCCGGCGCAGAACATCACGATCACCCCGCCGATGCAGATCGCGAGCGCAGTGCCGAGGTCGGGCTGGAGCATCACCAGCGCCGCGGGAAAGCCGATCATCACCAGCGCGGGCCACAGCGCGGTCCAGGTTCGCGTGCTGCCCGGGGGGAGCTGGGTATAGAAGCGCGCGAGCGCGAGCACGATCGCGACCTTCATCAGCTCGGAGGGCTGGAGGTTCATGAACCCCAGGTTGAGCCAGCGCTGGCTGCCCCCGCCGACGAAGCCCAGCAGTTCGACCGCGATCAGCAAGATCAATATGCCGATATAGCCGAGATAGGCGAAATCCTCGAAAATCTTGATGTTGAAGCGCCCGATGACGAGCGCGACGGTCAGGAAGACGAGGAAGCGCACGCCCTGTTGCAGCGCCCAGGGCGACCAATTGCCGCCTGCGGCCGAATAGAGGACGAGCAGCCCGAAACCGGTAATGCCCGAGAGGATCGCAATCAGCTTCCACGGGACGCGCTGGACGGCGGCTGGGACCGGGATCATTGCGGGATCTCCGGATCGGGGTCGCTCGACGCGCCCGTCTTCCACGCCATATAGTCGCGGTCCATGCGCTCCTTGATCGTCCCGCCCCAGCCGGCCTCGAACGTCTCGAGCGCCTCCATCGCCTTTTCGCGGTCGTAGAGGAAGGTCATGAAGTCCTTCGCCACCGGCGCCGCGGCGCGGCTGCCGCCCATACCGTGCTCGATCACGATGCCCGCGGCATATTTGGGTTTGTCGACCGGCGCGAAGCAGACGAACAGGCCGTGGTCGCGGAACCGCCACGACCCGCTCTTGCCGTTGCCGGTGTTGAGCCCCCGCACCTGCGCGGTGCCGGTCTTGCCCGCCATCGCGATGCCGTCGAGCGGCAGGCGGCTGCGCCCCGCGGTCCCGCCCGGGCCGTTGACGACGAGGTCCATGCCGTGGCGCGCGACCGCAAGGGCGTCGGCCGAATAGGGCAGGGGATCGTTGCGGAACTGGCGGTTGACGAGGCGCGGATAGAGTTTGCGCCCCGACGCGATCCGCGCCGCCATCACCGCGAGCTGCAGCGGGTTCACGCTGACATAGCCTTGGCCGATGATCGCGTTCAGCGAATCCGACGCCGACCAGGCCTGGTCGTATTTGCGCATCTTCCACGCGCTGTCGGGGATGGTGCCGTAGCGCTGGTTGCTGCCCGCGAGCTGGAATTCCTCGCCGAGCCCAAGCATCTTCGCCGTGGGAGCGAAGGCGTCATAGCCCAGGCGGTGCGCGAGCCAGTAGAAATAGCTGTTGCAGCTCTTCATGATCGCGGTCGCCATGTCCACGCTGCCGTGTGTGCCGAGGCAGCGGAAGAAGCGGCTGCCGAGGCGATAGCCGCCGATGCAGGTGTGGCGCTCGCTGGGGTCGACGCCATGTTCGACCGCGGCGATCGCCGCCATCGGCTTCAGCGTCGATCCGGGCGGATAGAGGCCGCGGGTCGCCTTGTTGATAAGCGGCTGGTGGTCGTCGGCGCGCAGCCAGCTATATTCCGAATTGCTGATCCCGTCCGAAAAGCTGTTCGGGTCGAAGCTGGGCATAGAAACGAAGGACAGGATGTCGCCATTGTCGCAGTCGATGACCACCGCGGCGCCCGATTCGCGCCCCATACGCCGCGCGATATATTCCTGCAAATCGGCGTCGATCGTCAGGTGGACGGTCTTGCCCTGCTTGTCCTCGGTGGTGTCGAGCTCGCGCACCACCTTGCCGCGCGCGGTGACCTCGACGCGCTTGGCGCCGGGCTCGCCGCGCAACATCGGCTGGAAGTATTTCTCCAGCCCGTCCTTGCCGACGCGAAAGCCGGGGGTGATGTAGAGCGGGTCCTTGTTCGCCGCCTGATATTCCTCGGCGGTCGGCGCGCCGACATAGCCGATCAGATGCCCGACAGCGGCGCCCGTCGGATAATTGCGCGCAAAGCCGCGCTGCGGCGCGACGCCGGGCAGGTCGGGCAGGCGGACGAGGATCGACGCATAATCGGCCTCGGACAGATCCTCGGCGACCGCGACCGGTTGGAAACCCGACGCCGCTTTCAGGTCGCGGTTGATCCGCTCCATCGCGTCGCCGTCGAGCCGCAGCAATGTGCGGAGCTGCCTCAGCACCAGTTCCTTGTCGTGGAGCCGGTCGGGGATCAGGTCGATGCGCAGGCTCACGCGGTTGTTCGCCAGCGCCTTGCCGCGCCGGTCGACGATCCAGCCGCGGCGCGGCGGGACCAAGGTCAAATTGACACGATTGCTTTCCGATTCAAGGACATAATGGTCGTTGTCGATGATCGATATATAGGCCATGCGCGCCGCGAGCGCGCCGCCGATGACCATCTGTCCGCCTCCGACCAGCATCGCGCGGCGCGTGAAGGTCATGCCCCTCCAGGCTTCGGTGATCGGTGGGCTTTTCTTACCAAACATTGGGCGTGAACTATCGGCGTTTCAGGCGGAAATTGTCAAACTTGCCGGTCAGGCGAAGGAAGAGCGGGACGAGCAGCGCCGAGATGACGATTTGCGGCGCGACGAGGCCGAGCACGCGGCCCATATGCGCGTCGGGATGCGCGATCAGCGCGGCGAGCGCCTGGATCGCGGCGACCAGCAGCGCCGCGACGCCCCAGTCGTGGATGAAGCCGCGCCAATAGACGCGCTGCGAGAAATAATGGATCGCGATCGTCGCGAGCGTCCACAGGCCGACCGCGGTGCCGATCGGCGCGCCGCTGAACAGATCGTCCCACAGGCCGAGCGGCAGGCCGATCCACACCGGCCACATCTCGAGCCGCAGCAATTGCCAGCAGAGGAACAGCAGCAGCCCGAGCGGCGGCAACACCGGCGAGCTTGCGACCATCGGTAGCATCAGCGGCAGCGCCGAGGCGAACATCACCGTCGCGACGGGTACGGCCTGCATGCGCCACCGCGACGCGGGTTCGCGCTGCAAGGGCGCGGCGGCGCGGTTCATGGCGCGGTCTTGGGCGCGGGCGCCGCAGCCGGTGCGGCCGGGTGCGCGGCCTGCGCCTCGATATTGTCGGGCGTATAGGGACGCAGCACCGACACCGCATCGACCTTGGCCGGATCGGCGAGCGGGCGTGCGAGCGCGCCCTCGCTCGTCCGGCGCACGATGATCGCCACCGGCACATTGGGCGGATAGAGCCCGCCGGTGCCCGAGGTGACCATGATGTCGCCCGGCTTGAACGGGTTGTTCGCGATGTTGAGCGTGCGGATGTCGAGGTCGCCGTTGCCGCGGCCATAGGCGAGCGCGGGCAGGCCGTCGCGCGCGCGGCGGATCGGTACGATATTGTCGACGTCGGTCAGCAGCAGCACCTGCGACACCGAAGGGCCGCTCGACAGCACGCGACCGATCAGCCCGTCGGCGCCGCGCACTGGCTGTCCCGCCGCCACCCCGACATTGCGCCCGATGCTGAGCAGCGCGATGCGCTTGCTGCTGGTCGATGTCGAGGTGAGCAGATAGCCGTTGGCGACCCCGGTCTTGTCGGCTTCCTGCAACTTCAGCAGCGTCTTGAGCTGGCGGTTCTCTTCCTGCAGCGCGCTCGTCGCGACCAGCTGGCGGCGCGCGTCGGCGAGTTCGGCGCGCAACCGGCTGTTCTGCGATCCCGCGCTCACATAGGCCGACACCGCATCGTCGATGCCCGAGATCGAGCCGATGACCGAACGGGTGCCGCGCGCGACGGGCGCGGTGACCTCATGGCTCGCGACGCGCAGCGCCGCGAAACCCACGGGGTCGGCAACCGACAGGATCGCCAGCAACAGGCCCGTCACCGCCCCGGTCACCGCAATGACATAGGCGACGAACAGGCTCGTCTGGGCCTTTCGGGATTGCCCCGGACGCCGAGCTGCCGGGCGGACCATAAAGCGTTGCTATCCGATATCAGGCTTGCTGGAGCACGCCGCGGAAGGCGGGGTCTTCCATCGCGCGGCCGGTGCCGATCGCGACGCAGGTCAGCGGATCGTCGGCCACCGTGACGGGCAGCCCCGTCGCGTCTTTCAGCAGCTCGTCGAGCTCGGCGATCAGCGCGCCGCCGCCGGTCAGGACGATGCCTTGGTCGACGATGTCGGCGGCGAGTTCGGGCGCCGTATTCTCGAGCGCGATGCGCACGCCCTCGACGATCGTGCCGATCGGCTCCGACAGCGCCTCGGCGATCTGCGCCTGGTTGATCGAGATTTCCTTGGGCACGCCGTTGACGAGGTCGCGGCCCTTGATGTGGATCGTCATCCCGACGCCGTCGGCGGGAATGCGCGCGATGCCGAAATCTTTCTTGATCCGCTCGGCGGTGGTTTCGCCGATCAGCAGATTGTGGTGGCGGCGGACATAGGAGACGATCGCCTCGTCCATCTTGTCGCCGCCGGCGCGGACCGAGGTGGTGTAGGCGAGACCGCGGAGCGAGAGCACCGCGACTTCGGTGGTGCCGCCGCCGATGTCGACGACCATCGACCCGATCGGTTCGGTCACCGGCATGTCGGCGCCGATCGCGGCGGCCATCGGTTCCTCGATCAGCCACACTTCGCTGGCGCCAGCGTTCGACGCGGCGTCGCGGATCGCGCGGCGCTCGACGCTGGTCGAGCCACTGGGGACGCAGATCACGATCTCGGGACTGCGGAACGCGTTGGGCTTGCCACCGTGCACCTTGGTGATGAAATGCTTGATCATCTCCTCGGCGATGTCGATGTCGGCGATGACGCCGTCGCGCAGGGGGCGGATCGCCTCGATGCTGTCGGGGGTCTTGCCCATCATCAGCTTGGCGTCGTCACCGACCGCCTTCACGCGGCGATGGCCGTTCAGCGTCTCCATCGCGACGACCGAGGGTTCGTTGAGCACGATGCCCTTGCCGCGGACATAGACCACCGTATTGGCGGTGCCCAGGTCGATCGCCATGTCTTGGGAATTGAACTTAAACCACCGCGAGAAAAAGGACATCGATCGTCATTCCTGTCTGCCTTGCGAACGGAGCGCCCCGTCGCCGAGTTTGCCGACGCGTTCCCGTCCGGGGGCAGGACCAATCAGGGGGAGATTCCGGCCTGTCCATGGGGGGCGGCTGGACAAAATGATCAGGCTGTTCGGGTGGGTCGCGAATTGCGTCCGACTGCGCTAGGGAAGGGATTATGTCAATACGCCGCCTGCCGGAAACGCTCGTAAATCGGATCGCAGCCGGTGAAGTGGTCGAAAGACCGGCTGCGGCGCTCAAGGAACTGGTTGAAAACGCCATAGACGCGGGTTCGACGCGCATTTCGGTACGAATCGCCGACGGCGGCATCGCGCGAATCGAGGTCGAGGACGACGGGTCGGGAATGACCCCCGGCGACATGGCGCTGGCGCTCGAACGCCATGCCACGTCGAAGCTGCCCGACGACGCAATCGAGCAGGTCACCACGCTCGGTTTCCGCGGCGAGGCGCTGCCCTCGATCGCCAGCGTCGCGCGGCTCACGATCGAGAGCCGCATGCCCGGCGCCGACGGCTGGAAGCGGGTCGTCGACAACGGCGCGCTCGTCGCCGAGGGACCCGCGGCGCTCGCCAAGGGCACGCGCGTGCTGGTCGAGGACCTCTTCGCGCGCATCCCCGCGCGCCGCAAATTCCTGCGCAGCGGGCGCAGCGAATATGCCGCCTGCCTCGACGTCGTGAAACGCCTCGCGATGGTGAACCCCGACGTCGGCTTCACCATGGAGCATGACGGGCGCCGCGTGCTCGACGTCCAGGGCGGGCAGGACCGGCTCGCGCGCGTCGCGGCGCTGACCAGTCGCGACCTCGCCGCGAACAGCATCGGGGTCGATCTCGACCGGGGCGAGGTGCATCTCGGCGGTGTGATCAGCCTGCCGACCTACAATCGCGGCGTCTCCGACCATCAATATCTCTTCGTCAACGGCCGCCCGGTGAAGGACCGGCTGCTCGTCGGCGCGCTTCGCGGCGCCTATGCCGATTTGCTCGCGCGCGACCGCCATCCCGTCGTCGCATTGTTCCTCGACGTGCCCGCGAGCGAGGTCGACGTGAACGTGCACCCCGCGAAGACCGAGGTGCGCTTCCGCGACCCGCAGCTCGTCCGCGGCATGATCGTCGGCGGGCTCCGCCGCGCGCTCGACGAACATGGCTTCCGCAGCGTCCAGCGCCCCGCCGAGGCGGCGCTCGCCGCCTGGCAGCAGGAGCCGGTGGCGCCCGCGCCGGCGACCGGCTTCCTCTTCGGCGCCGCGCCGCGCGGCGAGCCCGCGGTGCATCTGTTCGGCGCCGACATCGCGCCGCCGTCGCCCGAAGTCGCGCGCGTCTACGACCGGCTCGTCCCCTTCGCTTCGCCCGCGCCGCTGGCGGGCCGCGCCGAGGTCGCCGCCGCCCCGGTGCCGGTGGCCGAGCATCACCCGCTCGGCATCGCGCGCGGCCAGATCGCGCGCACCTACATCGTTGCCGAGGCCGAGGACGGGCTCGTCATCGTCGACCAGCACGCCGCGCACGAACGGCTGGTGCTCGAACAATTGCGCCACGGCTTGGCGGGCCGCGCGGTCCCGTCGCAGGGCCTGCTGCTCCCCGAGGTCGTCGAGCTCGACGAACCCGCGTGCGACCGGCTCGAAGCCGCCGCGCCGCAGCTCGCCGCGCTCGGGGTCGAACTCGAACGCTTCGGCCCCGCCGCGGTGATGGTCCGCGCGACCCCGGCGATGCTCGGCGCGATCGACTGCACCAAGCTGGTCACCGACATCGCCGACGACCTCGCGGGCTACGACGCCGCGCTCGGGCTCAATGAAAAGCTCGAACTCGTCGCCGCGACGATGGCGTGCCACGGCTCGGTCCGCGCGGGCCGCACGCTCAGCGTCACCGAGATGAACGCGCTGCTCCGCCAGATGGAGGTCACCCCGCATTCGGGCCAGTGCAACCACGGCCGCCCGACTTGGGTCAAGCTCGCGATGGATGATGTCGAGAAACTGTTCGGGCGGAAGTGAGATTTGAAGGGCGGGGGCTGCTGTATGGAAGTGGGGTTTCGGAAATCATTTTATGGTGATGACGAAGTCATAGCGTTCTTCGACGAATCTGGTGATGAAACACTGAAAGATCCCGGTAATCCGACATTTGTTCTGGGGTGCTGTATGGTTCGCGGTCGTGACCTTCCTGCGCTGCGGCAAGCTTGGCTAGATGTTCGAGAGCAGGTAACAGGCCATCGCGATCGTCAAATGCATATGCGAAATATGAGGCTGGGCAGAAAGCGGGATTATCCGGTTCGAAGGTTCTTTGAGCAGGAAACCTTCTACCGCGCCGGGGTTGCAATCACGGATCAAACGATTTTCGAGATGGGCGAATTCCCTCACAAACCGGTTTTTGGGATCGCGCTAAATTTGGTTGGACAACTCATGGCGGCAGTCATGGGTGGTCGCCCATCGCATGGTCTATGTCTCATCATCGAAGACAACGCACGTTTACGTCCATCCTACGAGGCACAACTATCAACTCAGCGGCTTTCGATGGATGGCATATCGATGCCGGTTAGTTGGGCATTGCTGGACAAGACGGCGGAAGAGCCGGGGCTGGAGATTGCAGATTTCATCGCACATTCAATAGCCGGTTTTATCCGAACCGAGCGTTCCGCAGCGACTAAATTCGCTCCTCGCTTCGGCTCGATTTTCCCAGATTTGCCGCACGCGAAGTTTTGGGAACTAAACACGTGTCGGTTCGATGGAATGCGCCCAACCCGGCAGATGGAGTGAGGGCCAGAAATAAGTCGCAGCCGACGTTTCCCGATCAAGTTGACCCTCAGCCGATCACCATCTCCACCGCCGCCGTCGCGTGCAACGTCGTCGTGTCGAACAGCGGCACCGGGCTGTCCTCGGGCTGCACCAGCAGCATGATCTCGGTGCAGCCGAGGATGATCGCCTCTGCGCCAGCGTCGACCAGCCGCGCGATGATCGCGCGATAGGCGTCGCGCGACGCCTCGGTCACGACGCCCGCGACCAGCTCGTCATAGATGATCCGGTGCGCGACCGCGCGGTCCTCGGCGCCCGGGACGACCACCGACAGCCCATGTCGCGCGGCCAGCCGGTCGCGGTAGAAATCCTTCTCCATCGTGAAGGCGGTGCCGAGCAGCCCGGCCTTTTCGATGCCCGCGGCGTGCAGACGGTCGGCGGCGACGTCGGCGATGTGCAGCAGCGGTACCGACACCGCGGCCTGCACCGCGTCGGCCATCAGATGCATCGTGTTGGTGCAGATGATCAGCAGCTCGGCGCCGCCCGCCTCGAGCCGCCGCGCGGCGTCGATCATCATCGCGGTCAGTGCGTTCCAGTCGCCCGCATTCTGCAGCCGCTCGATCTCCGAAAAGTCGAACGACCAGAGCAGGCAGCGCGCCGACGCGGTCGGCCCGAGCCGCCCGCGCACGTCGCGGTTGATGAGGCGGTAATATTCGGCCGAGCTTTCCCAACTCATGCCGCCGATCATCCCGATCATCTTCATCGTCAGGCCATCTTGATCCCGGCGACGCCATTCTCGACGACGCCGGTCGCGCGCTTCGACAGCGTGTTGGTCGGCGTGGTCACCTTGTCGACGACCATGAAATGCGACTGCCACGCCTCGCGGCCGACTTCGCACACGACATAGCCGCGCTGGTCGTTGGCGAATTTGAGCTCGGGGTTGAGCTTCAGCCAGTCGTCGGTGCCGTTGCGCTTGTCGCTGCCGTCGCCGTTGCTGCTGATCGAGGTCGCGACGAATTCGGCGCCGACGACCTTGTCCTTCAGGATCAGGTCGCCGCAGAAATTCTGATGCTCGTCACCGGTGAGCACGACGCAATTCTTGAGCCCCGCCATCCGCGACAATATGCGCTCGCGCGGCGCCGCATAGCCCGCCCAGCTGTCGATATTCACGATTTTCTGCGGTTCGTCGGGCTTGCGGCGGCGGTCGAGCGACATCATCGTCACCTGCTGCGCCAGCGCGTTCCACTGCGCGCCGCCCTTCGCCAGATTGCGCGCCAGCCATTCCTCCTGCGCCTTGCCCAGCACCTGCGCGTCCCTGGCCATCACGTCGGGGCAGATCGGCTTGAAGCCGTCGCCGCACGGCTGGTCGCTGCGATATTGGCGCGTGTCGAGCACTTGCATCGCCATCAGGTCGCCATATCGAAACTCGCGGTTCGCCGCGACCATGCCGCCGCGCGGGAGCAGCGCCTTGCGCACCGGCATGTGTTCGTACCACGCCTGCATCGCGCCCTGCTTCTTCAGCATGAACTCGGCGGGCGACAGCGCGTCGGGGTCGTTGCCGTCGAGCCCCATTTTCCAATTGTCATATTCGCCGACCCAATTGTTGCGAATCTCGTGATCGTCGAAGCTCGACAGATGCGCGTGGACCGAACGCACCGCCTGCTGGTCGATGTCGAGCAGGGTCTGCGCATAGGCGAGGCGGAAGTCGTTGACGTCGATCAGCGCACGCTGCGCATATTGGCGCACCGGGCGGATCGGCAGCCCGCTGTCGAACAGATAATCCTGCCGATATTCATAGATGAAATCGCCATAATGATAAACGAAGGCCAGGTCTTCGCGCGCCATGTGGCGATAGGCGCCATAGAAGCCCGATTCATAATGCTGGCAGCCCGCGACGCCGAATTTCAGCGCATCGACCTTGGCGCCGGGGGCGGGCAGGGTGCGCGCGCGACCGCGCAGGCTGCGCTCGCCGCCCGCGGTGAAGCGGTAGAAATAGGGCCGGTCGGGCAGCAGCCCCGCGACCTCGACATGGACGCTGTGCGCCAGTTCGGGGCGCGCCAGCTCGGTGCCCTTCGCCACGACGTCGCGAAAGCCGGTGTCGCTCGCGACCTCCCAGTCGACCGGGACGTTGACCAGCGGCATGCCGCCGTGGCGCTCCATCGGCTCGGGCGCGAGGCGCGTCCAGATGACGAAACCGTCGCTCGCGGGATCGCCCGCCGCGACGCCCAGGCTGAACGGAAAGTCGCGAAACAGCCCCTGCGCGCGAACGATGGCGGGGGCGGCCAGCCCGGCGAGCGTCGCCCCGGCCAGAAACGAGCGGCGATTATACATGGCAGTTCCCATCGTCTGATGATTCGTTGCGCCGGGCATAGCCCAGCGGCACGCGAAATCCCATGTGCCCGGATCGTGACAATGGGGTTGCACCCGGCCGGGCGGATGGCCTCAGACCAGCATCGCCAGCATCCACAGCGCCATGCCGACCATCGCCAGATTCTCGGTCAGCGAGACGAAACCCAGCGGCACCTTGCTGCTGCCTCCGACGCACGCGCATTTGAGCTCGCGCCGCTCGATATAGACCGCCTTGAACACCGACGCCGCGCCGATCGAACCGATGAACAGCGATACCGGGATCGACAGCCAGGGCAGCGCATGCGCGGTCATCAGCACCCCCGCGACCCCCTCGGCAAAGGGATAGATGCGGCCATAGGGGACCCAGCGTTTCGCGAACAGGTCGTAGTTCAGGAACATCGTCGAGAAGCTCTCGATATCCTGCAGCTTGAGCAATGCGAGCACGATCATGCTGAACGAGACGAACCATTCGGCCGCGCGCAGCGTGAGCGCGTCGCCGAACGCGGCATGGCTCGCCGCGAGCGCCATCAGCGCGGTCATCGCGAACAGCGCGATCACCGGGCGGTAGCTCACCGCGTCGGGATCGCGCACCGCGAGGCCGAAATGGCGGCGGAGGTCGTCGTAGCCGCCGATGCGCACGCCGTCGATGAAGGTTTACGGCGTGGTCTTGACGCCATGCTCGGCCTTGAACGCGTCGGTCTCCTCGCGCGTCGTGAGCCAACGGTCGTCGACCGCATAGCCTTTGCGCTTCAGCAGGTGGCGGGCCTTGAGGCCATAGGGGCAGGTGTGGCCGGGCATGACCATGCGGTGGAGGGTTGCTTGCTTTTTCATGCGCCCCATATGGCATCCGTACCATGGTACGGAGTCAAGCGATGCAGTTCACCATCGGAAAACTGGCCGTCGCGGGCGGCGTCGGGGTCGAGACGATCCGCTATTACCAGCGTCGCGGCCTGCTTTCGACGCCCGCGCGCAGCGGCGGCGACGGCTGGGGCGGCGGCATCCGCCGCTACGACGAAGACGACCTTCGCCGCCTGAAGTTCATCCGCGCGGCGCAGGGCGCCGGCTTCACGCTCGACGAGATCGGCGAACTGCTCGCGCTCGAGGCGGGCGACGACCGCGTCCAGGTGCGCCACCTCGCGCGCCAGCGGATCGATGCGCTCGATACAAAGATCGCGGCCATGACCGAAACCCGCGCCGCGTTGGCGCGCTTAGCCGACATCTGCGCGGCGAGCGACAAGGGGCCGTGCCCGATCTTGGCGGCGTTCGAGCCGTAGCCCGCCCCGCAATGACGGTCCGCGGGCGGTTGCGGCCGGACCCATTCTTACCTGTGTCATTCCCGCGAAAGCGGGAACCCAGTGCGGGGTCAGCCTACGGACGCTCTGGGTCCCCGCTTTCGCGGGGATGACAAGAAAGTGAGATATGTCCGGTCCCCACCCCATTTCAGCCGGTCGCCGCTGATCTGGATCGAATGTCAGGAAGCGACCGATTGCAGACGTAGCAATTTTGTCTAATTTGCGAGGATGTAGAAGCCGCAAATTCCGTCAATCATCATCTTGGCATTGGGCTTGCTCAGCTGCGGCATGCCAGAAGATGAACAAGCCGCTTCTGTCAAAGCCGAAGCTTCCTTCGATATATCTGCGGACGCCAAAGCATGCGATCTTCTCAAGGCATCTCTAGTGGCCAACCGCGATTTTGAAGAAAAGAATATCGCTGGTTGCGATGGAGTAGTTGATAGCTTTAATCCGCCCGGTTTCCGGATAGCTCGTGTCAACGGATACTGCCATGAAGAGATATGCGGCAGCGTATTGATGGGATGGTTTGCAGTGGAAGAGGATACAGGTCGAGTTTTCGAATGGAACGTGGCGGACGAGGAGCTTGGACCGGAAATCAATCCCGCGAGTTAGCGTCCGCTTCCCACCCCATTTCCGCCGTTCGCTGTCAACCTGGATCGAATGACCGCTAACGACCGATTGCGGACGTTCATGAGGTCAGAGCACTTGACGGCTTTGAGCCTCAATTTAGGTGTAATCCTACGCTACCCCCGATTCCGATAGGAGTGGAAATGAGCCGCAGGTCTGACATGAAAGCTTCACTAAAGCGGCTTGCGATTCCGCACTTACGATCAATTGGATTTCGCGGTTCGTTTCCTGATTTTTATCGATATATGGGTGACACAGTGGAATGCCTTCAGTTCTATTTCAAACGAGATTCTTCGGACGACCGCTTCTTTGTGCACGCGGGGCTAGCGTCGCGCGACGGCGTGGAGTGGCACAGGCCGATCAAACACACGGTTGCACCGGAGAAAGTCAAAGCCACTCAACTGATTGCCACTGTAAGGCTTGGAGCGAAACCGGGTTCTAACAACCGGTGGTTCGACTTTGCCGTTCAGTCGGCCGATTCAATTGCTCTAGATGTTGTATCGGAGCTTCAAGGCGACGATTTCTGGCACCGTCTGCAACAGGTCCCCGTGACAATCGAAGGAAAGGATTTTCGCTAATCCGAATAGGTTGTCGGGTGGCAGCTTCCCACCCCAATTCGGAAATGCCAGCGGCAGGGGATCGAACCCCACCCGTTGCCGAGATCGCTGTAGCGATACGTCTACCAATTCCGTCACGCTGGCGGCATTCTCATAGCTATCATTTGATCGGTCATCCAGCGTCCGCTTCCCACCCCAAAGCCGACATAGCCTTCAAAATAAGCCTTTCCTAAATTATCCGGCTGTGCCAGCCTTCATCCGGCTCTTTCATCTGGTGGATAAAAACGCGATGCGCACCGCAAGTAATCAGCATATCGCGACGTTCAAATCGGTGCCGCACGAGGCTGAACTTTACTGAACTTTGGAATATCGCGCGACCTTCTTTCGATATGGCGGCACATCACTGGCTCATTGAAATCGTCTTGAACGCGCTGAAGGTCCGCCCCGTGCTTAAAGCGACAAGGAAGACATTTCGACGCGCGCATGCGTATTCGATGTCGCCTTAAGGCCACAAAGGGCACAATGCGCATCTCCCCATACGGGGCTTTTGTGGCTTTAAGCCCCGACCGGCTTCGCGGGCGGCGAAGACGACTCAACTATGCAGGAAATGCATCACGTCGCCGTCGTGCACGACATAGGCCTTGCCCTCGGCGCGCAGCTTGCCCGCTTCGCGCGCCTTTGCTTCGCCGCCCAGCGTGACATAATCGTCATAGGCGATCGTCTCGGCGCGGATGAAGCCCTTCTGGAAATCGCTGTGGATCTCGCCCGCGGCCTCGGGCGCGGTGGCGCCGGTGTGGACGGTCCAGGCGCGCGCTTCCTGCGGGCCGACGGTGAAGAAGGTGATCAGGTGCAGCAACTCGTACCCCGCGCGGATGACGCGCGCGAGGCCGGTTTCGTGGAGGCCCATTTCTTCGAGGAATTCGAGCCGGTCGGCCATGTCCATCGTCACCAGCTCGCTCTCGATCGCGGCGGAGACGACCACCGCCTGCGCGCCCTCGGCCGCCGCCTTGGCAAAGACCTTTTCGGAGAAGGCGTTGCCGTTGGCGGCGCTGCCCTCGTCGACGTTGCAGACGTAGAGGACGGGCTTGCTGGTCAGCAGCTGCGCATTGCGCAGCGCGCGGGCTTCTTCCTCGTCGCGGGGGTCAGTCAGCCGCGCGGGCTTGCCGTCGCGCAGCAGGTCGAGCGCCTGCCCGAGCACGCTCGCGGCGACCTTCGATTCCTTGTCGCCCTGCGCGGCTTTCTTGGCCAGCGCCGGCACGCGCTTCTCGAGGCTTTCGAGGTCGGCGAGCAGCAGCTCGGTCTCGACCGTCTCGGCGTCGGCGACGGGGTCGACCCTGTTCTCGACATGCTGGATGTCGTCATCCTCGAAACAGCGCAGCACATGCACGATCGCGTCGACCTCGCGGATATTGCCGAGGAACTGGTTGCCCAGACCCTCTCCCTTCGACGCGCCGCGCACGAGCCCCGCGATATCGACGAAGGCGAGCTGCGTCGCGATGATCTTCTTGCTGCTCGCGATCGCCGCGAGCTTCTCCAGCCGGTCGTCGGGCACCGCGACGTTACCGATGTTCGGCTCGATCGTGCAGAAGGGATAGTTCGCCGCCTGCGCCGCCGCGGTCTCGGTCAGCGCGTTGAACAGGGTGGACTTGCCCACGTTCGGGAGTCCGACGATGCCGCATTTGAAACCCATAAAAACTCCATGAGGATCCGGCGTCGCGCCGGTCGTTGCCCGCGCCCCTAGCGCTTAGTGGGCCCGTGCGCCAGTCTCGCCGATAATGGTTGCGCGATGTTCAGCGTTGCGCCTTTATCGCCTCTGCAATGACGAGATACTTCCGATGGCCCGCAGCAGCGGCGCTTCTGGCTGGCGGAGCCGTGAGCTCCGCTGCCCTCGCGCCGGGCGATTTCGAGACCGACGTTCTTGCCGAACTCAATCGCTTCCGCGGCGATCCTTCGGGCTATGCCGATGTGTTGCGGACTTATCGCCCGCGCTTCGAGGGCAAGCTGCTGATCGGGCGCGACCGCGACGAGATCGACATCATGACCCGCGAGGGCGTCGCGGCGGTCGACGAGGCGATCCGCGACCTGCGTCCGGCGAAGCCGCTCGCCTCGCTCGAACGCGGCGCGGTGCTCGAACGCGCGGCGGCCGACCATGTCGCGGCGCAGTCGCGTTCGGGCGCGGTCGGCCACTATACCGGCGGCCGCGGCCCGGGCGAGCGCGCGACCGCGCGGGGCGGCGGTCCCTATGTCAACGAGGTCATCACTTATGGCCATCACACCCCGGCAGGCGTGATCCACCAGCTGCTGATCGACGACGGCGTGCCCGACCGCGGGCACCGCCACAGCCTGCTCCGCGCCGAGCATCGCTATGCCGGCGTCGCCTGCGGATCGCACAAGGTCCACCGCACCATGTGCGTCATCATGATGTCGCAGACCCCCGACGGTTCGGCCCCGCCGCCACCGAAGCGCAAACCCTGACCGGCGACGACGCGGCTTGCGGGCTGTATTGTTTCGTCATAGCAGTGGAATCGTCCTGATTTCGGGGAGATAGCGATGCGCCGTGCAAAACTGGCTTTGGCCCTGCCGTTGTTGATGGCCGTCACCGCCGAGGCGAAACCCGTCGCCGACCAGGCCGCGGTCGCGAAGACCGCGAAGCAGGCGATGACCGCGACCGGCGCGCGCGGCCTCGCCATCGCGGTGATCGACAAGGGTAAGGTCGTCTCGGTCCAGAGCTTTGGCGAGCGGAACGCCAAAGGCGAGCCGTTGACCCCGCAGACGATCATGTACGGCGCCTCGCTGACCAAGGCGGTCTTCGCCTATACGGTGCTGCGGCTGGCCGACGAGGGCAAGGTCGACCTCGACAAGCCGATCGCGGCGATGCTCGACAAGCCGCTTCCCGACTATGGCAATCTCGACGCCTACGGCAATTGGGGCGACCTTGCCGGCGATGAGCGCTGGCGCGCGGTGACGCCGCGGCATGTCCTCAACCACAGCACGGGTTTCGCGAACTTCCACTTTCTCGAACCCGACCAGAAATTGCGCTTCCACTTCGATCCGGGCAGCCGCTACGGCTATTCGGGCGAGGGGATCATGCTGCTGCAGTTCGGGCTCGACAAGGGACTGGGGCTCGACACCGGGCAACAAGTTCAGCGGCTGGTCTTCGATCCGCTGAGGATGCCGAACTCCAGCCTCGTCTGGCGCCCCGACTTCGCGGCGAACTACGCCGACGGCTGGACGCTCGACGGCAGCGTCGAGGCGCATGACGAGCGCGGCCGCGTGCGCATGGCGGGATCGATGGACACGACGATCACCGACCTTGCCAATTTCGCGGCGGCGCTGGTGTCGGGGGAGGGTTTGTCGAAAAAGGCACGCGGCGAACTGTGGCGCCCGGGCCTGCCGATCCGTTCGGCCGGACAATTCCCAACGCTGGCGGGCGACGTGCCCGCGGCGCGGCAGCACAAGGGGCTGGCGGCGAGCGTCGGGCTGATCACCTATAGCGGGCCGCAGGGCCCCGCTTTCTTCCGCGGCGGGCACAATGACTCGACCGGCAACACGCTCGTCTGCGTCGAAAAGGGTCAACGCTGCGTGCTGATCATGTCGAACGACGTGCGCGCCGAGGCGGCCTTTCCGATGATCGTGCGCGACATTCTCGGCGAAACGGGGACGCCGTGGCGCTGGATCTTCGGCGATATGAAATTCGTCTGAGGCGGTCGCCCGCTCCCGGCGTTTGGGAGCGGGCGGCGCGCTGATCAGTTGCCCACCGGCTGGTTGTCGGTGCGGCGCACCACGATCGTCGACGAGCGCGGCTGCTCGCCCGCGACCGGCCAGTTGCCCGTCGGATGCTGGATATTGACGAAGAAGGTGCGCAGGTCGGGGGTGTAGGCGAGGCCGGTGATCTCGCACCCGACCGGACCGACCAAGAAGCGTTTCGACTGCTTGGTCGCCTGGTCGAGGTAGAACATCGCATTCTGGCCGACCGTATCCTCGATGCTGACGCCCGAGGCGCCCGAGGTGCCGGGAACGCTGTGGTCGGTCTGCACCCACAGGCGGCCCTGCGGATCGATGCGCAGGCCGTCGGGGCTGGAGAAGGTGTCGCCGTTGATGTTGCCGGTCAGGTTCGACCCGCCCGACGCCCAGGCCGGGTCTCCCGCCAGCAGGAAGATTTCCCAGCTGAACTTGGTGGCCAGCGGCGAATCGCCTTCCTCGCGGAACTTCAGGATATGCCCGTGACGGTTGGTGACACGCGGGTTGGCGGGGTCGGTGACGCGGCGGCTGCTGTTGTTGGTCAGCGTGACGAACACCGCCTTGTTGTCGGGTGCGACCGTGATCCACTCGGGACGATCCATCACGGTGCCGCCGGCAACGCGCGCCGCCGAGGCGCAATTGATCAGCACGTCGGCCTGGTTGTTGAAGTTGACGATCGTCGGCGCCGGGGGCGTCGCGCTCTGGCTGATGTTGCCGGGGTCGGACGCGCCCGCGGTCAGGCCGTTCTGCCCGACGACCAGCGCGCGCCACTCACCCGTGCCGTCGGCGTTGAAGCGTGCGACATAGAGCGTGCCGTAATCGAGCAGGTCGGTGTTCGCGGCGCGGTTGGTGGCGCTGTAGGCGCGATCGGGAATGAACTTGTAGATGCAGCCCGGGGTGCTGTCGTCGCCCATGTAGAAGGCGACGCGGCGGTCGGCGTTCGCCATGAAGGCGACGTTCTCGTGGCTGAAGCGGCCCATCGCGGTGCGCTTGGTCGGCGCGGCGAGTTCGCGCAGCGGATCGATTTCGACGACCCAGCCATAGTCGTTCGCGGGTTTCGTCGGGTCGAGATAGTTGTCGGTCGTCTCTTCGCAGGTCAGGTAGGTGTCCCACGGGGTGCGGCCGCTGGCGCAATTGTTCAGCATGCCCTTGATGCTGCCCGACAACAGGCCCGCGGCGGGGCCGCCCGCGCGATAGGCGCTGTTGCCCGTGTAGCGGCGATTATAGGTCGAGCCGGACTGCACCGACCATTTGCCGTCGCTGCCCTTCGAAATCTCGACGACGCCGATGCCGACCGCCGACAGGGCGATCGCCTTCTGGTCGGCGCTGGCGGTCGCCGGGTCGTAGTTGCCGGCCATCAGGATGTTGAAATCGGGATATTCGAAATTCAGCGCCAGTAGGCCGCGGTTGTTCGCGTCGACGCCCGGGAAAGCGAAATATTCCATGCCATCATGATTGCCGCCGGCCCATTTCTCGGAAACCGCCGGGCTTGCGGGGAAGCTGCCCGAATAGGGTGTGCCGCTCTCCACCGAATCGCCGGCCTTCAGCAGCACATCGACGGTATAACCCGCCGGTACGGTGACGGTGTCGTTGCGGTTGGCGGCGACCGAGGTGAAATTGACCGCGAAGCTCGGCGCCGTGCCCGTCGGTGTCGGCGTCGGGGTGGGCGTCGGCGGCACGGTCACGACCGGTGCGCCGTCGCTGTCGCAGGCGGCGAGGAGCGGCAGCATCGACAGGCCGAACAGGCCGTTGGTCAGCATCGACCGGCGCGAGGGGTTGGCGGCGACGATCGCCTCGAGGCTGTTCGGGCCGTCGAGGTCGTCGGTCGCGCGGCGATAGGGCGCGCGGGCTTGGTCGGTAAGATGTGACATGCAGTACCCCTGTTCGGTTGAGCCCCGGGACTGGGAGTCGTCCCGGTGAGATGGCCCCGATGACAGGGGGAGGTGTCAGCCCGATGGCTGCAAGGTTTCGAAAACGAACGATTTTGATGACAGAGTTTTGACAGTCGCCCGGTGAGGCGACCGTCAATCCTCTTGTCGAACGGCAGGCAGCCTCAGTCGTGCACGGCCTTGATCAGCGGTCCCAGCGGCGATCCGCCGAGCCAGGCGAGTTGGACCTCGGCCGCGACCTTGTTGATCGCCTCCTGCGGTTTGTTGCCCGGATGGACCGCGCGGCGCAGCGGGCGTTTGCCCGCGGGCATCGTCATGATCTTGGCGATCGCGCGCGGCACGTCGGCGGGGTCGGCGCTGCGTCCGCTGCCGTCCTCGGTCCCCATGCCGCGGGTGAAGGGCTCATAGGCCTTGAGCAGCTCGGCGTCGCTGCGGTCGCGCAAGGCGCGGGTATAGGCGTTGCGATTGACCCAGACCCTGGTCGGATAGCCGCCCGGCTGGATGACGGTCACGTCGATGCCGTGCGGCACCAACTCGTAGGCGAGCTGCTCGGACAGCGCCTCGACCGCGAATTTGGTCGCCGAATAATGACCGCCGCCGGGCACGATCACGCGGCCCAATTGCGAGCTGATGTTGAAGATTTGCCCGCTTTTTGCCGCGCGCATTTGCGGCAACAGCGCGCGCAGCATGCGCTGGATGCCCAGCACATTGGTCTCGAAGATGAGCCGCGTCGCCTCCATGTCCTGCACCTCGACCGGCCCGGTGATGCCGATGCCGGCATTGTTGACCAAAGTGTCGATGCGTCCGCCCGCAAACTGCACCGCTTCGGCGGTGCCGCGCGCGACCGACGCGTCGTCGGTCACGTCGATCTCGACGACATGTAGGTCGAGCTTGTCCTTCGCCGCCTCGGCGACGAGGCTTTCGGCCTCGGGCCGTGGCAGTTTGCGCATCGTCGCGATCACCTTCGCGCCATGCTTGGCATAGAGCAAGGCGCCGACGCGACCGAAGCCGCTCGACGCGCCGGTGATCAGCACCGTGCGGCCCTTCAGCGCATCGGGCGCGAGCGGCTCGACGGCGCGCAGCAGGGCAGGGGCGGCCGCGGTGAGCGCAGCGGCGCCCGCGAGCAACTGGCGGCGATTGGGGGAAGCATGGGGCATGGGTGAAGCTCCTTTCGGGAGCCATCATGCATCAAAGCGCGGAGGGTGCCAAATCTACGAACAGACTTCGGAATCTCGTCATGCTGAACTCGTTTCAGCATCCATGGCCCGAACCCTCGTTTGACGCTGCGCCGAAGGAAACGGCAGATCATGGATCCTGAAACAAGTTCAGGATGACGATGCAATGAATGTCGTTCCGGGATCGGCCGCGCCCGGATTACCCCTGCAGCCGCAGCGCCACATCGCTCACGAAGCGCGCATCGTCGCCGTCGGCGAGCCACGCCGCCTCGGCCGCGATCGCGCCGAGCAGGTCGACGAGCGGCTCCATCTCGCTCTTGTGATAATTGCCGAGCACATGGCCCGTGACGCGGTCCTTGTGCCCAGGGTGGCCGATGCCGATGCGCACGCGGCGGAAATCGTCGCCGATATGCTGGATCATGCTGCGGATACCGTTGTGGCCCGCCGCACCGCCGCCCTGCTTCACCTTGATCTTCATCGGGGCGAGATCGAGCTCGTCGTAGAAGACGGTCACGTCCTGCGGGGTCAATTTATAGAAATCGAGCGCGGCGCGCACGCTGCGGCCGCTTTCGTTCATGAAGGTGCCGGGTTTTAGGATCAGGACGCGGTGGCGCCCGATACGGCCGTCCTGCAGCCAGCCCTGGAATTTCTTCGCCGGGGCGGGAAAGCCGTGCACGTCGGCGATGACGTCGGCGGCCATGAAGCCGACATTGTGCCGATGCATCGCATATTGGGGCCCGGGATTGCCCAGGCCGACCCAGAGCTGCATGGCGCTGCCTTTCTCGGGGCCAATCGTGGGAGGCCCCTTCCCGCTGCGGGAAGGGGCCGTCCGAACGGGTTTAGGCGTCGTCGCCTTCGGCGGCTTCGCCGCCATCGACGGTGGTGTCGCCTTCGCTCGACTTCAGCGCCGACGGGGCGACGATCGTCGCAATGGTGAAATCGCGATCGGTGATCGCGCTTTCGACACCCTTGGGCAGGGTGACGGCGCTGATGTGGATCGAATCGCCGACATCATAGCCGGTCACGTCGATCTGGATGTCGTCGGGCATCTTGTCCGCGTCGCAGACCAGTTCCAGCTCGTGGCGAACGATGTTCAGCACACCGCCGCGCTTCAGGCCCGGCGAGGCTTCTTCGTTGATGAACACCACCGGGACCGCGACGGTAACCTTGGCATCCTTGGTGATGCGCAGGAAGTCGGCGTGGATCGGGCGATCCTTGACCGGGTGGAAGGCGACGTCCTTGGGCAGCGTGCGGATCTGCTTGCCGCCGACGTCGATCATCACGACCGAGTTCATGAAGTGACCCGACATCAGCTGCTTCATCAGCAGCTTTTCTTCGACGTGGATCATCAGGGGTTCTTCCTTGCCGCCATAGACGACGGCGGGGACGCGGCCATTGCGACGCAGGTCACGCGAGGCTCCCTTGCCTCCGCGTTCGCGCGTCTCGGCCGTCAGCGTCAGCTGATCGCTCATAATATTTCTCCGAGTACGGTTACACAGTTCCGCCACGCCTCCAGGGATGACCATGGACGGAAGCGCGGGCCCTTAGCGGGGAAGCGGCGGAAATGCAAGCGCGGCGCGCAGGCGTGCGCGGCTTAGGCTTCGCCGGCCAGCGGGAAGGTCACCGATACACGCGTGCCCTTGCCGACCTCGCTCTCGATATCGAGCTGGCCCTGATGCCGCTCGCTGATGTGCTTGACGATCGCGAGACCCAGGCCCGTGCCACCCACCGAGCGGCTCCGCGCCTCGTCGACGCGGTAGAAGCGCTCGGTCAGCCGCGGCAGATGGTCGGGCGCAATGCCTTCGCCCTCGTCGCGCACCGCCAGCCGTCCGCGATGGCCTTCACGCAGCAGCTCGACGGTCACCGGGGTGTCCGCACGGCCATATTTCATCGCGTTCGAGATGATATTGTGCGCCAGCTGCCCGAGTTGCGCCTCGTCGCCGAGTATCGGCAGCGGGGTGGCGTCGAAGCCCGCGACCACATCCTTGGCGCGCGGATGGTCGCTGTCCTTGAGCTGGGCGATGGTGGTGCGCACGATCGCGGTCAGGTCGACCGGGGTCGTCGGGCGGCGAAAACGGTCGGCCTCGACGCGCGAAATCGAGAGCAGGTCGATCACCAACTGCTGCATCCGCCGCGCCTCGCGCTCGATGATCGACAGGAACCGGTGCCGCGTCGCGCCATCGCCCTCGTCGTTCATGTCCTGCAGCGTCTCGACATAGCCGAGGATCGCGGCGAGCGGCGTGCGCAGTTCGTGGCTGGCGTTGGCGACGAAGTCCGACCGCATCCGGTCGGCGGCGTCGATCGCCGAGCGGTCGGAGAGAAAGATAATGCGCTCGCCCCCCGATAGCGCGGCGATATGCATCGTCCAGCGATGCCCCGGACGCGGAAAGTCGGCGAGGTGGATTTCCTGCAGCGTGTCGGGGCTCCCCGCTGCCGCCAGCGCGTCGACCGCGCCGGGGTGGCGGATCGCGGTGCGGATGTCGGCGCCGACGATATGGCGTCCCAGCAGCCGGATCGCGGCGTCGTTGGCGATGGTGACGATATGGTCGTCGGTGCCGATCAGCGGCTCGCGCTCCTGGTCGGCCCAGCGCGCGAAATCGGGATGGCGCAGCAGCGATCCGGGCAATGCGGGCAGAGGCTCGGCAGGGGCCTCGCCGCGAGCTCCTGCGGTCGTATCGGGCGCCGCGCCATGGACGACCAATATCGCAGCGATGCCCGCGACCGCCAGGATCGCGATCGTCAGCGCGTCGCCGCCGGCGAGCATCGCGAAAATCGCCGCGATGGCGACCAGGGTCAACGCTACGACGAGGCTGGAGAGTCGGTCGAACATCGGCGCTCCGCCTCGCATGAGCGGGGAGAGCGCGCAAGCGGCTTTACCGGGATTAACGCTTTCGATGCGGATGTCCCGAAACGGGAAGCGCGGCGGCGCGCGCGGTCTTTTGCTTTTCCTTGGGCTTTTGGTGGTTTATGCGCCGGGCATGAAAGAACAGGATCAGCCGGCCGGCGCGGGGGCGCCCGAAACCGCCGATGGCATCGAGGCCGTGCCGACGCGCCGCCGCGCGTTGATGCTCGGCGCCGTCGGCGTATCGGCGGCGTTGACGATCCGTCCGGCCTTTGCGCAGACCGCCGTGTCGGTGATGAATTGCCAGATTCCGGTCCCCGACGTATCGGGCGCGGGCAAATATATCGACCCCAAGGGCAATCTCGTCGCCGCCGGAACGCAGGGCGCCTTTCCGGGCTCGCCGAGGCCGTTCACCGGCGAAGAAGTGAAGCGCGCCTTCCGCGGCCAGACGCTGCCCGGCACCAGCTACAACCAGTCGCAGGCGTATCTGCAATATATCCGGCGCTTGCAGGCGGGGCAGAGCGGCTTTACCTGTTTCGCTTCGATCCAGATGCCGCGCTGATCATCGCTCCCCCAATCAGGCGATGCGCGGCATCGCAGACAAAGGGACAGATGTGAAATTAGCCTCGCTTAAAGGTGGCCGCGACGGCCGGCTTGTCGTCGTTTCGGACGACCTCGCCTGGTATGCCGACGCCGGACAGATCGTCCCGACGCTGCAGGCGGCGCTCGATAATTGGGCTTATGCCGCGCCGCGCCTCGCGGCGCTGGCCGAGGACCTCAACCATGACGCGATCCCGAAGGAGCGCTTCCACGAGCGCGAGGCGGCGTCGCCGCTGCCGCGCGCCTATCAATGGGCCGACGGCAGCGCCTATGTGAATCATGTCGCGCTGGTGCGACAGGCGCGCGGCGCCGAAATGCCCGACAGCTTCTGGCACGATCCGCTGATGTACCAGGGCGGCAGCGACGCCTTCCTCGCGCCGCGCGACCCGATCCCGCTCGGCGACCCCGCCTGGGGCTGCGACATGGAGGCCGAGGTCGTGGTGGTGACCGGCGACGTACCCGCGGGCATCGATCCGGTCGCAGCGCGCGACCATATCCTGCTCGTCGGCCTGACCAACGACGTTTCGCTGCGCGGCCTGATCCCCGCCGAACTCGCCAAGGGCTTCGGTTTCTTCCAGTCGAAGCCGTCGAGCGCGATGTCGCCGGTTTTCGTCACCCCCGACGCGCTCGGCGATCGGTGGAAGGACGGCAAGCTGCACGGCACGCTCTCGGTCGACCTCAACGGCCAGGCGCTCGGCCGCGCCGATGCCGGGGTCGATATGACCTTCGATTTCGGGGCGCTGATAGCGCATGCCGCCAAGACGCGCGATCTGGGTGCGGGGACGATCATCGGGTCGGGGACGGTGTCGAACCGCGACGCCGACGGCGGTCCGGGCAAGCCGATCGCGCAGGGCGGCCTCGGCTATTGCTGCCTCGCCGAGGTGCGCACCGTCGAGACGATCCTGGAGGGTGAACCGAAAACACCCTTCATGCAAAAGGGCGACACGGTGCGCATCTGGATGGACGACGATCGGCACCACAGCATCTTCGGGGCGATCGAGCAAACGGTCGGCTGACCAAAGAAAAGGGGAGCCGCTTGGCGGCTCCCCCTTGTCGTTCCGGTGTCGCTCTTGCTGTCCCGGCGATCAGCCGCCGCCGCTCATTGCGCCGCCAAGCGCGTCCTTAAGCGAGCAGGCCGCCGGACCCAGGATCACGATGAACAGCACCGGCAGGATGAACAGGATCAGCGGCACGGTCATGATCGCAGGCAGGCGCGCCGCCTTTTCCTCGGCGCGCATCATACGTTCGTTGCGGAATTCGGCCGACAGCACGCGCAGCGCGCTGGCGAGCGGCGTGCCGTATTTCTCGGTCTGGATCATGGTCGTGACCACACCCTTCACCGAGTCCAGATTGACACGATAGGCGAGGTTCTCGAACGCCTGCCGACGTTCGGTGAGGAAGCCGAGTTCGATCGAGGTGAGCGCGAATTCTTCGCCCAGTTCCGGATACGCCCGGCCTAATTCCTTCGCGACGCGGCTGAACGCGGCGTCGACGGTCAGGCCAGCTTCGGCGCAGATGACCAGCAGGTCGAGCGCGTCGGGCAGGCCCTTGCGGACCGCATCGGTACGCTTGGTCCGCTTGTTCTGCACAAACAGGTCGGGGGCCTTGTATCCGAGGATCAGCGCCGTCATCAGGGCGCCGGCGCGCTTGAACGGGGTCATGTCGGGCCACATGTCGAGGCCATAGATCAGGAAGGCGGCAAGCCCGCCGAGCAAGATCGGCATGATCAGGCGACCAAAGATCACCGCGACCGCGAGATCCTTCGAGCGGATGCCCGCCTGCGCCAGCTTCTGCTGGACGTCCTTGATCTGGTCTTCCTGCAGCACCTGCAGCTTGCCCAGGAAGGTGCGCATCTTGTCGGCGGTCTGGTTCTTGCGGACCAGCTTGGCACGGCGCTTCGCGGTCGAGGCGGTGATGCCGGCCTTCAACTGTTCGCGGCGTTCGTTGAGCGCTTTCACGCGCTTCGCCATCGGGTCGCGGACGGTCAGCGCGCCATAGAGCGCGACGAGGACCGCGCCGACGCCGACCGCGGCGAGCACGGTGCCGACCCAGACGACGTCGATGCCCATCAGTTTCGGGCCGCTGGTGGCCCCGGTGAAGGCGTTGAGGAGCAGAGTGCTGTTCATTTGTCTGCTCCCGTCAGATTTCGAAGCTGATCATGCGCGACATGATGAACGCGCCGATGCTCATCCAGACGAGCCCGCCCAGCCCGGTGATGATCAGACGTTCTTCGACGAAGAAGCCCTGAAGATATTCGGGGTTCATCATCCAGACGATACCGAAGACGAAGAAGGGCAGCGCGCCGACGATATACGCCGATGCCTTCGCTTCCGACGACATGGCGCGGATCTTGAGCTTCATCTGCGCGCGCTTGCGCAGCACGTCCGACAGGTTAGCCAGCGTTTCCGCCAGGTTGCCGCCCGTTTCGCGCTGGATCGCAATGGTGATGCAAAAGAACTGGAACTCGGGTGTGCCTAGCATCTCGGCCGATTCCTGGAGCGCGGCTTCCATCGTGTTGCCGATGCGGATGCGTTCGACCACGCCCTTGAATTCCTCGCCGACCGGGCCGGGAAGTTCCTGGCTGACGACCTGGAAGGTCTCGGTCACCGGAAGGCCCGATTTCAGGCCGCGAACGAGCAGGTCGATCGCGTCGGGAAAGCGCGTGTTGAACTTGGCAACGCGCTTCTTGATCAGGCTGCCGACGACGAAATAGGGCAGGCCGATCGCCACGAAGGCGCCGACCATCGCGGCGAGCAACAGGGGGCTGCGGATCGCGATCAGCAGGCTCGCCGCAACCACGAAGATCAGCATCGACGCCATCATATACTGGCTGACGGTCCAGGTCTTGCCGGTGCGCCGCAGCCGCTTTTCCATCTCTTCGCGGCGCGGCATCAGGCTCGACAGGTTCGTCCCGCCCTTGCTGCTCGACGCTTGGATCGTCTTGCGCATCTGCGCAGCGACGACCGCTTCGGTCGAAGCGGCATGCCGGTCCTTGACCATCGCGAGACGCCGCGATTTCGCCTTGCCGATCGACGGGCCGCCGAGCAGGATCACGAGCATCGTGAAGGCCAGGAAGGCGCCGCCGATGATGAGGATGACTGACAGATCCATGATGCGATTTCGTCCGCTTCTAGTCCATGGCTGGCGGCGACCGGACTAGCCGGCCGCAGTCACGCTTATTTCTTTTTCAGTATCACGCCGCCGATGCCGCCGATCTTGCCGAGCAGCGAGCCGCCCGACTTGGCCTTGGCTTCGGGCTTCGGCGCTTCCTCTTCGGCGTCGGCGCCGTCGAGGATCAGGCGCATCAGTCCGTTCCACACCTGGCTCGCCTTGGTGCCCTTGCAGATCTCGGCATAGGATTTGCCGAGCTTGGCCGACTGGCTGACCAGCTTGGGGTCGAACGGGATGGTGATGTCGATGGGGCGTTCGATCGAGGATTCGAATTCCTTGCGCGACAATTCGCCGACCGCATTCTGGAACTTGTTCGCCACCAGAATCACGCGCGCGCCGGGAACATTCTGCTTGAACCACGACAGGATGCGGATCGTATCGCGCGCCGAGGCGAGCGTCACGTCGCTGACCAGCAGGATCGTCCCCGCTTCCGACACCAGGTGCGGGAAGGGGATCAGCACGTGGCGCGGGATGTCGACGATTGTCATCTCGAACGCGTTGCGTAGTTCTTCCTCGAGCTGGAAGAAGGCCGAACCGTCGGTCAGCACCGGCTGGTGGATCGGCGCCTCGGCCGACAGCAGGCTGAGCTTGTCCGATGCGCGCACCATCGCGCGCTCGATGAACAGCCCGTCGATGCGGCTGGGATTGTCGATCGCGTCGATCAGCCCGCGGCCGGGCTCGAGGTCGAGCGTCAGCGCGCCGGTGCCGAAATGCACGTCGAGGTCGAGCAGCGCGGTCTGGCGGCCGGCCTGTTCGCTCATCGCCCAGGCGAGCGAGGTCGATACCAGCGACGCGCCGACGCCGCCGCGCACGCCGACCACCGCCATCATGTGATGCGGCTTGTCATCGACCATGTCGGCATGCTTGGGCGCCGACAGCATCGCCTGCGCCATGGTCAGCGATTCGCGGACCTGGTCGAGCGACAGCGGCTTGAGCAGATAGTCCTGGATCCCGCTCGACAGGAGGTCGCGATACAGGCGCACGTCGTTGACCTGGCCGGCGGCGATCACCACCGTGCCGGGCTCGCAAACTTCCGCGAGCGCGTTGATGTCGTTGATCGGGTCGCCCGATTCGGACATGTCGACGAACAGGATGTTCGGGCTCGCCGAGACCGACAGCGACTGGACCGCGTTGCGCAGCCCGCCCTTGTTGCACTTCTCGATCGGCCAGCCCATGTCGTTGGCCGCGGCGCGGATCAGTTCCAGCGTGTCGTCGTCGCACACGAAGGCGTTAAACGGTTCGCGCAGCCCGGCTGCTTTGAAAGGCGCGTTCACTGGCTGCCTCCTTCACTGGTCGAGTTCTGCTTGAGCGCGCCCGCGCCCGTCGGCGGTTTTTCGCGATAGGTCTTGATCGCGCGCGTCGCGGTGCTGGGGTCGTAGCCTGCGTCGCTCGATCCCTTGATCAAATCGTTGGGGTCGGCGACCATTGCGGCGAGATTGCTGTTCGTCGCGCAGCCATAGTTGGACGAGGTCGAATTGGTGAAATTGATCGACGATTTGCTCGCCCAGTCGGGGCAGCCCGGTACATGCGCCGAGGCGCGCGTCACGACGACGCGGACGCTGCCCTCTGGCACGGCGCCGGTGGTGACCGGCAGCGCGTCGCTGAGCAGCAGGCCGCGGCGTTCGACCATCGAACGGATCGTCGCCTGTGCGTTGCCCGAGCCATAGGGCGAGGGATCCTCGACCGCGATGCGGTCGCCGTAACGCACGCCCATCGCGTCGAGCCAGCCCTGCAGGCGGCCCTGTTCGCTCGGGGGCAGCTCGCCGCCGCTCGTCGCGACGTCGAACTGGTAAATCGAGTTGCGCACCAGCGGCTGGTGGACCGAATCGAGGCTGGCGTTGGTGTGGGCGGTGCCGGTGCAGCCGGCGATCGTCGTCGCCAGCGCCAGGACGGTCCAAGTTGCGATCTTCTTCATAAACTTGCTCCTGAAAACCAGCGCGTCACTTGATGCTGAAACCCGGCGACACTTCCGCGCCGCCGCGCAGGCGGTCGGCATCGGCGGGCGACGTCTCCAGCCGCGGCTTGGGGCGGTCGCCGCCGGTCACGCCGTTGGTCGTCTGACCGAGCAGCAGGCGCGAAAGGTCGTTCGAATCCTGGAAGGCGTCGGTCGGCAGCTTGATCTCGTTCGCCGAAACCGGCTGGACCAGATAGGGCGTTACGACGATCACCAGCTCGGTTTCGCCGCGGCGGAAGCTGTCCGACTTGAACAGCAGGCCGAGCAGCGGCACATCGCCCAACCCAGGCATCTTGTCGATCGCGCCGATCGACCGGTTGTTCATCAGCCCGGCGATCATGAAGCTTTCGCCCGAGCCGAGTTCGACGGTGGTCTCCGCGCGGCGCACGGTCAGCGCGGGCACCTGGAAACCGTCGAGTTCGATGGCGCCTTCGGTCGAGAGTTCGGACACTTCGGGGCGGACACGCAGGCTGATGCGGCCGTTCGACAGCACCGTCGGCGTATAGGCCAGGCTGACGCCATATTTGCGATATTCGATCGTCGTGCCCGCGAAATTGCCCGGGATCGGGACCGGGAATTCGCCGCCCGCGAGGAAGTCGGCGGTTTCGCCCGAAATCGCGGTCAGATTGGGCTGCGCCAGCGTCGCGACCAAGCCCGAGCGCTCGCCTGCGTCGAGCGACGCGATGAGGTCGAGGCCGAACAGGCGACCGGCGCCGGCCAGGCTCCGCGTCCCGGAAGGGGTGGTGATATTATAGGTCGTCGTGCCGTTGCTGCTTGTGATCGTCCCTGCGGTACGGCCACCGAAAACACCGCCCAGGAAGCCGTTGCCCAACGGCCCGTCGGTATCGCGCGTCAGGACGTTGCCGCTGATTTCCTTGACCAGCGAGCGATTCACTTCGGCGATGCGGACCTGCAGATTGACCTGCAGCGGCGTCGCGGTGCGGAGGCGCGACAGCACCTTGGTCTGGTCGCCGACAAAGGCCTGCACCAGGCGTTCGGCCTCGGCGGCGTCGTCGGGCGACTGGACCGTACCGGTCAGCAGCACGAAGCCGTTCATCGTGTTCGCCGAAACCTTGGCATCGGGCATCGCGAGCGCGAGCATCTGGTCGATGGTCTCGATGTTGTTGCCGACGCGGGCGACCGTCGAATAGACGACGCGGCCGCTGGCATCGGTGGCATAGATGCTCGTCTCGCCCGGCGTCTTGCCGAAGATGTAGAGCTGCCGGCTCGAGCGGACCTGAACGTCGGCGACCTTGTCGTCGGCGACGAAGACGTCGGTCATCGCCGCGGGCAGGCTGATCAGCCGCCCGCGTCCGACCGACAGGTCGACGTTGCTGCTCGCATTCTGGACCGCCTGTGCCGAAGCCTGCTGGGCGGGGGCGGACACCAGGGTCGCCGCGACCAGGCCGATGGCCAGGGTGCGGGCCAGCGCCGCTGCCTTGAAATTGGCTTTGCTGTTCATCTTACTTACCCCCAACCGGAACTTCGGTCACCTGGCCGCCGCGCGTGACACGTACGACTGGACCGCGCGGGGCCGCCGGTGCGGCGCCGCCCATGGGCATCGGTGCCCCTCCATAGACATTCTGCTGCGGCTTCGGCTGCGATACGCGGCCGCTGACCGGAACCCAGAAGCGCGATACGTCACCGCCCGTCGTGGCCGAGCCGCGGCCCGAGGTCGGCCGCCCCGCGGCTTCGGCCATCATCTTCTTTTCAGCGGCAGTGCCGCCCTTGGTCGGAACGTTTACCGCACCCGAGGCGATGGCGGCATCGAGATCGCCCGCGCTGTCGGCCAGCGGGCGCAGCGCGAGCGACAGCTTACCCATGCTCTGCGCGACCGCGATCTTCTCTGCGATCTCGGGCGTGGCTTCCAGCGTCACCGAGCCGAAGGTGCGAACCGGCGTCTTGCCCGTCTCGTCCTCGGCGTCATAACGCTGGTCGGTCGCGAGAACCCGGACATTGTTGACGATCGTCTCGGCGGTATAGAGTTGGTCGTCGGGATAGCTGCCGCCTTCCTTGACCTCGATCTCCTGCGCCAGCACGACGTCGACGCGGTCGCCCGGGAAGACGAAGCCGGCGACACCCTGTTCCTGGCTGACCTTGACGGTCACGGCCCGCATGCCGGGGCCGAGCGCCGCGGCGAGGAAGCCGCGATCGTCGGGATGAACGAGCGCGCCCTGCGTGAGCGGCTGCCCCGCAGTGATCGGATAGCGCACGACCGTGCCGACCAGGCTGTTGGTGTCGGTCTTTTCCTTCAGGAAATAGGCCTTCTCGACCAGTTCCTTCGGCCAGGGCTGGAAGCGGAAGCTGTCGGGGCCGATGATCGTCCCGACCGGCAGCTGGCGCGTGGCGACCAGGATCATCGGACCCTGGGCTTCCGGGGCCGCGGCAGCGCGTGCCTGCGGAGCCGATGCGCCGCGCATCATCTGGTTGACCCCGAACGCCGCCCCGATCGCAATGACCAGTGCGCCGACGATCAGCATAATCTTTCGCGTATCCATGACGATTTTTCGCCTCCTGCACTCGCCAGACGCGGCGGTGCTTGCCCTCAACTCGACCCGATAACCTGAAACTGGTTAAGATATTGTTGGTGAAGCGCCCAAAGGCCTGCAGCCGCGATGGCGACCCCATAGGGTACCTCCGGCTTGTCCTTCGGGCGCTTTACGATCTGGTGCACCAGCATTGCCGCGGACACCGCGGCACCAGCCAGCGCCATCACCATCAGCGCCTGCGTCGCGATCGGCGTAGGCACCCACAAAAATATGGCAAAGACGTTCTTCACGTCGCCGCCGCCCATCCCGCCGAGCGCATAGAGCAGCAGGAAAAAGGCGAAGGCCGCGAGCGCAACCCCGACCACGATCGTGGCATGGGGCCACAGCGACCAGCCGGCAAAATACCAAAAGGGGATAGCAAAGACCGCGATAAGGCCGTTGAGGCCGTTGGAAATCTCGCGCCAGCGCAGGTCGCTGATCGCCGAGCAGATCATCAGGATCGCCGCGAGCATCATCAGGAGCAGCTGGGGAAGGTGGCTGGTCATGACCCCCGTCCCTAGAGATCATGACTTACCAAATGGTAACCATGTTCGGCGGCGCCCGGCTTGCAATCCGGCCGCCAGCCGATATGCGCGGGTGATGGCCTCCGCTCCCCCTTCGGACATCGATGTGCTGATCGTCGGCGCGGGCATCGCGGGGGCGAGCCTCGCCGCCGCGCTCGCGCCGCACCGCGCGGTGTTGATGATCGAGGGCGAGGACATGCCCGGCTATCACGCCACCGGGCGCTCGGCCGCCTTCTGGCAGGAAAGCTATGGCGGTGTCGGCGTGCAGCCACTGACCGCCGCCTCGTTCGACGCATTGGCGCAACCCGAGCCGGGCTTTTCGGATCGCCCGTTCCTGCTGCCTCGGACAGCGCTGATGATCGGACGCCGCGACGAGGCAACGGCGATCGACGCCTTCGTGCGTGAATTCGCGGCGCAAGGGGTCGAAGTGTCGCGCCTTTCCCCAGCCGAGCTCGTCGGCCGGGTCGACGGGTTGCGGCCCGAATGGAGCGAAGGCGCTTATGAGCCGTCGTGCCGCGACATCGACGTAGGCCTTTTACACACAGCCTATCTGCGCGCGGCAAAGCGTGCCGGCGCGCGGCTTGCCGTGCGGACGTCGCTGGCGAGCGCGCGGCGCACGGGCGATGGATGGACGGTCGAAACGGCGCAGGGGGCGATCCGCGCCGCGGTTATCGTCAACGCCGCCGGCGCCTGGGCCGACGAAATCGCGGTCGCGTGCGGTGCGGGGCCGGTCGGCATCCAGCCCTATCGCCGCACGCTGGCGCAGGTCCGGCTGGGCGTTCCAACCCCCGCCGCGCTGCCTTTGATCGGGCACATCGGCGGCTCCTTCTATTTCAAGGGCGAGAGTCAGGGCCGTATCTGGCTGAGCCCGCACGACGAGACGCTGAGCGATCCCTGCGACGCCGCGCCCGAGGAGATCGACGTCGCGCTCGCGATCGACCGGCTGCAATCGGTGGTCGACTGGCCGGTCGCCGCGGTCGAGCGCAAATGGGCGGGGCTACGCAGCTTCGCGCCCGACCGGCTGCCGGTATTCGGTCCCGATCGGGCGGTGCCCGATTTCTTCTGGTGCGCGGGGCAGGGCGGATTCGGCATCCAGACCGCGCCGGCGATAGCGGCCCTGGCGGCGGCGCAGCTCGGCGCGCCCGTGCCTTCCGGGGCCATCGCGGCGATCGATCCTGTCGTCTACGCGCCGTCGCGCTTCGCCTGATCCCCCCATCGACCTGCTTGCGCGACGTGGCGGGCGGTCTAACATGGGTTAGCCGCACGGACCGGCGGCCTGATGTTTGGAGGTATCCATGGCCCATTATTTCGAGATCAAGCAGAACAAGGCCGGCGAATATGTCGCCTATTTCAAATATAACAGCGAAACGATGTTCTGGACCGAGGGCTATTCGAGCAAGGCGTCCGCGGTGAACGCCATCGAATCGATCAAGAAAAACGGTCCCGGCGCCGAGACGCGCGAAGCCGAATGAGCGATCGCGCGCGGGCGCTCAGCGCGCCCGCGCCTTTCGCATGAATTCCAGCGCGGCGTCGCTGGCGAGCTTGTCGGCCATTTCGTTATCGGGATGGCCGGCGTGGCCCTTGACCCACAGCCACTCGATATCGTGGCGCTTCGCCTCGGCGACCAGCCGTTGCCACAGGTCGGCGTTGGCCACCGGTTTCTTCGCCGCGGTCTTCCAGCCGTTCTTCTGCCAGCCGAACACCCATTTCGTGATCCCGTCGCGGACATAGACGCTGTCGGTCGACAGCTCGACCTTGCAGCGACGTTTCAGCGCCGACAGCGCCTCGATCGCGGCCATCATTTCCATACGGTTGTTCGTCGTATCGGGCTCGCCGCCGGAAAGCGTTTTCACGACGTCGCCCCAGCGCAGCACCGCGCCCCAGCCGCCGGGACCCGGATTGCCCTTGCACGCGCCGTCGGTCGCGACGATCACCGTCTTGCCCTCGCTCATGCGGCGGCGAACAGGTCGGCGGCGTCGGGGGCCTGGTAACGGTGCAGTCGTTCGAGGAAGGGCGTGGGGTCCTTGCGTGTCACCAGCGCATCCGCGGGTGTGTGGATCCAGTCGTGCGCGCGCGTCAGCAGGAAGCGCAGCGAGCAACCGCGCGCCAGCAGCGGCAGCGCCTCGCGTTCCGCATCGCTCAGCGCGATTTCGCTCGCATAGCCCGCCATCAGCGCGCGGGCGCGGTCGCGGTCGCAGCTTTTTCCATCGCTGGAGAAAGCCCAAGAGGCGTGGGTGACCGCGACGTCATAGGCGCGATAGTCGGAGGCGGCGAAATAGAAGTCGATGAGGCCCGTCACCTTTTCGCCGAGCATCAATACATTGTCGGGGAAGAGGTCGGCGTGGACGACATGCGCGGGCAGGTTCGTCGGCCAATGGGTGTCGAGATAGTCGAGTTCGGCGGCGACCACATCGGCGAGCCCCGGACGCACCGCGTCGAGATCGCCCGTCGCTTCGGCCATGGCGCGCCAGTGGCGGTGCCCCATGCTGTTCTCGCGCCCGCCCGGATAGTCCGCCAGCGCGCGGTGCATGCCGCCGAGTGCGGCGCCCGCCGACCGGCACTGGCCAGCGGTCGGTTTGGTCAGCGAAATGCCCGGCAGGAACTGGATGATGCACGCGGCGCGGCCCGCGATCTGCTGGATCGCCTCGCCGCCGCGGTCGCGGATCATCGCGGGGACGGCGCAGCCGCTCGCCGCCAGATGTGCGAGCAGATCGACGAAAAAGGGCAGGTCGCCGACGCTCACGCGCTTTTCGTAAAGTGTCAGGATGAAACGCCCGCCGCTGGTTTCGAGAAGGAAATTGCTGTTTTCGACCCCCTCGGCGATGCCCTTGCACGACACCACGGTCCCGATGTTGTAACGGGCGACGAGCGCAGCCAGGTCGTCGGGATCGACTTCGGTATAGACGGCCATCAGGCAGCTGCGGGTTCGAAGCCGCGCGGCAGCTTGAATACCATATTTTCCTCGGCGATGACGACGATCTCCTCGTCTATTGACCGCTGTGCAGCGACCGCATCGATCACTTCGCGCACCAGCGTCTCCGGCGCACTGGCGCCCGCGGTGATGCCTAAGGTGCCGATATCGGTCAGCCACGCCGGGTCGACGTCGGTGCCACGCTGGACGAGATGCGCCGGCGTGCCCAGCCGCTCGGCGGCCTCGACCAGACGCAGGCTGTTCGAACTATTGGGTGCCCCGATCACGATCATCCGGTCGCAGCGACCGGCGATCGCCTTCACCGCTTCCTGACGATTCGATGTCGCGTAGCAGATATCCTCGCCGCGCGGCCCGGCGATCGCCGGAAAGCGGTGCTTCAGCGCCGCGATGATGTCGCGGGTATCATCGACTGACAGCGTCGTCTGGGTCAGGAAGGACAGTCTTTCGGGGTCCGCCGGCACCAGCGCGGCGACGTCGTCGACCGATTCGACGAGGGTCATCGCGCCCTTCGGCAATTGGCCCAGCGTTCCGACGACTTCGGGGTGGCCGGCGTGCCCGACGAAGATGATGTGCCGCCCGGCCTCGTGCGCGCGTTCGGCTTGGCGGTGCACTTTCGAAACCAACGGGCAGGTCGCGTCGATATAGTCCAGCCCGCGCGCGGCGGCCTTGGCCGGGACCGCCTTGGGCACGCCATGTGCGCTGAAAACCACCGGCACGCCATCGGGTACCTGATCGAGCGATTCGACGAAAATCGCGCCTTTTGCCTTCAACGTATCGACGACATAGCGGTTGTGGACGATCTCGTGACGCACATAGACCGGCGCGCCATAGCGCTCGATCGCCAGCTCGACGATGCTGATCGCGCGATCGACGCCGGCGCAGAAACCGCGTGGCGCCGCGATCAAAACCTTGAGTTCCGCCCCTCCGCGCGCCGTCGCGGGGGCCAAAGATCGGGGTGTATTCATCTTGCGCGCGCTCTAGCGCAGCCGCCGCCATGCGGTAAAGCAACTTCGCATTGTTGCGCCCCGTTCATCCCCCCGATAAGAAGCGGCGCGCATGGAGCAGGGATCGTTCGTCCTCGTCGCTCCGGCCCAGTTGGAAAGCCTGCCTCTATGAACCGCATTTCGTCCCCGCCTCTCAAGTTTTTCGCCGTCCTTTGCGGCACGGCGGCCATGGCGACGGTGGTGGGCTGCGCCAAGGACAACGAGATCGACTTGTCGGGCGGCGTCGGCATTACCGCGACGCGCTCGGCGTGCCCCGCGGTCGCGGTGCCGATGCATACGGGCGACATCACCCTGTTCGACCCGGCGACCAGCCGCGACGCAGCGGCGATCGACGTGGTGGCGACGATCACCAACCTGAGCCCACAGTGCAACGACAGCGGCGAGAAGGTCTATCAGCTCGCGAGCTTCGACGTCGTCGCGACGCGCCGCGACGCCGGCCCGGCACGCTCGGTCACCATACCCTATTTCTCGACCGTGGTTCAGGGCGGCACCGCCGTCGTTGCCAAGCGGCTCGGCAATGTCACCGTGACCTTCGCCGACGGCCAGGTCCGCGGTTCGGGCCGCGGCCAAGCGTCGGCCTACGTTGACCGCGCCGCTGCGACCTTGCCCGCCGACATCATGGAACGCATCACGCGCAAGCGCAAAGCCGGCGACCAGGACGCCGCGATCGACCCGCTGAGCGTCCCCGAAGTGCGCGCCGCGGTGCAGCGCGCCAGCTTCGAACTGCTCGTCGGCTTCCAGCTGACGCAGGAACAGCTCGAATATAACGTCCGACGATAATCATGCGGCGATGCGCGACGCGCGCCGTTCGCTTCTCGCTTTACCCTGCGGCGCCACCGGGCGACGCAGGGCTTTTCGCGTTGCCCAAGCTGTTATAGGGCGCGCGCCAGCAGCTCGATCAAAGATAGGCCCAAGCCCGTGACCCTGTTCAGCCGTTTCACCGACCATATCGGCACCGCCCTCGACGCCCTTGCCGCGAAGGGAGCGATCCCCGCCGGTCTCGACCGCGGATCGATCAGCGTCGAGCCGCCGCGCGACGCGTCGCATGGCGACGTCGCGACCAACGCCGCGATGGTGCTGTCGAAGCCTGCGGGCATGAACCCGCGCGCGCTCGCCGACCTGCTCGCGGCCGAACTCGGCGCGCTCGACGAAGTGACCGAGACGAGCGTCGCCGGACCCGGCTTCATCAACCTGCGCCTCGCCGACGACAGCTGGCGCGCCGAACTGGCGCTGATCCATGCCGATGCGGGCGATTACGGCCGCTCGGCGATGGGTGCGGGGCGCACCGTCAATGTCGAATATGTCTCGGCGAATCCGACGGGGCCGATGCACGTCGGCCATTGTCGCGGCGCGGTCGTCGGCGACGCGCTCGCCGCGCTGCTCGAATATGCCGGGCACAAGGTGATTCGCGAATATTATGTCAACGACGCCGGCGCGCAGGTGGATGTCCTCGCGCGCTCGGTGCACCTGCGCTATCGCGAGGCGCTGGGCGAGGATATCGGCGCCATCCCCGAGGGGCTCTATCCCGGCGACTATCTGATCCCGGTTTCGCAGAAGCTCGCCACCGAATATGGCGACCGCTTCGTCGATGCGACCGAAAGCGCGTGGCTCGGCCTGTTCCGTGCCGAGGCGGTCAGCGCGATGATGGACATGATCCGGGCCGACCTTGCGAAGCTGGGCATCCATCACGATCTCTTCTCGTCCGAGGCCGAATTGCAGGCCGCCGGCAAGCCCGCCGATGCCGAGGCATGGCTGCGTGCGCGGGACCTGGTCTATGACGGCGTGCTCGAAGCGCCGAAGGGCGAGACCCCCGAGGATTGGGAACCGGTCGAGCTGCCTTTGTTCCGCTCGACCAAATTCGGCGACGACCAGGACCGGCCGATCAAGAAGTCCGACGGCAGCTGGACCTATTTCGGCGCTGATCTGGCCTATCATTTCCAGAAGAGCCAGGACGCCGACGAGCTGATCGACATCTGGGGCGCCGATCATGCCGGCACCGTCAAGCGCATCAAGGCCGCAGTCGCGGCGCTGACCGAGGGCAAGAAGAAGTTCGACGTCAAATTGGTCCAGATGGTGCGGCTGCTCAAGAACGGCGAGCCGTTCAAGATGTCGAAACGCGCGGGCAATTTCGTCACGCTTGCCGACATCGTCGAGGAGGTCGGCAAAGATGCCGTGCGCTTCACCATGCTGACGCGCAAGGCCGACGCCCAGATGGATTTCGACTTCGCCAAGGTGGTCGAGGCGTCGCGCGACAATCCTGTCTTTTACGTGCAATATGCCCACGCACGGATCGCGTCCCTGAAGCGCAAGCTCGCCGATGCGGGGATCGCTGCGGCCGCACCGAACCCCGCGCGGCTGGAAGAACATGAGTTGGCGCTGGTCAAATTGCTCGCGCAATTCCCGCGAATCGTCGAATCGGCGGCGTCGGCGCGCGAACCGCACCGCATTGCTTTCTATCTGGGCGAGGTCGCCGCCGCCTTCCACGCCTGGTGGAATATGGGCAACGACCGGCCCGAGCTTCGCGTCATTATCGCCGGTGACCCCGAATTGACTGCGACTCGCCTTTATTTGGCCGATGGAATCGGGCAGACCATCCGGAATGGGCTCCACTTGATGGGGGTGGAAGCGCTCGAGGAGATGCTTTGATGGCCGAAGACAAGGACGCCGCGACGGACGCCGGACTGGGGCTGGGCGACGAGGATCGGCTGCCCTGGCTCGAAGCCGCCGACGAATATGAGGATGACGGCGAGGTTTCGCCGACCCGGCTGCTCGTGATGGTGCTCGGCGGCCTTGTCCTGATCGGCGCGGTGCTCGGCGGCCTCTGGTGGATCCAGAATGGCGGCGCGCGCGGGCAGGGCGAACTGATCGCGGCGCAGGAAGGCGACTATAAGGTCGCGCCCAAGAATGACGCCGCCAAGACCTTCGAAGGCGAGGGCGACGCGAGCTTCGCCGCGAGCGAAGGCGTGCTGCCCGCGGGCAAGGTCGATCCGACGCGCATGCCCGAGGAACCGGCGGCGACCCCCGCCGAGCGCGAGGCCGCGGCCAAGGCCGCGAAAAAGGCCGAAGCCGACAAGGCCGCTGCGGCCAAGGCGGCGGCCGCGAAAACCGCGCCCGCGGACAAGGGCAAGCCGGTCGCGACCTCGGTCAAGACCGCCGAGGCGGCAATCAAGGCTGCCCCTGCCCCGGCGGGGTCGGCGATGATCCAGCTCGGCGCGTTCAGCAGCGAGGAAGCCGCGGCAAAGGCGTGGATCAACCTGACCAAGCGCTTCGCCTATCTGTCGGGGCTGAGCAAATCGGTGTCGCCGGCGACGGTCGACAGCGGCAAGGTCTATCGCCTCCGCGCGGTGGCGGGAACGACCGCCAACGCGCAGAGCCTGTGCGGGAAATTGCGCGTTGCCGGTGAAAATTGCGTCGTCGTCCGCTGAAACGGCTCGCCCCGTCGCAGCGGTCATTGGTTCGCTGACCTTGTCATGCCATCATTCCAGCATTGGTGGCCGCTCGAGGGGGCGGCGGCCGGTGGAGATTGACGTATGATACCCGCCATCTTCGGCCTTTCGGGCTTGACCCTCAGCGACGACGAGCGCGCCTTCTTTCGCGACAGCGATCCCGCGGGCTACATCATTTTCGGCCGCAATGTCGAAAATCGCGAGCAGTTGCGTCGGCTGACCGACAGCCTGCGCGACTTGGACGGGCGCGACAATCTGCCGATCCTGATCGATCAGGAGGGCGGGCGGGTCGCGCGGATGAAGGCGCCCGAATGGCCCGATTTCCCGAGCGGCGCGGCGTTCGACGCGCTTTATGAGCGCGCGCCCGCCAGTGCGATCGAGGCGGCGCGGCTGAACGCGATGGCGCTCGCGTCGATGCTGTCCGAGGTCGGGATCACGGTCGATTGCCTGCCCTTGCTCGACGTGCGCCAGCCCGGCGCGAGCGACGTGATCGGCGACCGCGCGCTCGGCAGCGAGCCGATGCGCGTCGCGGCGCTCGGCCGCGCGATCCTGAACGGGCTGCAGGACGGCGGCGTCGTCGGCATCGTCAAACATATCCCCGGCCACGGCCGCGCCTTGCTCGATTCGCACAAGGAATTGCCCGTCGTCCACGCGCTCGACCGCGACCTCCAGACCGACTTGGCCCCATTCGCGGCGCTGCGCGACGCGGCGATGGCGATGACCTGCCACGTCGTCTTCACCGCCTGGGACCCCGACCGCCCCGCGACTCTGTCGCCGCTGGTGATCGACAGCGTGATCCGCCAGCGCATCGGGTTCCATGGGCTGCTGATGAGCGACGACCTCGACATGGAGGCGCTGTCGGGCGACGTGCCGTCGCGCGCCGCCTCGGCGGTCGCAGCGGGCTGCGACATCGCACTCAATTGCTGGGGCAAGATGGACGACATGGTTGGCATCGCGAACAGCCTCGACCCGATCAGTACGATCTCGCGCGCCCGGCTCGAAGGGGCGATGGACCGCATCGCGGGGACGCACGACGCGCGCCAGTTCGCGCTGCTCGTCGACCAGCGCGACGCGCTGCTAGCTTTGGCGTGATGGGGGCCTGACCCGAATGGAGGAACTGCCGCTCGACTATGATGTGGCACCGGCGGCGGGCGAGCGCGAGGATGCGCTGCAACTCTCCCTCGACAGCTGGGAAGGCCCGCTCGATCTGCTGCTGACGCTGGCGCGCAGCCAGAAGGTCGACCTCCGGCAGATTTCGATCCTTCAGCTGGTCGAGCAATATCTGGGCTTCATTTCGGAAATGCGTGCGAAGCTGGAGGTCGCGGCCGATTATCTGGTGATGGCGGCGTGGCTCGCTTACCTCAAATCGGCGCTGCTGCTGCCCAAGGACCCGCTCGAGGAACCCTCGCCCGACGAACTCGCGCTGCGCCTCCAACTGCGGTTGCAGCGGCTTGCCGCGATGCGCGAGGCGGCGGCGCGGCTGCTCGCGCGCGACCGCGTCGGGCGCGACGTCTTCCTGCGCCCGAAGCCCGAGGGGCTGCGCGACGTCAAGCTGCGGCGCTGGGACGCCAGCCTGTACGACCTGCTGTCGGCCTATGGCCAGGTGAAGGCGCGCACCGAGCCGGTCGTGCATATGGTCGCGCGGCGCCCCGTGATCACCCTCGACGCGGCGCTGCATCATCTCGAACGGCTGATCGGGATCAAGCTCGACTGGGCCGAACTCGCCGATTTCCTGCCGACCGACTATGACGGCCCCTTGCGCCGCTCGGCGATCGCGTCCAGCTTCGTCGCCGCGCTCGAACTCGCGCGGCAGGGGCGCGTCGACCTCAAGCAGGAGGCCGCGTTCGAACCGCTTTATCTGAGGGCTGCCCAAATGGGACAAGAAGCGCCATGATCGACGACCGCGAACGCGCGATAGAGGCGATGCTGTTCGCCAGCGACGAGCCGCTCGACGCGCGGCAGATCGCGGCGCGCTTTGCCGAGGAAATCCCGGTTGCCGAGGTCAAGGCGGTCATCCAGGCGATCGCGGCGCGCCACGCGGGGAGCGGGATCGAGTTGGTCGAGCGCGGCGGGCACTGGCATTTCCAGACCCCCGCCGACCTCGCGCACCTGCTGCGCCGCGAGCGCGACGATCCGCGCAAGCTGTCGCGCGCGGCGTCCGAGGTGCTGGCCATTGTCGCCTATCACGAGCCGGTCAGCCGCGCCGAGATCGAGGCGATCCGCGGCGTCCAGACCTCGAAGGGTACGCTCGACGTGCTGATGGAGGCCGAATGGATCGCGCCCGCGGGGCGCCGCGAGGTTCCGGGGCGGCCGCTGATCTATAAGACCACCGACGCATTTTTGCAGCATTTCGGGCTTAGCAGCCGCAAGGATTTGCCGGGTATCGAGGATCTGCGCGCCGCAGGCCTGCTCGACCCGGTCGATCTCGCGCTCGAAGAGGCGATGGGCGAGCTGGACCTGGTCAAGGACGGCGAAGAAGCCTGACGCTTTTTTCATTCGCAACGTGCATTCGGCAGGGCTTGCCCTTATATGGGCGGCTCAAGGAGATTTGAGATGGGTGGTTTGAGCATCTGGCACTGGCTGATCGTCGGGATTCTGGTCCTGCTGCTGTTCGGCAAGGGCCGTTTTTCGGACATGATGGGCGACGTCGCCAAGGGCATCAAGAGCTTCAAGAAGGGCATGTCGGAAGACGATACGCCGCCCGCGCCCAAGCATCTCGAAGGCCAGCGCGCGCCCGACGCCGCGCCGTCGCCGACCCCGACCGCCGACCGCGATACGCTCTGACCGCGTTCCGCCTGCGGGGAAGCCAAGCTAGATGTTCGATGTAGCGCCCACCGAGTTGCTGCTCGTGGTGGTGGTGGCCTTGGTCGTCATCGGCCCCAAGGACCTGCCGAAAGCGATGCGCTTCGTCGGTAAGTGGATGGGCAAGGCGAAGGGCATGGCACGCCACTTTCGCGCCGGCCTCGACACGATGATGCGCGAGGCCGAGCTCGAGGAACTCGAGAAGCAATGGCGGTCGCAGAACGAGGCGATCATGCGCGAGTTCCCGCGCATCGACGACGACACGCCGCCCGCGGTCTCGATCGCCAAGGCGCCTCCCGAACCGGTGAAGAACGAAGGCGCCACCGCGCCCGAAGCCGCGGCGACTCCCGAAACGCACACGGTGCCGCCGAAGGACGGGCCGCTGCCATGAGCGCCGAGGGTCCCGTGACCGCCGAAGAGGATGGCGCCGGCGGCAAGATGCCGCTGCTCGACCATCTGATCGAACTGCGCTCGCGGCTGCTCAAGTCGCTGGTCGCGGTCGCGGTGGCGTTCGGCGTCTGTCTCTATTTTGCCGAGGATATCTTCCGCATCCTCGTCCAGCCGCTCGTCGCGGCGGGGCAGGGCAAGATTATCTATACCCAGCTGTTCGAGGCCTTTTTCGTCCAGATCAAAGTCGCGCTGTTCGCAGCGACGATGATCGCCTTTCCGGTGATCGCCAACCAACTGTGGAAATTCGTCGCGCCGGGCCTCTATCGCAACGAAAAGCGTGCGCTGCTGCCTTTCATCTTCGCGACTCCCGTGCTGTTCACTGCGGGCGCCTGCCTCGCCTATTTCGTGACGGTGCCGGTAGCGCTCAAATTCCTGCTCGGCTTCCAGGGCGACCTCGGCGGTATCCAGCAGGAGGCGCTGCCCTCAGTCGCGAATTACCTCAGCTTCATCATGCAGTTTATCATGGCGTTCGGCATCTGTTTCCTGCTGCCGATCCTGCTGATGTTGCTCGAGCGCTCGGGGATCGTCACGCGCCAGCAGCTGGTGTCGGCGCGGCGCTACATGATCGTCGCCGCCTTCGCGATCGCCGCGGTCGCGACGCCGCCCGATATCCTGAGCCAGTTCCTGCTCGCGGTGCCGCTGATCCTGCTTTACGAGCTGTCGATCTTCGCGATCTGGTTCACGCAGCGCCGACGCAAAACAGGCGCCGAAGCGGCGCCTGTCGAGCCTCTCGAAGAGGCCTGAGCTAGGAAGCGATCAGTCGATCGCGTCTTCGCCTGCTTTGCCGACCGATTCGATATCGCGGCCGGCACCCTTTACGGTGTTGCAGCCAGCGACCAGAAAGCTTGCCATCAACGCCAGAATGATCACGCGAAAACTCGACATCGTTCTTCACCTTGTTTTGGGACCAGATGCAAAATGGCCCGGCACGCTTCGAGGGGGGGGGAGGGAATACGCGCCGGGCCAATGTTGCTGAGCAGCGCTGCGGGGGGGCGATGACCGCTGCTCATATGGGAAACCGCTGAGTCTGGGGATAAGTTCCAAAAAAAAGTTCGGAGGATGAAAATTTTTTCGTTTTTCTCGAATCGTCAGCGATTCCAGCGCGTTGTCAGCCCAACAATGTGAGCCCACTGGCGACCGCGAGGCCGAGGAACGCCAAAAATCCCATCGAATCCGTCGTCATCGTCACGAAAATCGAGCTCGCGACCGCCGGATCCTGGTCGAGCCGGTCGAGCAGAAGCGGGATCGCGACCCCCGCGACCCCAGCGACGAAGATGTTGACGACCATCGCCGCGGCGATGACGCCGCCGAGCAGGGGATTACCGAACCACAATGCGGTCGCGGCCCCGGCGATCGCCGCGATCGTGCCGCCGTTGAGCAAGGCGATCTTCATTTCGCGGAAGATCGCGCGCCAGCTGTTCGAATCGGTGAGCTGGTTCATCGCGAGCGCGCGAACGGTGACCGCCAGGGTTTGCGTGCCTGCATTGCCGCCGACCCCCGCGACGATCGGCATCAACGCGGCTAGCGCGACCATATGTTCGATCGCACCGCCGAAAAAGCCGACGATCGACGAGGCGACGAGCGCAGTGCCTAGGTTGGCGACGAGCCAGCGCACGCGCGCCACATAGGTGTCGCGGATCGGTTCGTTGATGTCGCCGTCGCCGGCGCCCGACAGGCGCAGGATGTCCTCGCCGGCCTCTTCCTGGATGATGTGCACGACGTCGTCGACGGTGATCATGCCGACGAGGCGTCCGGCCTTGTCGACCACCGCGGCCGAGATCAGCGCATATTTCTGGAAGCGCAGCGCGACCTCTTCCTGATCCATGTCGACCGGGATCAGCGTCTGTTCGCGCTTCATCACGTCGCCGATGGCGATGTCGCGCGGGGTACGCAGGATCCAGCTGAGCTGGCAGGTGCCGACCGGCCGATGTTTCGGGTCGACGACGAAGATTTCCCAGAAATCGCTGGTCAGGTCGGTGTCTTCGCGCAGCCGATCGATGACGTCGCCGACGGTGACATGTTCGGGCACCGCGACGAACTCGCGCTGCATCAGGCGGCCGGCGGTTTCCTCGGGGAAGGAGAGCGCGTCCTCGATCGCGGCGCGATCCTCGGGCTCCATCGCCTCGAGGACGGCCTGCTGCTCGTCCTCCTCCATGTCCTCGATGATCGCGACGGCGTCGTCGGTATCGAGTTCGGAGGCGAGTTCGGCCACCTGCTCGGGCGCGAGCAGGTCGATCAGCTCCTCGCGTACATAGTCGTTCATTTCCGCAAGCACGTCGGCGGAAAGCAGGTCGCCGATGACTGCGGCGAGCATCGGGCGTTCGTCGGCGCGCGCGAGTTCGAACAGGTCGGCGATGTCGGCGGGGTGCAGGCGGCCGATGCGCTCGCGCGCGGCCTCGCCTTCGCCGGCCTCGGCGAGTTCGATGACGTCGCGGACGAATTCGGGCTTCAGCCGGTCGTCCTCGTCGAGTTCGGTCTCGGGGGTCTCGACCAGCACGTCTTCGGTCGGCAGGGAATCTTCGCGTTTGTCCATCGCGCGGTCCTCCCTGGCTGTGCGGTGTCTCTGCCTCCCCCTAGGCCCGCGCCCGGCATAAGGCAACGCCGCGCGGGCGGGCTGCGCAATTTCTGCGTGGCATTGGCGCGCCGCGCGGCTATGGGACCGCCAATCCCTTTTTCAGGAGCTTTTCATGACCGAACAGACCCTCACCCTGTCACTGTCGACCGGCGACGTCGTCATCCGCCTGCGTCCCGATCTGGCGCCGCTGCACGTCGAGCGCATCACCGACCTCGCCAAGGAAGGCTTTTACGACGGCGTCGTTTTCCACCGCGTGATCCCGGGTTTCATGGCGCAGGGCGGCGATCCGACAGGCACCGGCATGGGCGGCAGCAAGCTTCCCGACCTGCCGCAGGAATTCAACGCCGAACCGCACGTCCGCGGCGTGTGCTCGATGGCGCGGTCGCAGAACCCGAACAGCGCGAACAGCCAGTTCTTCATCTGCTTCGACGACGCGCGCTTCCTTGACAAGCAGTACACCGTGTGGGGCGAAGTGATCGAGGGCATGGAAAATGTCGACGCGCTGCCCAAGGGCGAGCCGCCGCGCGAGCCGGGCAAGATCGTCAAGGCGACGGTGGCCTGATTGGCGCTCCTTCCCCCTTGATGGAGGAAGGATACGCAGCCTTATCGCGAAGCGATTACGCGAAGTTGGATGGGGGGTGACGGTACATCCTTGCGCCGCCGCTTCGGGCCGAGAGCGCACCCCCTCCGCTGCGACTAGGCAGCAAGCTGCCAAGTCTCGCTGCCTCCCCCATCAAGGGGGAGGTTTTTTGTGAATCAATCCCCGATAAAGCCGTTCAGCCGTTCGCAGGCGGCGACCCAGTCCTCCTTGAACGCCTGGACGACCTGCCCGGCGCCCATCGCCTCGTTCATCAGCCCGACGCCCTGGCCGACCCAGTAGGTCGCGAGGTGTTTTGCGCCCTCGTGGCCGCCTTCGGAGAGCTTGTCGACCTGGCGCAGCGCGGGTTCGCTGACCAGCGACTGGAGCGGCATCGGCAGCGGCTTGGGCGCACCTTCGGCTTCCCAGGCGTCGGTCCACGGCGAGCGGAGCTGGCGCGAGGGTTTGCCGGTACGGCTCTTCGAGCGCACCGTGTCGCGCGACGAGGCGGCGAGCATCTTTTCCTTCACCACCGGGTTGGTCTCGGCCTCGGCCGTGGTCAGCCACACCGAGCCGGTCCAAGCGCCGTGCGCGCCCATCGCCATCGCCGCCGCCATCTGGCGCCCGGTGACGATGCCGCCCGCGGCGAGGATCGGGGTCGTGGCGCCCACAGCTTCGACCGCGGCGGCGACCTCGGGCACGAGCACCATCGTAGCGACTTCGCCGCAATGGCCGCCCGCCTCGCCGCCCGCGACCACCAGGATATCGACCCCGGCGCGGACCTGCGCCAGCGCATGGTCGCGCGTGCCGACGAGCGCGGCCACCGGCACGTCGTTGCGCTTGCCGAGTTCGAGCATCAGCGGCGGCGGCACACCGAGCGCGTTGGCGATCAGCCCGATCGGGTGGCGGAAGGCTACTTCCAGAAGCGCGGCGGCGCCGGCGTCGCTCATATTGTCGCCGAGGCTGGAGCTGACGCCGCCGACGCTGCCCGCGTCGACGCCATGTTTTTCAAGGAGATCGGCGACGAAGGCCTTATGCTCGTCGGGGATTGCGGGGCGCGCGGCCTTTTCCTCGCCCTTGCCCGCGAAGCTGTTGGGGACGATCAGATCGACGCCATAGGGTTTGCCGCCGATATGCTGGTCGATCCACGCCAGTTCTTCCTCGAGCCGCTCGGGCGGAATGCCGGCGGCGCCGAAGACGCCCATGCCGCCGGCCTTCGACACCGCGACGACGACGTCGCGGCAGTGCGAGAAGGCGAGGAGCGGGAATTCGATGCCGAGCATCGCGCAAATGGGGGACAGCATTAACCTCTCCGATCTTTTCTATCTTCACCTGTGTCGAGCATGTCAGCGCTAGTTTACGTAAACGTCAAGTTGATTTGCTTGGGGAGCCCATTATCGCGGGCGGCATGAGCGATTTTTCCCTGACCGGTTTCGACCTGGACGCCTTCGTCCGCAACACTTTTTCCGAGGATCTGGGGTCGGGGGGCGACGTCACCTCGATGGCAGTGATCCCCGCCGACGCGCGCTTCGAGGGGGTGATGGACAGCCGCGATGCGATCACCGTCGCGGGGCTGCCGATCGCCGAGGCCTTCTTCCGTGCGCTCGATCCGGCCATGGCGATCGAGATACTGGTCGGCGAAGGCGAGCGGGTGCCCGCCGGGACCGACCTGATGCGCTTGTCGGGCAATGCCCGCGCGATGCTGACCGCCGAGCGCTCGGCGCTGAACACGGTGCAGCATCTGACGGGGATCGCGACGCTGACGCGCGAATATGTCGATGCGCTGGGCGGAAACGCGACCCTGCTCGACACGCGCAAGACGATCCCGGGGCTGCGGGTGCTCGAGAAATATGCGACGCGGATGGGCGGCGCGACGAACCATCGCATGGGGCTGTGGGATGCGGCGATGATCAAGGACAATCATGTCGCGGTCGCGGGATCGGTGGAGGAAGCGGTGCGCCGCGCGGTCGCCGCAGGAGTCGCGAACATCATCGTCGAGGTCGACCGCGTCGACCAGGTCGAACCCGCGCTGTCGGCGGGCGCGACGCATCTGCTGCTCGACAATATGGACCTCGGCGAATTGCGCGAATCGGTGGCGATCGTCGGAGGGCGCGTGCCCACCGAGGCGTCGGGCGGGGTGCGGCTCGACACGATCGGCGCGATCGGCGCGACGGGGGTGACCTATGTGTCGGTCGGGCGGCTGACGCAGTCGGCACCCGCGGCCGACATCGGGCTCGATTTTGCGCTGGCCTAGCGCCGCCGCGGCGCTGCTCGCGCTCGCCCCTACCGCCGCGCAGGCGCAGGCCTTGGCGTGCAAGGCGCCAGATCGCGCGCCGGTCCCGCGGATCGAGCAGCCGCGGCGCGGCGAGCCGGTGCGCACGCCGGCGACCGCGGGTTATCTGCTGAGCCTCAGTTGGTCGCCGCAGCATTGCGCGGGGGTGCGCGATAAGAAGGATAAGCGCGACCGCTTCCAATGTTCGGGCGAGAACGGGCGTTTCGGCTGGGTGCTGCACGGGCTGTGGCCCGAGGCGGCAAACCCCGGCTATCCGCAATGGTGCCGCCCGGCGAAGATCGTGCCGCAACCGGTGCTGAAGCAGCATCTGTGCATGACGCCCTCGGCGCAGTTGCTGCAGCACGAATGGGCCAAGCATGGGACGTGCATGAGCCCGAACCCCGCGGCCTATTTCAAATCGGCGTCGATCCTGTTCGGCGCGGTGCGCTTTCCCGACATGGGCAAGCTCGCGGCGAAACCGCAGACGGCGGGATCGATCCGCGCGGCGTTCGTTGCGGTCAACAAGGGGATAAGACCCGAAATGCTGGCGGTATCGGCCGACGACAAGGGGTGGCTGAAAGAGGTCCGCTTCTGTCTGGGACCGCGGATGAAACCGCGGCGCTGCGCGTCATTCCAGCGCGGACTGGCGGACAAGAGGGTGGTGCGCGTGCGGGCGATGCCGCGTTAACGCTTACGGCGCGCGGCGTCCCGCGGCGGGACGCGCGCTGGCGGCCCACGCGTTAACGATTTTTTAACCTTATCGACTCGTTAACGCAGGCGTAGCTTGCGGGGCATGGAAGATTTCGACTCCGAGCTCCGCATCGATATCCGCGACCGCATCCGCGATCATGGTCAGCGCCAGCTGGTCATCGCGCGCATGAGCGCGCCCGCCGACTGGGAAGGCGCGCTGCGCCACGCGATCCGCCAGCACCGCGAGCCGGTGAAGGTCTTCAGGGGATCGGACCTGAAGCTGTTCGTCCAGAGTTTCCTGATGTTCTTCACGGCGACGATGGTGTTTTTGATGTGATGTCCGGCCGCGGGCAGCAGTAGCTGCCGCGAAGATCCTCCCCACGCGAAGCGATGGGGAGGTGGCAGCGCGAAGCGCTGACGGAGGGGTTTCACCGTCGCGTGGAAAGCGACGTCATACCCCTCCACCACCGCCTGCCGCGGCGGTCCCCCTCCCCAACGCTTCGCGATGGGGAGGATATTTAAACCCGCACCCCTTCGTCTCCGTCGCCCGCCTTCGCCGGCCCATCGTCGCAGGCCTTGTGCAGCTTCACCGCCAGCCACGCAGAGACGAGGCACATAACCGCGCTCATCAGCAGCTGGTCGACGACACCGACGCCGATAAGGCCGAGGCCGATCGCAAGTAACGAGCCCGCGACCATTGCGCCCGAATTGACGATATTGTTCGCCGCGACGGTGCGTGCGGTCTGGTCTTTGGGCACGGTGGTGGTGAGGAAGGCGTAGAGCGGGACGACGAACATGCCGCCGCTGATCGCGATGCCGAGCAGCGCGCCGAGCAGCGGGATGACGTCGGCGTGGTTCAGGAAGCCGTCGATGCCGTACATGACGCCGGAGGGATCATGCTCCCAATTGCGGCACACCCAATAAAAGGCGAGTACGAAGACACCCATGACGATGACGCTGGCAGGGCTGTAACGCGCCGAGACCTGGCCCTTGAGCAGGCGGTTCACCGCGACCGAGCCGATCGCGATCCCGATCGAGAAGATCGCGAGGAACAGGCTGGCGACGCTCTTGTCGGCGTGGAGGATATTCTTCACCAGCGGCGGGAACTGGATGAACAGCACCGCGCCGATCGTCCAGAAGAAGCTGATCGAGAGGATCGCGAGATAGAGGCGCGGAATGTGCATCGTGCCGCGCACCAGCGTGATCGACGAGCGGACGATGTGCCAGTCGATGCCATGTTCCTCATGCTCGGGCGGCGCGGGCGGCACCTTGCGGCCCGTCCAGTAGCCGAGCGCGGCTACGAGCACGACGCCGAGCGCGGCCCATTCGACCTCGATCACTCCCGCGAGGATCGTGCCCGCGAGGATCGCGATATAGGTGCCGGCCTCGACCAGTCCCGTGCCCGCGAGCACCTCGTCGCTCTTCAGATGCTGCGGCAGGATCGCATATTTGATCGGGCCGAAGAAGGTCGAGTGGATGCCCATTGCGAACAAAGCGAGCATCATCAGCGGGATGGCGAGCAGATGAACCGCGAAGCCCATCCAGGCGAGCACCAGCCCGAGGCCGCCGACGAGCATGATCAAAATCTCGCAGAATTTGACGATGCGGATGATCCGCGCTTTGTCGCGCGTGTCGGCGAGTTGTCCCGCGAGCGCCGAAAGCAGGAAAAAGGGCAGGATGAACAGGCCGGTAGCGACCGCGCTGAACATGGTTTCGGAGGCTTCGTCGTTGAACACGCCATAGACGACGAACAGCACCATCGCGTTCTTGAACAGATTGTCGTTGAACGCGCCGAGCAGCTGGGTAACGAAGAGGGGCAGGAACCGGCGTTGCTTCAACAGCGCAAAAGAGCCGGTCATGCGTGGTTCCATCCCGTTAAAAATCGCGCGAGCATCCTATGTCCCCCGGCAATATGGTTGTCGCCCGGCGGGCTTATCGGCTAGGGCGGGCAGGGTCAAAGCCTAAAGGCCGCGCAAGCGGGAAACAGGGGTCATGCTCAGCCTTCCGAACGTCCTGACTTTGTCGCGCATTTTGGCGGTTCCCATATTGCTGTTCCTGCTGTGGCCGGGCGTCCGCGAGGGATCGCACCAGCCGCTGGCGATCGACTATGCGCTCGCCTTCATCCTCTACTGCCTGATGGGCATTACCGATTATTTTGACGGCTATGTTGCACGCTCGCGCGGGATCGTGTCGCGGCTGGGCGCCTTCCTCGATCCGATCGCCGACAAGATTATGATCGCAGCGGTGATCCTGCTGCTCGTATTCACGCGCGACATCGACGGTTATCATGTGATCGCCGCGCTGATGATCCTGCTGCGCGAGATCATCGTGTCGGGGCTGCGCGAGTTCCTCGCGAGCCTGCAGGTGTCGATGCCGGTGACCCAGCTCGCGAAATGGAAAACCACCTTCCAGCTCGTCGCCTTCGGCGCGCTGATCCTGGCGGGGGCTTTGCCTGCGATGGTCTGGATCAAGACGGTGGGGCTCGCCTCCTTGTGGGGCGCGGCGGTGCTGACCTTGATCACCGGCTGGGATTATTTGCGCGTCGGCCTGAAGCATATGGATTGAGCGCGCGATGCTGAAACTTAGCTATTTCGCCTGGGTGCGCGAGCGGATGGGCACCGGCGAGGAGTCGATAGCGCTGCCCGACGACGTGCGCACGGTCACCGACCTGATCCTGTGGCTCGCAGCCCGCGACGAGGCCGGCGCGCGCGCCTTTGCCGAGCCGATGCGGATCCGCGCGGCGGTCGACGGGCATATGGCGGGACCGGGCGCGGTGGTGCCGCGGAGCGGCGAGGTCGCGCTGTTCCCGCCGGTGACGGGCGGATGATCCGGGTCGCGGTCCAGGCGGAGGCGATCGACGTCGCGGTCGAATATGCGGCGCATGATGTGGGCGGGTATGGCGCGAGCGCGAGCTTCGTCGGGCGGGTGCGCGGCGACGACGGGCTGACAGAGCTGTTTCTCGATCATCATCCGGTGCTGACGGCGAGCGGACTGGAGGCACTAGCGGGCGAGGCCGGGGCGCGGTGGAGCCTGGGGGCGTTGACGCTGATTCACCGGGTCGGAGGCATGGCGCCGGGCGAGACGATCGTGCTGGTGCTCGCGAGCAGCGCGCACCGGGCCGAGGCGCTGGCGGCGGTCGAGTTCCTGATCGACCGGCTGAAGACCGATGTGATGCTGTGGAAGCGCGAGAGTTTCAGCGATGGACGCGCGGCTTGGGTCGAGCAGCGCGAGGGGGATCACAAGCGCTCTGAAAGGTGGGGATGATGCTCCTTCTCCCTTGATGGGAGAAGGATATGGAGCCTTAGCCGCAGAGCGGCCTAGGCGGAGTTGGATGAGGGTGACGGTGTGCTCCTGCACGGTCGCCTCGGGTCGAAACCGCACCCCCACCGCTGCGACTAACGAACAAGTTCGTAAGTCTCGCTGCCTCCCCCATCAAGGGAGAGGGGCACTCAGGCCGCCCTATGCTGCCGGAAAATATCCGCGAGCATCCGGAACTCGTCGGCGCGCGGGCTGCCCTTGCGCCAGACCAGCGCGATCGTGCGCCAGTCGTGGTCCGAATCGAGCGGACGGGTGTCGATGTCAGTGTGGTCGAGAATGCCCGCCTCGATCGCCATTTGCGGCAGCATCGTGATGCCGAGGCCGTTGTCGACCATCTGGACGAGCGTGTGGAGCGAGGTGCCCATCATACGCGCGCCGGCGCGCAGTTCCGGCCGGTTGCACGCGGCGAGGGCGTGGTCCTTCAGGCAATGGCCGTCCTCGAGCATCAGCATCTGCGCGGGGTCGATCTGGTCGGCGCTGACCATCGCGGGGAGGTTTTCCGATTGGTCGCCGGGGAAGGCGACGAACAAGGCGTCGTCGAAGAGCGCCTCGGCCTCGACGTCGCCGCAGGCATAGGGGAGCGCGAGGAGAACGCAGTCGACGGCGCCGTGGTGGAGCGACTCGCACGCCTGCGCGCTCGGTTCTTCGCGCAGGAACAGCTTGAGTGCGGGGCGGGTCTTGCGCAGCAGCCGCAGCATGTTCGGGAGCAGGAAGGGGGCGATCGTCGGGATGACGCTCATGCGCAGCTCGCCGACGAGCGGCGCGGCGGCGGCGGCGGCCATGTCGGCGAGTTCCTCGGCCTCGCGCAGCACGCGGTGCGCCTTGGCGACGATCGCATTGCCGAGCGTGGTGAAGCGCACAACGCGGCGCGTGCGTTCGACGAGCGTCTGGCCAAGCAGGGTCTCAAGCTCGCGGATGCCCGCCGACAGCGTCGACTGGGTGACGTTGCACGCGTCGGCGGCGCGGCCGAAATGGCCATGCTCGTGCAGCGCCACGAGATATTGCATCTGTTTGAGCGAGGGCAGGTAATTTTGCATTGATCGGATATAGCTATGACGCACGCGAATTTGAACAAGTCGTTCGATTATTTGATCGGTCCGATGTGCGGTGCATCCGGTTGCCGGACAGGTCATGTCCATGATAGGCCTGCGCAATTCGGGCGGAGGGCGTGGCGATGGCGGTTTCGCGGTTCCTGATCGGGGGTGTGGCCGGCGTGCTGCTGCTCACCGGCGGCGTGTTCCTGTGGAAGGGGCAGACGCAGCTTGCCGAGGAGGCGGTGCTGCCCGAAGCTCCGCCTGACCCCGGACCGATTCCCGTCGCGGCGGCGGGCGCGCCGAAGCGCGGGCCCGCGCCGCCCGCCTTGCCCGCGGCGAAGGAGGCCTCGCGCGAGGAACGGCGCTTCAACCGCTACGACCGCGACCGCAACGAGGTGGTAAGCCGGATCGAGATGATGTCGACGCGCACCGCAGCGTTCCGCAAGCTCGACAAGGACGGCAACAACCTGCTGACCTTCGAGGAATGGGCCGGGGCGACGGGCGAGCGCTTCGCGGGGGCGGACAAGGACAAGTCGGGCGGGCTCAGCCGCGCGGAGTTCGCGACGACGGCGCTGAAAAGGGCGGTGGTCGCGAAGTGCAAATGCTAGGCTAAGACGCCCTCGGCGAGCTTCATCCATTCCGCCAGCTTCGTCCCCGCGCGCTGCGTATAGCCCAGCTTGCGGTCCTTCTTGAGCACATCCTCGGCAAGCGGCGGGAAGAGGCCGAAATTGACGTTCATCGGCTGGTAGCTCGTCGCGTCGGCCCCGCCGGTGATATGGCCGAGCAGCGCGCCGAGCGCGGTCTCGAGCGGCGGCGGGGGCAGGGTGCGGCCGCCGAGCTCGGCGGCGGCGAAGCGCGCGGCGACGAGGCCGATCGCGGCGCTCTCGACATAGCCCTCACAGCCGGTGATCTGACCGGCAAAGCGGATATGCGGCGCCGATTTGAGGCGGAGCTGGCCGTCGAGCAGTTCGGGCGAGCGGATGAAGCTGTTGCGGTGGAGGCCGCCGAGGCGCGCGAATTCGGCCTTTTCGAGCCCGGGAATGGTGCGGAACAGCTCGACTTGGGCGGCGTGCTTGAGCTTGGTCTGGAAGCCGACCATGTTCCACAAAGTGCCGAGCGCATTGTCCTGGCGCAGCTGGACGACGGCATAGGGCCAGCGTCCGGTGCGCGGATTGTCGAGGCCGACGCCCTTCATCGGGCCGAAGCGGAGCGTTTCGGGGCCGCGTTCGGCCATGACTTCGATCGGCATGCAGCCTTCGAAATAGGGGGTGTTCGTCTCCCACTCCTTGAATTCGGTCTTGTCGCCGTCGACGAGCCCCTGGACGAAGGCGTGATATTGGTCCTTGTCCATCGGGCAGTTGATATAGTCCTTGCCGTCGCCGATCGGGCCGACCTTGTCCCAGCGGCTCGCCATCCAGGCGACGTCCATGTCTATGCTGTCGCGGTAGACGATGGGGGCGATGGCATCGAAGAAGGCGAGGGCGTCCTTGCCGGTTGCGCTGCCGATGCTGTCGGCCAGCGATGCGGCGGTGAGCGGACCGGTCGCGACGATAGTGAGGCCTTCGGCGGGCAGCGTGTCGATGCGTTCGCGGACGATGCTGATGTTCGGGTGGTTTTCGAGCGCGCGGGTGACCCCGCCCGAAAAGAGGTCGCGGTCGACTGCGAGCGCCGAACCGGCAGGAACCTTGGTGGCGTCGGCCTCGCGCATGATGATCGAGCCGAGGCTGCGCATCTCACGGTGGAGGAGGCCGACGGCGTTGCTGTCGCCGTCGTCGCTGCGGAAGCTGTTCGAGCAGACCATCTCGGCGAGCGTGTCGCCCTGATGCGCCGGGGTCATGTCGCCGCCGCCGCGCATCTCGGACAGGCGGACGCGATAGCCCGCCTCGGCGAGCTGCCAGGCGGCTTCGGAGCCGGCGAGGCCGCCGCCGATGATGTGAATGTCGTGCGCCACTTTTGCCCTAATCATTGACTTGCCGTTGGTCCGCCGCGCAGTAGGCGCCTTGGAGCGAAGATGCAAAGGGGCGCGGGATGAGCGGGACAAAGGGCTGGGATCGGGCGCGGTGGCTGTGGTGGCTGGCGCTGGCCGGCGGGATCAGCTTTTTCGTCGCGGTGTTCCTGCGGCTCGGCGGGCCCGCGATCTGGGCGTGGAAGACGACGGGCGTGGGTTTCCTGGCGCTCTGGGCCGCAGCGAACGCGCGTGGGCGCGACGGCTGGCTGATTGCGGCGGCACTGGGGTTCGGGGCGCTTGGCGATTATCTGCTCGACGCCATAGGGCTCGAAAAGGGCGCGGTGGCTTTCGTGATCGGGCATCTAATCGCGATTGCGCTCTATCTGATGAACCGGCGGCCGCAGCTGGCGTCGTCGCAGCGGCTACTCGGCTGGATCGCCATGCCCGCCACGCTTGTCATCGTGTGGGGGATGCTGAGCCCGCAGCCGGGCTGGTGGCATGCCGCCGTCTATTCCCTGTTCGTCGCCGCGATGGCCGCGGCGGCATGGACCAGCCGCTTTCCGCGCTATCGCACCGGGATCGGCGCAATGCTGTTCCTCGCTAGCGATCTGTTCATCTTCGCGGGCGAGGGCGGCGTGCTGAGCAAGGACGTCACGATGTGGCTGGTCTGGCCGCTCTATTTCGGCGGACAGGCGCTGATCGCCTGGGGGGTGGTGAGCACCCTATCCGCAGAAGCGCGCAGCCGGGACGCCGCGGCCTAGGCTTCGCCAATCAATAAGGCCTCGATGTCGCCGATCGGGCGCGCGGTCATTTCCTTGACATGCTCGCCGGCGATGCGGCGCTGGGTCTCCTTGTGCCAATGCTGGCGGAGCTCTCCCATCGTGCGCGCGGGGGCGACGACGACGAGGTCGTCGAATTCGCCCGCGAGTGCCATCGCGTTGATCTTTGCGCTGACGTCCTTGGCGAAGCGGTCTTCCTCGAGCTGGTGGAAGTCGGGCTCGCCCATCGTCCCGCCCGACAGCCCCGTGCCCGCGGGGGCATAGGACTGGCCCGAGGGGGCGGTCTTGATGTCGCTGTTCTTGCGATCCTCGCGCTCCTCATGCGCCGCGGTGCGCAGGTCGATCTGCTGCTTGTCGCCTTCGTTGCGCAAGAACAGCGCCTTGCGGCCGTCGGCGACGAGGACGAGCGTGTCGTGGGGGAGCGGCATGGGTGTTTCTCCTTCTTCGGTTGAAGGGGAAACGCGCGGGCGCGGTGCGGGTTTCGGCGGGGTGTCGGATGGAGGGGGCGGTTGGTCGGGTTGGGGAGGGTAGCTCATCCTGAACTTGTTTCAGGATCCATGGTCTGCCGTTTTCTTCGGCGCAGCGTCGGACGAGAGTTCAGGCCATGGATGCTGAAACGAGTTCAGCATGACGAGATTTAGAGTGCGGCTTTCCACCCCAACGCAGCCATTCGTCTCTCAGCCCCCGTCCCAAGCCGCGATCGTCGTGCGGTGGAGCAGGCGGTCGTACCCGTCATAACCACCGGTCGCGCGGTGGAGGACCGAGCGGTTGTCCCACAGGATCAGCATGTCGGGCTCCCATTTGTGGGTGTAGCGGAATTCCTCGCGGCCCTGCCAGTGGAGCAGCTCGACGATCAGCGGGATCGCCTCGGCATCGTCCATGCCGTCGATGCCGATGATATAGCCCGCGCAGCCGAACAGCCCCTCGCGGCCGGTCTCGGGGTGCTTGCGGATGATCGGGTGGAGCTGGGTATCGAGTGCTTCCTCGCCCGAGACAATGTCCATGCTGCGGTTCTTGTCGTTCGCACCATACATGCCCGAGGGGGCATAGCCCGCGCGCGCGCTGTGGATCGCCTGTTTGCCCTCGATCTTGGCGCGCAGAGCATTGGGCATCGCATCGAGCGCGGCGTGCTGGTTCGAAAATTCGGTGTCGCCGCCGACCGGCGGGATGGTGATGCCGAGCAGGCAGGTGCCCGCAGGTGGGCGGGCCTGGAAGCTCCAGTCGCTGTGCCAGTTTTCAGCAAAGAGCGGCGCGGTCTCGTCGTGGCGGCGGCGGACGGCGATGACATGCTGGCGGCCGGGGATCGGCTTAATGAAGGGATCGTCGCCGAAACCGCCGAAATAGCCGGTGAAGCGCTCGAGATCGTCGTCGCTCATCTCTTGGCCCGAAAAGGCGAGGACATGATGGTCGAGCCAGGCGGCGCGGATTTCGGCGACGGTGGCGGGGTCGAGCGGCTGGGTCAGGTCGACGCCGGTGACGCGGGCGCCGCATGATTGGCCGCTGGGGACGATGGTCAGGGTCATGGCGCGATGCTGCGCCTGTTGCCGCGCGGCGTCAATCGGGCGCGGCAGGGCGCCCCGAAAGCTCGCCGAAGCGAGGCGCCGGGCGCTTGGGGGCGGGCACAATTCAGCGAGGCGCCATCTTTCATTTCCTACTCTGACCGCGAGGGGGCGAAACTGGAGAAGAGAAATGTTTCTGCTCAAGAAACTGGCTTTGACCGCATTGATCGGCGCCAGCGCCGTGGCGGCGCTGCCGGTCGAGGCCGATGCCCGCGACCGGCACCACCGCCATGGCTATTACCGCGACCACGACCGCTACAGCGATTATCGCCGCGACTATCGGCGTGATTACCGCCGGGATTATCGCCGCGACTATCGCGAGCGCCGCTATAATTGCCGCCGCGGCAGCGGCACGACCGGCCTGATCGTCGGCGGCGCCGCAGGCGCGCTACTCGGCCGCGAGGTCGATCGCTATGGCGACCGGCTGCCGGGGACGATCATCGGCGGCGCGGCGGGCGCGCTGATCGGGCGCGAGATCGATCGCGGCGGGCGTCGCTGCTGAGATTGCGCGGGCGGCGGCGCTCCGCTTTGGAGCGCCGCCGCCGTGCGACGATTTTTTGCGGCACGCGGGCGAATATCGGCTAGACTGTCCACGGCGGCGTCCGGTTCCGCCGGTCGTGGAGGTCGCCCGATGAAAGCCCTGATGAAATTCGCCTTGCCGCTCAGCCTTGGCCTGTCGCTGGTCGTGCTGCCTGCGCCGTTGGGCGCCGCGCTGCAGCAGGGGGCCAAGGCGCCCGATTTTACGCTGAAGGCCGCGCAGGGTGGCAAGGAATTCAGTCTGTCGCTGAAGGCGACGCTGCGGGGTGGTCCGGTTGTGCTCTATTTCTTCCCCGCCGCCTTCACCCCCGGCTGTACGGTCGAAGCGAATCTGTTTGCCGAGGCGAATGGCAAGTTCAACCAGCTCGGCGCGCGCGTGATCGGGGTGACCGCGGGCAATATCGACCGCGTCGCCGAATTCTCGCGCTCCGAATGCCGCGACAAATTCGCTGTGGCGGCCGACCCGGGCGCCAAGGTCGCAGCGCAGTATGACGCGACGATGCAGCGTCCCGACGGGTCGATGCTCTCGAGCCGCACGTCGTACTTAATCGCCCCCGACGGCAAGATTTTGCTGGCCTATACCGACAACAAGCCGCAGGCGCATGTCGAGAAGACAATGGCAGCGGTACGCGCGTGGAAGGGGAGACGGCGCTGATCATCGCCCGCCCCCTCTTCACGGCTGGATCTGGGTAAAGGTCATTCCGCCGGAACGGCTGCCTCGGTCACGGCTTCGATAATGGCGTCGCAGAAGGCGGGCAGATCGTCCGGACAGCGGCTCGTTATGATGTTTCCATCGACGACCACCTCCTCATCGACGACCTCGGCACCGGCGTTCGCTACGTCGATGCGGATCGACTTGTAGCTGGTCATTCGCCGTCCCTTCGCGAGGCCGGCTTCGACTAGCAGCCAGGGCGCGTGACAGATGGCGGCGATCGGCTTCCCGGCTTCGGCAAAATCCCGGATGAGCGCGACTGCGCTCTCCTCCACGCGCAGAAGATCGGGGTTGATCTGGCCGCCGGGAAGGACGAGCGCGTCGTAATCGGACGCCTTCGCATCGGCAATTTTGAGATCGACGTCGATCTCGTCGCCCCAGTCGTCCTCGTCCCATCCGGTGATGTCACCCATTTCGAGCGACGCGACATCGACATCGGCGCCCGCCCCATCGAGCCGACGCAGCGGGACTTCGAGTTCGGATTGCTCGAATCCGTCGGTGGCCATGATCAGGATGCGGCGCGTTGCTAGGGGCTTGCTGTCTGGCATGTCGGAAACTCCTTGTCTGTTTCCGGATCAATGCGCGGCGGCCTTCGTCGTTGCTTCGCTTCCTCGCGCGCTATTCTCGCCTCAGCCGGAACCAGCCGCATATTCGGATGTTTTGGGGAGGAAGAGGAGCTCCCATGGCCGAAAAAATCGAACCCACCCAGCTGTTGATTCAATCGAACAAGGTCGATGTCATGCCCGTCAAGACGCGCGATGGCGACAAGCTGGGATCGGTATACGCCTATATGATCAACAAGCGGACCGGGCAGACCGCCTATGCGATCCTGTCGATCGGTGGGTTTCTAGGCATGGGAAAGGCCTATTATCCGCTGCCGTTCTCGCTACTGGCATTCGAACCGACGTCCGACGCCTATGTCGTCACGATCGACCGGCGCGTGTTGGAAGGTGGCCCGAGCTGGGCCGCCAATCCGCCGATCTTCGACCAGGCCTATGCCGACCGCGTCGCCAGCTATTATCAGGTCGAGCGCGAGGATTTGACGCTTGGCGGGGCCGCAGCGGTCCATCCGACCGGCGGATTGGCAGGCTGAACGTCGCCGCAAGCGCTGGCGCGGATTACTTCGGCCGCCCGCTATATCCCGCCGCCTTGCGCAACTCATCGGCATCCATCACATAGCCGTCGCTGACCACCGTCACCACACGCCGCAGCGCGCCGAGGTCGGTCGATGCGTCGCCGTCTACCAGCACCATATCGGCCTCCTTGCCCACCGCAATCGAGCCAGTGCGTTTGTCGGCGCCGACCACGCGGGCGGGGAGGATGGTGGCGCTCTGGATCGCCTCGGCGGGGGTGAAGCCCGCCTGTTTGTAGATTTCGAGCTCGCGGATCAGCTCGATCCCCCAGCCGTCGGTGCCCGCCACGATCGGCACGCCCGCCTTGTGCAGGCGGCCGACAAGGTCGACCAATTTCGCATAGCTCTTGCGGTAATCGTCGCGCGTATAACCCTCGACCAGCGGATAGCCGCCGGATGTAAACGCGGACCGTTCGATGACGGGCGAGACGATGCCCATATAGGGGGCGTAGGCGGGGTGGGGCTTGCCGCCGTCCTGCGTTAGCATGCCTTCGAAGATGACGATCGTCGGGTCGACGATGGTCTTTTTCGCGGCGAGGTCGGCAACGAAGCCCTTCATCAGCGGCGCGTCGAGGTCGACGTCCTTGAAGAAGCGCGCAGGCCCCTCCATTCGCTGGCGCGTGTTCGCCTTGTCGATCACCTCGCGCGGCATCGATTCCATGACGACGAAATTGAGGTGGGTGAGCTCGTCATAGCCCGCGGCGACCGCCTCGCTGGGCTTCATCGTGGCGGGGACATGGCCGTGGACGTGGAGGCCGAGCCGGTGCGCCTCGGCGGCGGCGGGGGCGATCCACGCGGGGTTCATCGAGGTGTAGAATTTGACGCCCCAGAGGCCCGCATCCTTGACGCGGCGGACCGCGGCGACGGCTTCGTCGGCGCTGCTGACGACCTCGGCGCCCTGCGCGGCCAGCGGGTCCTTCCGGTCGATGATGACCGAGATGAAGGGTTCGCCCATCAGCAGGCTGCCGTCGGCGCGGCGCTTCGTCGCCTCGACCGCGCGGTCGAAGGTGGTGCCGGGGCTGCGGAAGCTGGTGATGCCGTTCGCCATGTTCGACAGCACGTCCCAGTCGTCGCCGATGTGGAGGTGGCTGTCCCAGATGCCGGGGACGAGCGTCTTGCCCTTGCCGTCGATGACGCGCCCGCCCGCGGGGGCCTTGAGCGAGCCCGCGGCGCCGATCGCGGCGATCTTGCCGTCCGCTGCCAGCACGGCGCGGGCGGTGAGGAATTCGCCCTTGTCGGCGTCGAACAGCTGGACATTGTCGAACAGCACCGGGGCCTTGGCGGCGGGGGTGAGGAAGCGTTTGGCAACGCCGGCGACGGCCTCGGCGGTCGCGGCTTCCTGCGCGTTGCGGAGCTGCTTGAGCGCGCCCTCATAGCCTGCGGGGATCGTCGAGATATAGCTGATGTCGGCGAAATAGCGCTTCTGCTCGTCGAGCCAGACGGGGAGCGGCGAGGGGAGGATACCGTGCATGAAGGCGAGCTGGACGGTCTTGGGGCCGTTCGGCCCCTGGATGGTCTGCGTGCCCGCGAGCGTCAGGCGGCCCTTGCCGCTGGGCAGGAAGGAAAGCCCGGCGTCGCCCGCCGCGGCGAGCGCGTCGATCAGCGGCGCGCCCGCGATGCCGACGCCGCCCGCGGGGATATACCAGCCCCCGGCGGGCGCCTCGCCGCTGTCGTTCGCGGTCTTCCACGTCGCGCGGCCGTCGGTGACGCGATACTCCTCGGCGGCGTCGCCCGCGATGGTGACGCCGCGCACCGTGGTCGCGGCGACCGTGCCGTCGGGGGCGAAGCTGGTGACCTGGTCCATCTCGGTGATCCAGCCGCGCAGTTCCTGCGACCAGCGATAGGCGGTGCGGCCGTCGGCAAGCTGCCAGCGCCACTGGTCGCCATGCTTGCCGGCTTCCGAAACGACGACATAATGCGCCGCGTCGGCGGGGGGCTTGAGCAATTCTTCCTTGGGAACGGGCTTCGACGCCGCCGCGGGGGCGGGGGCCGCGTCATGCGCGAAAGCGGGAAGCGTGGTGGTCGAGGCCAGCAGGGCGGCGGTCAAAAGCAGGCGCATCATATTCTCCCCTGTGCGCGGTAAAGCGCGACAATGGATGGAGAATTTCGGCGCACGAAGCAAGATGCGACGGGCGGCGGACGCGCGTCGATGAAAACCGCTCAGTCGCGCTTCTGCAACCCGATCACCGCGTGCATCGGCAGCTCGGCGTAGATGTGCGGGAAGAGGTCGCCGCCGCGCGCAGGTTCCCAGCGGACGCTGTCGCCGAGGCAGGCGAGGTCGATCTCGGCGATCATCAGCCCGTTATGGCCCGCGAAATATTTGGCGATCGTCGCCTCGAGCTGTTCGGCGGTCGAGAGGTGGATATAGCCGTCGGCGATATCCACCGGGGCGCCGCGGAACACGCGTTCGCGTTCGAAATCGGCCCATTGCTGTGCGGTGAGCACCTTGAAGGCCGTGGGCGCCGTCATTCCGACGGCGCCTCGGTCACCGGGGTTTCGGGCGCATCTTCGCCCTCATCCTCGTCGCTGTCCTCGATCAGCGCCGCCGAGACGACATGCTCGTCGTTGGCGACGTCGAACAGCCGCACGCCCGCTGAGCCGCGGCCGATGACGCGCATCGAATCGAGGCCCATGCGGATGAGCTTCGCCTGGTCGGTGACGAGCATCAGCTGGTGCACCTTCGTAGCGGGGAAGCTCGCGACGACGGGGCCGTTGCGCGCGATATTGTCGATGTTGGTGATCCCCTGGCCGCCGCGGCCGGTGCGGCGATATTCATAGGCCGAGGACAGCTTGCCATAGCCATTGGCGCAGACGGTGAGGATGAACTCCTCGCGTGCCGCGAGTTCGGCCATCCGCTCGGCGGGCAGCGTCGGTTCGTTCTCATTGTCCTTCCACGGCGCGGCACGGAGATAAGCCTCGCGCTCTTCGCTGGTCGTGCCGACCTTGTGCAGGATCGAGAGCGAGATCACCTCGTCGCCGCCCGCAAGCCGCATACCGCGCACGCCGGTCGAATCGCGGCTCTGGAATTCGCGCACCTCGTTGCCTGCGAAGCGGATCGCCTTGCCCTGGCGCGTCGCGAGCAGGACATCGTCGCCTTCGTCGAGCAAGGCGACCCCGATCAGCCGGTCGTCTTCGTCCTCGCCCTCGAACTTCATCGCGATCTTGCCGGCCGTGCGAATGCTGGTGAAGGCGTCCATGCTGTTACGACGCACATTGCCCTTTGCGGTTGCAAACATGACGTGCAGCGCGCCCCATTCGCCCTCGTCCTCGGGCAGCGGGAGCACTGTCGAGATCGTCTCGCCGGTCGCGAGCGGCAGCAGGTTGATCATCGGGCGGCCGCGCGTCGCGGGTCCGCCCTCCGGCAGGCGCCACACCTTCATGCGATAGACCTTGCCCGCGGTCGAGAAGAAGAGCACCGGCGTGTGCGTCGAGGTGACGAACAAATTGGTGACGACATCCTCGTCCTTGGTCGCCATGCCCGCGCGGCCCTTGCCGCCGCGGCGCTGGGCGCGGAAGGTCTCGAGCGGCGTGCGCTTGATATAGCCGTCGAGAGTGACGGTCACGACCATCTCCTCGCGCTCGATCAGATCCTCGTCGTCGATGCCGTCGGCGGCGGGGGCGACGATCGTGCGGCGCGGCTTGGCGAACTCGTCGCGCACCGCGACGAGTTCCTCGCGCATCACGCCATAGAGTTTGACGCGGTCGGCGAGGATCGAAAGCAGTTCCTCGATCTCGGCCGCCAACTCCCCGAGTTCCTTGCCGATTTCGTCGCGGCCGAGCGCGGTGAGGCGGTGGAGGCGGAGGTCGAGGATCGCCTTCACCTGGACTTCGGACAGGCGGTAGGAGGTGCCTTCCTCGGCCTCGCCCTCGATCGCCTCGACGAGACGGATATAGGGCGCAATCTCGCCGATCGGCCATTCGCGTGCGAGCAGCGCTTCGCGCGCGGCGGCGGGCGAGTTCGAGCCGCGAATGATGCGGACGACTTCGTCGAGATTGCTGACCGCGACGACGAGGCCGAGCAAGATATGCGCGCGGTCGCGCGCCTTGCCGAGCTGATATTTGCAGCGGCGGGTGATGACCTCTTCGCGGAACTCGATGAAGGCCGAAAGAATGTCCTTCAGCCCCATCATCTCGGGGCGGCCGCCGCGGATCGCGAGCATGTTCGCGGGGAAGCTCGACTGTGCCGGCGTGTGGCGCCAGAGCTGGTTGAGCACGACGTCGGCGGTCGCATCGCGCTTCAGCTCGATCACGACGCGCACGCCCTCGCGGTTGGTTTCGTCGCGGATGTCGGCGACGCCCTCGATGCGCTTGTCGCGCGCCGCCTCGGCGATCTTCTCGACCAGGCCGGACTTGCCGACCTGGAAGGGAATCGACGTCAGAACAATCGATTGGCGGTCGTTCCTGCCTTCCTCGATCACATGCGTCGAACGCATCATGATCGAACCGCGGCCGGTCGAATAGGCATTGCGCGCACCGCCCTGGCCCAGCATCATTGCGCCGGTCGGGAAGTCGGGACCGGGGACGATCGCCATCAGTTCCTCGAGCGTCAGCGCTTCTCCGCCCGCGAGCTGGCGATCGATCATCGCAAGGGTCGCGTCGATGATTTCGCCGAGGTTATGCGGCGGGATGTTGGTCGCCATGCCGACCGCGATGCCGCCGGCGCCATTGACGATCAGATTGGGATAGCGCGCGGGCAGGACGGTCGGTTCGCTTTCCGACCCGTCATAGTTCGGCTGGAAATCGACGGTATCCTTGTCGAGGTCGTCGAGCAGGGTGATCGCGACCTTGGCGAGGCGCGATTCGGTGTAGCGCATCGCCGCCGGCGGATCGGGATCCATCGAACCGAAATTGCCCTGGCCGTCGATCAGCGGGACGCTCATCGACCAGTCCTGCGTCATGCGGGCGAGCGCGTCGTAGATCGAACTGTCGCCGTGCGGGTGATATTTACCCATGACGTCGCCGACGATGCGCGCCGATTTGCGATAGGGCTTGCCGGCGACATAACCGCTTTCATAGGCCGAATAGAGGATGCGGCGGTGCACCGGCTTCAGGCCGTCGCGCACGTCGGGGAGCGCGCGGCTGACGATCACGCTCATCGCGTAATCGAGGTAGGACGTCTTCATCTCGTCGACGATGTTGATCGGCGAAATGCCGTCGTCGGGCGTCGGCGTAGGCGTATTTTCTTCGGTCAAGACCCGGCCTTTTTTCTGCTTTTCGGGAGGTGGGTTTCGTCTAGCCCAAGGCGCCCGGCAATGCCAGTGTTTCGCGCGCTTTTCAGGGGATAATTTCGCTTCCGTCCCATGCAAAAATTCGGCCGGTTTGCGGCGGCGTCAGCTGGTCGATCACGCGCAGCAGATGCGCGGCGGCGTCGGCCGGGCTGGTGAGCTGGCCGGCCGGAAGCGATCGCTGAAACGGCGCCGACAAGCCGGTATCCACGGTGCCCGGATGAAGCGCGATCACCAGCGCCTCGGGATTGCGCCGTGCCTCGGCGATGGAAAGCGTGCGGACCAGTTGGTGGAGCGCCGCCTTCGACGCGCGGTAGCTGTGCCAGCCGCCCGATCGATTGTCGCCGATGCTGCCGACCCGCGCCGACAGGATCGCAAGGACGGTTCGTCCCGAGCGCGGCATGATCGGCAGAAAATGCTTCGCCACCAGCGCAGGGCCGATCGCGTTCACGGCAAAATTATGCGCCATCCAACCCGGATCGATGTCGTCCAGCTTTTTTTCTGGACCATGCCGGCTATCGTGAAGCACGCCGCTCGCGACGAACACCATCTGCGGAACGGCGCCGCTGTTGCGGACCAGCGCGGCGGAGGCGGCCACCGATGCCTCCTCGGTAATATCGAGGGTCATCGGCGCGGCGAGCGACCGGCCAAATCCAAAGATGACGTCATGGCGCCGCGCACGCGCCAGCGCATCGCGCAAAGCGCCGCCGATCCCGCCGGAAGCGCCAATGACCACGACCGACCTGCTATTGCTCATGTCCGGCCCTCTATCATCGACCTCGCCGTCGCGGCAAGGCAGGCTTGCCAATCGTCGGCGACGCCATAAGAGGGACAGGCTGTGATCCATATTCAATCTCGCGTCCGCCAATGGCCCTGATCGCGCTGATCGGCGCGAGTGAGCATGTGCCCGACGGAGGGCTGCGCGCGCTCGTCACCGTCGCGGGCGAAACGCTGATCGAGCGGCAGGCGGCGCGGCTCGCCGATGCCGGTGTCACGCATATTGCTGTCGCGGTCGCTGCGGTGCCCGCCGACCTTATCGCGACCTGCGACCGTATTCGCCGCCGCGGCATGAAGGTGACCGCGGTGCGCGAGGCGAGCGACCTGCTGGCGCTGGTCGAGGGCGACGACCGGATCATCCTCGTTGCCGACGGGCTACGTGCGGGAGGCACGCACTATGCGGCGATCGCCAAGCCGGGATCGCCCGCGATCCTGGTCACCGGTGATACGGTGCTGACGCAGGGTTTCGAGCGCATCGACGCGACACGCCGCTGGGGCGGGCTCGCCAGCATTTCGGACCATATGGTGCGCGAACTCGCCGAGATGCCGGGCGAGTGGGACATGATCCTGACCTTGCTGCGCATGGCGGTGCAGGCGGGCGCGCGGCGGCTCTATTGCGAGCCCGCGCTGTTCGAGCAGGGCGAGATCGCGATCGTCATCGATCGCCCGACCGCGGCGCTGATCGAGCAATCGAGCCTGCAGCGCGTCGAATATGGCGGCATGGGGCTCGGTCGGTCGGCGATCATGATGCCCGTGGTGCGGCTCTTGGGCCCGTTGCTGGTGAAGTCGTCGGCGACCGCGCGCTACCTGCCCTATGTCACCGGCCTGCTGTGGATCGCGGTCGCGGCGCTGGCGGCGAACGGGCTGGCCGCGGCGGGGGCGCTGGTCGCGATCCTCGGCGGCTTCGGCCTCGCGGCGATGCGCTTCGTCGCGGCGTTCCGCGCCGAAAGCGCGACGCAGGACCGGGTGCGCCACCTGATCCGCAGCTTCGCCTGGCTGCTGCTCGCGCTCTTTCCGTGGCTCGTCGCGCTCGGCGGCGTACGTCACGACATGCCGCCCTTTTCGGAGGCGGCGCTGGCCCCGTGCCTGGCCGCGGCGATCCTGCTCGCACGCTGGCTGTACGAGGATTCAGGCGAACGGCGGCGTTTCCACTGGCTGCTGCCCGACGCCGACCAGGCGTGGATGATGTTGGCCCCGGCGCTGATTTTCGGCTTCGCGCCCCTGATGTTCGCGATCTTGCCGCTGCTCGCGCTGTTCCAGATATTGCTGTGGGTGCGCCTCGCGCGGCGGCCCGAGGGCTGACCAATCGCCGCGATCAAGGTTTAGTCGGCATTAACGCCAAGCTGCTATGCGCGAGTGAAGATGGCTGAGACCCCTCTCTTTTCGCAGCTGGCGTCGGTGAATCCGGCGCTGTCGGCGCGCCTGAAGGAAAGCGCGGCTTTCCTCGCCGCGCCCGCGGCGACGCGATTGTCCGAGGAGCAGCGCGCGCTGGTCCTCGGGATCGCGCGGCGGCTGGTCGAGAGCGTCGCCCGCCTGCTGGGCGGCGCGGTCGATTCGCGCGCCTTGTGGGACGATTGGGCGGCGCAGGGCCTTCCTGGTGCGGCTCAGCTTTCGAGCCTGTGCTTCGCGCGCGCCGAGGAGCATCGCTGGCGGAACCAGCCGGTGCAGGACGTCGGCGAGGCGCCGCCGCCGCGCGTGATCTCCTCCGACGCCGCGATCGACGTACCGGTTGCAGCCGAAGATCCGCCGTCGGCGATCGACCGCGCCTATCTGGCGTTGCAGATCGCCGACCGGCGGCGTTTCGACGCGCTGGGGCACCCGCGCATCGCGATCGACGATATGGACCTCGACCTGCTTCGCGCGCTGCTGCTCGACATCGCGGCCTGGGCTTTGGTCCAGGCGGGCAAGGATAGTGCGGAAGCCGCGCGGCTGGGCGAAGCCGTGCGCGGCGCGCTGGCGCAGCACCGCCCCGAACGCGGGATCGACCGCGCCGCGGCCGATTATCATGCGGCACTGTCGGACGCAGGAACGCTCGCCGACAGCGCGGCGGCGGCGATTGCGCGCCATGACTGGGCGAGCTTCATCGCGCTTGCCGCGGCGACGCACAAATATCGCTACGACGCGATGGCGCTGGCACTGATAACCGCCGAACCCGCGCAGCTGGCGCCGATGCTCGCGCCGTTGCTGCGCGACCAGGCGGCGCTGGTGTCGCTCGAGGGATCGCTGGTGATGCTGCCGGGGCGCGCCGTCGCGAGCGCCGCGCCCGACGATTATACCGCGGCATTGCAGGCGCGCGCGGCGCGGTTCGGCGAAACGGAAGGCGCGGCATGATGGCGGAGCGCGTCATTCGCGGCCGCATCGACCGCGGCGGCAACCTCGTCAGCGGCGACGCGCCGTTGCTGCGGCTGCAGCAGCGCGCGGGCGGCGGCGAAGGCAGGCCGCTGGCGCTGCCCAATTTGGCGCGGCTCGTCGCGCTGGCGCAACGGTTGCAGCGCGAGATCAGCCGGCCTTTGATCGCGGCCGACGACCATAGCGACATCCATGCGCTGGTGCGCATCCTGCCCGATGCCGAGGGTGCGACGCTGGAGATCAGCGACTGGCGCACGCGGCCGGTGATGCAGTCGCAGATTCCGCCGGTGACCGAGGCCGCGGCGGTTTCGCCGCGCGCGTGGATGTGGGAAAGCGACGTCCAGCTGCGGTTGATCGCGCTGATCGCCGGCGCCGAGGCCGACCCCGTCCCGGCCGAGTGGGAGGGGCGGTCGCTGTCCGAGCTTTTCGAATTGCAGCCCGACGCCGATGGGCATTTTGCGGTGCTGCGCGCGCTGGCGCGGCAGGCGCGCTTCGCCGGGCAGCTGGTGCGCACCGACGACGGCAAGGGCGGGCGGATGGCGATGACGCTGGCCGCTGAGCCCCTGTTCGACGCGACCGGGGGCTTCACGGGCTTTCGCGGCACCGTGCTGCCCGACGACGCGCCCCAGCCGACGTCGGCCCCTGCGGCCCTTACCGATCCCGCCTTCGGCTCGCTGCCGCTGTCCGATCCCGCCTTTGGGCGGCGGATCGACGGTGCGTTGCGCGGCCCGCTGGCACGTATCACCGCAACCGCCGAGACGATCTCGGGCCAGTTCGACGGACCGATCCGCGCCGATTATGCGCGCTACGCCGGCGATATCGCGCATGCCGGGCGGCACCTGTTGGGGCTGGTCGACGATTTGGCCGACCTCCAGAATATCGAGCGGCCCGGGTTCAAGGCGGCGCGCGACGAGATCGACCTCGGCGACCTCGCGCGGCGCGCGGTGGGCCTGCTCGGGATGAAGGCCGAGGAAAAGGGCATCCGCATCGACGCGCCGCCGGTCGACGACAAGATGCCCGCGACGGGCGAGTTCCGCCGCGTGTTGCAGGTGCTGCTCAATCTGCTCGGCAATGCGATCCGCTATTCGCCCGAGGATTCGATGATCTGGATCCGCCTCGACCGCGATGGCGACCGCGCGACGGTCACCGTCGCCGACCAGGGGCAGGGGATCGATGCCGCGCAGCAGGCGGTGGTGTTCGAGAAATTCGAGCGGCTGGGCCGCACCGACAGCGGCGGATCGGGGCTGGGCCTCTATATCGCGCGGCGGCTGGCGCGGGCGATGGAGGGCGACCTGACGGTGGACAGCGCGCCGGGTCAGGGGGCGCGGTTTACGCTGAGCTTGCCGGCGCGCGACACCTGAATCGAAACGGCGGCGCAGTTTCCTGCACCGCCGTTCGAAATTCCCGTGCAACTAGCGTTTAGCGCTTGTCCACCGGCACATAGGCGCGCTGCGTCGGGCCCGTATAGAGCTGGCGCGGTCGGCCGATCTTCTGCGCGGGGTCGGAGATCATCTCGTTCCACTGCGCGACCCAGCCGACGGTGCGGGCGAGGGCGAAGAGCGCGGTGAACATCGTCGTCGGGAAGCCGATCGCCGACAGGATCACGCCCGAATAGAAATCGACGTTCGGGAACAGCTTCTTCTCGACGAAATAGGGGTCGTTCAGCGCCATTTCCTCGAGCTGCAGCGCGACCTCGAACACCGGGTCGTTGACCTTGAGCGCTTCGAACACCTCGCGCACGGTCTTCTGCATTACCGTCGCGCGCGGGTCGTAATTCTTGTACACGCGGTGGCCGAAGCCCATCAGGCGGAACGGATCGTCCTTGTCCTTGGCGCGCGCGATATATTCGGGGATGCGTTCGGGACGGCCGATTTCGCGCAGCATGTTGAGCGCGGCTTCGTTGGCTCCCCCGTGCGCGGGACCCCACAGGCAGGCGATGCCCGCGGCGATGCACGCGAAGGGATTGGCGCCCGACGAGCCCGCGAGGCGGACGGTCGAGGTCGACGCATTCTGCTCGTGATCGGCGTGGAGGATGAAGATGCGGTCGAGCGCGCGCTCGACCACGGGGTTCACAACATATTCCTCGGCCGGCACGCCGAAGGTCATGCGCAGGAAATTGCCGGTGTAGGAGAGGTCGTTGCGCGGATAGACGAAGGGCTGGCCGACCGAATATTTATACGCCATTGCCGCGATCGTCGGCATCTTCGCGATCAGCCGGTGGCTGGCGATCATGCGCTGGCGCGGATCGTGGATCTCGGTCGAGTCATGGTAGAAGGCGCTGAGCGCGCCGACGACGCCGCACATCACCGCCATCGGATGCGCGTCGCGGCGGAAGCCGCGGTAGAAGGTCGCGAGCTGCTCGTGCAGCATCGTGTGGCGGGTGATTGTATTGTCGAAGTCGGCGAGTTCGTCGGCGCTCGGCAGTTCGCCGTTGAGGAGGAGGTAGCAGACCTCCATGAAGCTCGAATGTTCGGCCAGCTCGCCGATCGGGTAACCGCGGTGGAGGAGGACGCCCTCGTCGCCGTCGATATAGGTGATCTCCGATTCGCAGCTCGCCGTCGAGGTGAAGCCGGGGTCGTAGGTGAAGGCGCCGGTCTGGGCGTAAAATTTGCGGATATCGACGACGTCGGGGCCGACGGTGCCTTTGAGCACCGGATTGTCGACGGTCGTGTCGCCCAGGGTGATTTTCGCAGTTTCGGTCATGTCATTCCCCTGATCTTGCGGCGGGAGAGTTGCGGTGGCTACGCCCCTGCCGGATTATTGTGCGCTGCGTCAAGTCGCGCCAGGCTGGCATCGCGGCCCAGCAGCAGAAGCACGTCGAAAATACCCGGCGATACGGTGCGCCCGGTAAGGGCCGCCCGCAGCGGCTGGGCCAGTTTCCCCAGCCCGACGCCGGCCGCTTCGCTTTCCTCGCGAACCGCGGCCTCCACCAATTCTTGCGACCATGTCGGCAGCGCGCGCAAACGATCGGCGATCGATGCGAGCATCCCCTCCGGCGTGTCCCTTAGCACCGCCGCGGCCTTGTCGTCCATCGCCAGCGGTTCGGGGACGAAGAGGAAGGTCGCACCGTCGGCGATCTCGTGCAGCGTCTTGGCGCGCGGCTTGAGCGCGGGCATCGCCTGCGCCAGAAGATCCTGCTCGGCGGCGGTCAGGTCGCGGCCGAGAAGCTTCCCCGTCATCGGCGCGACGAGCGCGGCGAGGCGGGTGTCGTCGGCTTCGCGGAGATAATGGCCGTTAAGATTTTCGAGCTTCTTGAAATCGAAGCGCGAGGGCGAGCGGCCGACATGGTCCAAGTCGAACCACTCGGTCGCCTGTTCGCGGCTGATGATCTCGTCGTCGCCATGCCCCCAGCCGAGGCGGAGGAGATAATTGTTCACCGCCTCGGGCAGATAGCCCATTTCGTCGCGATAGGCCTCGACCCCGAGCGCGCCGTGGCGCTTCGACAATTTGGCGCCGTCGGCGCCGTGGATCAGCGGGACGTGCGCATAGACCGGGCGCCGCCAGCCCATCGCGTCGATGAGGGCCAATTGACGGAAGGCGTTGTTGAGATGGTCGTCGCCGCGGATCACGTGGGTGACGCCCATGTCGTTGTCGTCGACGACCACGCTCAGCATATAGGTTGGCGTGCCGTCGCTGCGCAGCAGGACGAAGTCGTCGAGCTCGGCGTTCTGGACGGTGACCTCGCCCTGCACCTTGTCGTGGATCGTTTCGGCACCGTCCTGCGGCGCGCGCAGGCGCACGACGTGCGGGACCGACGGGTCGCCGTCGTCGCGATCGCGCCACGGGCTGCGGACGCGGAAGGGCAGGCGCTTTTCCTGCGCCTCGGCGCGCATCGCGGCGAGTTCGTCCTGCGTCAGGTAGCAGTGATAGGCGGCGCCCTTGGCGAGCAGTTCGTGCGCGACTTCGGCGTGGCGGTCGGCGCGCGCGAACTGGAACACGGTCTCGCCGTCCCAATCGAGGTCGAGCCACTGCATGCCGTCGAGGATCGCGTCGATGGCGGTGTCGGTCGAACGCGCGCGGTCGGTATCCTCGATGCGCAGCAGGAACTTGCCGCCATGGTGGCGCGCGAACAGCCAGTTGAACAGCGCGGTGCGCGCGCCGCCGATATGCAGGAAACCCGTGGGCGACGGGGCGAAGCGCGTGACCACGTCGGCGCCGGTCGCTTCGGATGGAATTGCTTGATTTTCGGTTGCCACCACGGCCTCTTTCACTCACTTTGCCGGTCCCGGCGAAGGTCCGGGGGCGGGGTTCGGGGGTGCCCCTAGCATGGCGACAAGGCCGCTTCAAACGCCCATTGGTCCGGCGGTCGCGGCGGCGATGCGGCGGCTGTCCGAAAGCATCGAGGCGCGGCTCGACGCCGAGCGCGAGCGGATCGCGCTGTGGCTGCCGGTCATGCTGGGAGCGGGGATCGCGGCCTGGTTCGCCTTGCCGACAAAAATGCACTGGATCGGGCTGTTGCTGGCGCTTGCGGCGCTGGCGCTCGTCGGACTGCTCGCCGGGTGGCAGCGGCGCGCGGGGCGGATGCTGGTCCTCGGCAGCGCGGTCGCGGCGGCGGGGATGCTGCTGATCTGGGGCCGCGCGCTGTGGGTCGAAGCGCCGGTGCTCGCGGCGCCCGTGGTGACGCAATTTTCAGGGGTGGTCGAGAGTGTCGAGCCGCTACCGGCGAAGGGCCAGGTGCGGCTGATCCTGCGTCCGCACGGCCGCCCCGACCTGCCGCCGCGGGTGCGGCTGACCGCCGACGGGGTGCAAGGCGACGGGATCGCGCCGGGCGAGGCGGTCGGGCTGCGCGTGCGGCTGATGCCGCCGCCGGCGGCGAGCCTGCCCGGCGGCTATGATTTTGCCCAGCGCGCCTGGTTCGATCGGCTGGGCGCGGTAGGAACCGTGATGGGCGAGATACGCCGTGCGCCGGGGGCGGGACAGGGCGAGCAGACGCTGCGCGCGCGGCTGAGCAGCCATATCCATAAGCAGATCGACGGATCGCCGGGCGGCATCGCCGCGGCGCTGGTCGCGGGCGACCGCGGCGCGATCGACCCCGCCGACGAGGAAGCGATGCGACGGAGCGGGCTCGCGCATCTGCTGTCGATCAGCGGGCTGCATGTGACGGCCGTGGTCACATTTGCGATGCTGCTCGCGATGCGGCTGTTGGGCTTGAGCCGTCGGCTCGCGCTCGGCGGTTATTTGCTGCCGCTCGCTGCTGCCTGCGCGGCGTTGGTGGGGGGCGGTTATACCTTGCTCGCGGGAGCCGAGGTGCCGACCTTGCGTTCGTTTATCGCGGCGCTGCTGGTGCTGGTGGCGATCCTGCTCGGGCGTGAGGCGCTGACCTTGCGGCTGGTCGCGGCGGGGGCGCTGATCGTGCTGCTGTGGCGGCCCGAGGCGCTGGCGGGGCCGAGCTTCCAGCTGAGCTTCGCGGCGATCACTGCGATCGTCGCGCTGCACGAGGGGCGCTGGATGCAGCGGTTCATGGCGCGGCGCGAGGAGGGCTGGCCGCGGCGGCTGGGGCGCGGGATCGTGGGGCTGGTGATCACCGGGCTGGTGGTCGAGGTCGCGCTGGCGCCGATCGCGCTGTTCCACTTCCACAAGGCGGGACTTTACGGCGCGCTCGCCAATGTCGTCGCGATCCCGCTGACCACTTTCGTGATCATGCCCGCCGAGGCGCTGGCCTTGCTGTTCGACGCTGTGGGGCTCGGTGCGCCCTTCTGGTGGGTAGCCGAGCAGGCGCTGAAGCTGCTGATCTGGCTGGCGCACAGCGTCGCCGATGCACCGGGGGCGGTCGCGACGCTGCCGGTGTTTCCGCCCTGGGGCTTCGGGCTCGCGGTGTTTGGGGGGCTGTGGCTGCTGTTGTGGCAGACCGGCTGGCGGCGCTGGGGCGCGGTGCCGTTGCTCGCGGGCATGGCGGTGCTCTTCGTCCAGCCGCGCCCCGACCTGCTGGTGACGAGCGACGGCAAGCATGTCGCGGCGGCGCTTCCCGATGGCAGCTATGCGCTGCTGCGTGACCGCGCGGGCGATTATGTGCGCGATTCGGTGGCCGAGGCGGCGGGGATCGACGCGCCGCTGGGGGCGCTCGCCGAGCTCGACCATGTGATATGCAACCGCGACTTCTGCCGCTGGACGCAGCGTGGGCGGACGATCCTCGCGGCGCGCGGGCGCGACCGGATCGAGGGGAGCGAGATGGCCGCGGCGTGCGCGGCGGCCGATGTCGTGATCAGCGATCGCTGGCTGCCGCGCGAATGCGTCGGGCGCTGGCTGACGATCGACCGCGACAGTCTGGGGCAGACCGGCGGGCTCGCGCTTTATCTGGGCGAACCGCCGCGCGCAGCGGCCAGTCTACGTGCGGGCGACGAACATCCGTGGCGCCGCCCGCCGCAGGTCAGTGGTAACGACGAAGCAATCCCGACAATTTCCCCTGCACCATGACGCGCTCGGCCTCGTAGCGCTGCGGCTCATAGGCGCTGTTCGCGGGGTCGAGGCGGATCATCTTGCCCTCGCGGCGGAAATATTTGAGCGTCGCGTCCTGTCCGTCGACGAGCGCGACGACGATGTCGCCCTCGCGCGCGGTGCTGACCTTCTGGATCAGCGCATAGTCGCCGTCGAAGATGCCCGCCTCGACCATCGAGTCGCCCGAGACCTCGAGCGCATAATGTTCGCCCGCGCCGAGCAGCGCGGCGGGGACAGCGAGATTATTATGCTCTTCGAACGCCTCGATCGGCACGCCGGCGGCGATCTTGCCGTGCAGCGGGACCTCGACGATGTCGTTTGCGGCGATCGGGCGTATGGCGGGGGCGGGCTTGCGCAGGGGCACGACATTGTCGCTATCGCCCCGCACAGGAGCCTTGCCACCTTCGGGAAGCTTGACCACTTCCAGTGCGCGGGCACGATTGGGGAGCCGGCGCAGGAAACCGCGCTCCTCCAATGCGCTGATGAGGCGGTGAATTCCCGACTTGGACTTGAGACCCAGCGCTTCCTTCATCTCCTCGAACGAGGGCGAGATGCCACTCGCGTCGAGCTTTTGCTGGATGAAGTGGAGCAGTTCATGCTGCTTGGCGGTCAACATCGGGCGTTCTCCATGATGCCGGTTTCGGACATAAGGAGAACGATAATGGAACAGATGCGAACTTGTCAAGCGATGTCGATATAGGCGGCCATGTTTCCGGCGGCGCGCGGTGCGGCGTCGATCTCGCGCAGGACGAGCGCGGTCGCGGCAGCGAGCGGGAAAGTGCGGCCGCTGTCCTGACTTTCGAAGACCGCGAGGCCGCCGTCCTGGAGCCGCGCGCGCAGATAGTCGCGACGCTTGCCCCCGGGGCCGAGGGCGGCGAGCAGCGGCGCGTGGCGGATATCGGGGAGCGGCGCGGCGGCGCCCGCGAGATGGCGGACGAGCGGGATCAGGAAGAGCGTCGCGGTGACGAAGGCCGACGACGGGTTGCCCGGCAGGCCGAGCAGCAGCGCGTCGCCGAGCGTTCCGGCGATCAGCGGCTTGCCGGGGCGCATCGCGATCTTCCAGAAATCGAGCGTGCCGCCGGCATCGTCGAGCGCGCCGCGGACATGGTCGTGGTCGCCGACCGAGGCGCCGCCGATGGTGACGATGACGTCGTGACGTCGCGCCAAATCCTTCAGAACCTTGGATAAAGTATCGCGGTCGTCGCGGATGTGGAGCGGCAGGCCGACGACTGCGGGCTCGGCAGTGAGCATCGCGCCGAGCATCGTGCCGTTGCTGTCGGGGATCTGGCCGGGGGCGAGCGCGCGGCCCGGCTGGACCAGTTCGTCGCCGGTGGTGAGGATCGCGACGCGCGGGCGGCCCCCGACGACAAGCTGTGCTCCGCCGCCCATGATCGCGGCGGCGATCGCACCGGGGGTCAGGCGGCTGCCCGCGGCGACGAGCGTCGCGCCGTTGGCAAAATCGCTCGCGCGGTCGCGGACATGCTGGCCGGAGAGCGTCGGGCCGGGGTCCGTCAGCGTCAGCGTGGTGCCCTGGACCGCGACATCTTCCTGGATGAGGATGGTATCGGCGCCCTCGGGCAGCGGCGCGCCGGTGAAGATGCGCACCGCTTCGCCGGGCCCGAGCGGCGCGGCGGCGATGGCGCCTGCGGCGACTTCCCCGGCGACGGCCCAGGGGCCGGGCAGGTCGGCGTGGCGGATCGCATAACCGTCCATCGCCGAGAGCGGCGCGGCGGGCTGGTCGCGTCGCGCGACGACGTCTTCTGAAAGATAGCGGCCAAGCGCTTCGGAAAAAGCGACTTTTTCCGGTGCGAGCGGCGCGCGAAGCGCGAGCAGGCGCGCTTGGGCTTCCTCGACCGGGAGCAGCTTGCTCATGCTGCGGACCAGTTGCCCGAGCGGCCGCCGCTTTTTTCGAGCAGGCGGATGTCGCCGATCACCATCGCACGATCGAGCGCCTTGGCCATGTCGTAGAGCGTGAGCAAAGCGACCGAGGCGGCGGTGAGCGCCTCCATCTCGACCCCGGTGGGACCGGTGGTCGCGGCGGTGGCAGTGACCGCGATCCCGTCGCCCAGCCATTCGAAGCCGACGCCGACCTTGCTCAGCGCGAGCGGGTGGCAGAGCGGGATGAGGTCCGACGTGCGCTTGGCGGCCATGATGCCCGCGATACGCGCGGTCGAGAGGACGTCGCCCTTGGGCGCGTTGCCGCTGCGGATCGCTTCGAGCGCTTCGGGCGACATGGTGATGCGCCCGGCGGCGACGGCGCGGCGCTGCGTCGCGGGCTTGGCGCCGACATCGACCATATGCGCGGCGCCGCTGTCGTCGAGATGAGTCGGTTTGAGCGTCATGCCGGGGAGCGAAGCAAGGCGGGGAGCGAAAGGCAAGGGGAATGGATGCACGTGGCCCCGCGGCAACCTCCTCGCCTTCATCCACACTATTGGACCCACATGCTTGTGGAGAAATCGCAGACGGCCGTTGCCCGGGCATCCGCAACGAGGATAGTCTCGACCGTGCGACCAGCGGTTTGCGCCTTTCGAAACAGGAGATGAGTTTGTCACGCTTGCGCTTCGTCATTCCCTCGCTCCTGATTGCGAGCTGTCTGACCGGACCGGCTGGTGCGCAGGCGGGCAAGACCGGCGGGGTGCCCGCCAGGATCGACATTCCGAAAGTCGAAAAGGAGGGCGTGTGGCAACCGACAGCCGACGGCATACAGGTGCCGCTATGGCCTGCGCACGTCCCGCTCGCAAAGCCGGATACCGGCGATCATCCCGAAGCAACCGGCAATGGCTCCCCCCTGGTCGGCGGCAGGCCGTGGCATTGGGCCAGCTATGTCACGCGGCCGACGATGACGATCTATCGGCCGAAAGGGCGCAATAGAGGCACGACGATGCTGGTGTTGCCAGGCGGCGGATTCCACGCAGTGGCGACCGATCTGGAAGGCACCGAGATTTGCGAGTGGGTCGTTCGGCAGGGTATGACCTGCGCCCTGCTGAAATACCGGACGCCGCAAGTGTGGCCGAAGGAAAAGGGGAAACAGCAGCGACCGAAGATCCTCCTGGGTCTGGAAGACGCCCAGCGCGCGATGGGGCTGTTGCGGGAGCGGGCCGCGACCTACGGCGTCGAGCCGAACAAGATCGGCGTCATCGGTTTTTCGGCTGGCGCGTATCTCGCGGCGAATATGAGCAACACCGAGGAGCGCACCTATCCGCCGGCCGACGCGGCAGACGGCCAATCCCCGCGGCCCGACTTTGCCATCATCGCCTATACCGCGCGCATGCTGGATAACAGCAAGGGGGGGAACAGCCTGGAACTACAACCATGGGTCGAGATCAGCGCGAAGGCGCCGCCGACGTTGATCATCCACGCCATGGACGATCCCGTCGACGATATCCGGCAGGCGATGGCCTATGCGCTGGCCCTGAACGACGCGGGGGTGCCGGTCGATATGCGTCTGTACGCGAAGGGCGGTCACGCCTTCGGGATGCGGCCGACCGCCGATCCGATCACCACCGAATGGCCAGGGCAGGTCGAGCAATGGCTGCATAGCCTCGGGATGTTTTGATGCGGGATCTGCGCCGGAGGCTGACTGCCGGCTGACCGCCCTAATCAGCTGCGGTCCTGCAGCAACGCCTTCGTCGCTGCGGTCACGTCGGCCTGCCGCATCAGGCTTTCGCCGACGAGGAAGGTTTTCACGCCGCTCGCCGACAGGCGCTGGCAGTCGGCGTGGGTGGCGATGCCGCTTTCGCCGACGAGCAAGGTGCCGGCGGGAACCAGTTTCGCGAGGCGTTCGGTGACCGCGAGGTCGGTTTCGAAGGTCTTGAGGTCGCGGTTGTTGACGCCGATCAGGCGCGACTGAAGCTGGTTCAGTGCGCGATCGAGTTCGGCTTCGTCGTGGACTTCGACGAGGACGTCCATGCCGCGCTCGAACGCCGCGGCTTCGATCTCGCGCATGGTGCCGTCTTCGAGCGCGGCGACGATGATCAGGATCGCGTCGGCGCCGATCGCGCGCGCTTCGGCCACCTGCCAGGGGTCGATCATGAAATCCTTGCGCAGCACGGGCAGGTTGCAGGCCGTGCGCGCGGCGATCAGATATTCTTCATGGCCCTGAAAATAAGGCGCGTCGGTGAGGACCGACAGGCAGGCGGCGCCGCCGGCTTCGTAGGCGCGGGCGTGATCGGCGGGGTTGAAATCGTCGCGAATCAGTCCCTTGGAGGGCGAAGCTTTCTTGATTTCGGCGATCAGCGCGAATTTGCCCGCGTCGATTTTCGCCTGCAACGCCTTGTGGAAACCGCGCACGGGGCCGGCGTCGATCGCGTCGAGATCGGCGATGCTGCGCGACTGGCGGCGTTCGGCGACTTCTTCGGCCTTGGTTGTAAGGATTTGGGTGAGCTTATTCATTTGTACGCGATCCAGCAGTCGAGCAACGTGTTGGCCAGGCCCTTGTCGATGGCTTCGGCGGCTTCCTCGGCGCCCTCGGCGCGCGTTTCGACCGCACCCGCGACGAGGAGGGCTTCGGCGGCGTTGTAGAGCACCGCGTCGCGATAGGCGCCGCGCTCGCCCTGGAGCAGCGCGCGGAGGGCCTTGGCGTTGAATTCGGCGTCGCCGCCGCGCAGGTCTGCGAGCGGGCGCGTCGGCAGGCCGGCGTCGGCGGCGTGGCTGCGCTGCATGACGACACCCCCGGGGGTCACCACCGCGACCTCGTTGCCGCCCGCGAGCGACAGTTCGTCGAGGCCTTCGTCGCCCGAAATCACGCGCGAATGCTCGGTGCCGAGCCGGTGCAGCGCCTCGGCATAGACCGCGACATAGGCGGGGCGCGCGATGCCGACGAGCTGGCGCGTAACGCGCGCGGGGTTGGCGAGCGGGCCCATCAGGTTGAAGATGGTGCGGCGGCCGATCGCGCGGCGGATCGGCATGATGCGCTTCATCGCCGGGTGGCGCGTGCCGGCGAAAAGGAAGCTGATGCCGAGGTCGGCGAGCTGCGCTTCGGCCATGCGGTCGGCGCGGTCCATGTCGAGGCCGAGCGCTTCGAGCGTGTCGGCGGCGCCCGATTTGGACGAAGCGGCGCGATTTCCGTGCTTTGCGACGGGAACTTCGCACGCCGCCACGACAATCGCGACCGCGGTCGAGACGTTCAATGTATGATGGCCGTCGCCGCCGGTGCCGCAGACGTCGATCGCGCCCGCGGGCGCCTTGATCGCGATCAGCCGGTCGCGCATCGCCTGCGCCGCGGCGGCGATCTCGACCATCGTCTCGCCGCGGTCGGAGAGCGCGGTCAGGAAGCCCGCGACATCGTCGTCGCTGCCGCCGCCGTCGAGCATCGTCGCAAAGGCATGTGCTGCCTCGTCATGATCCAGCAATTGCGCAGGATCGGGGAAGGGGCCGAAGCGGCTCATGCCGCCTGGCGTTCTTGTACCGGCAGGCCCGCGCTCGCCATGAAGTTCGCGAGCATCGCATGGCCATGTTCGGTGGCGATGCTTTCGGGGTGGAACTGGACGCCGTGGATCGGGAGGTCGGCGTGGCGGAAACCCATCACCGCGCCGTCGTCGCTGGTCGCGTTGATCAGCAGGCTCGGCGGAATGTCGACGACCTCGAGGCTGTGGTAGCGCGTCGCGGTCAGCGGCGAAGGCAGGCCGGCGAACAGCCCGCTGCCGTCGTGGCAGACGGGCGAGGTCTTGCCGTGCATCAGATGGCCGCGCTGGACGGTGCCGCCGAAATGCTGGCCGATCGCCTGGTGGCCGAGGCACACACCGAGCAGCGGCCGCGCGGCATCGGCGCAGGCGGCGACGAGGTCGAGGCTGATCCCCGCCTCATTGGGGGTGCAGGGGCCGGGCGAGATGAGGATCGCCTCGGCCCCGGTCGCGAGCGCCTCTGTGGCGGTCAGCGCGTCGTTGCGTTCGACGCGGACGTCGGCGCCCAGCTCGATCAGATAATGAACGAGGTTGAAGGTGAAGCTGTCGTAATTGTCGATGACGAGGATCATGGGGTGGGGCCGTAATGCGGGAAGCCGCGCGAGTGAAGCAATAAGTCGTATTGCGGCGGGGAGCAGGGGTTGGGGGCCTTTGATCCTCCCTGTCGCGAAGCGATGGGAAGGTGGCAGCGCGAAGCGCTGACGGAGGGGCTTTGGCGCTACCATGGCCGCCCCCCCACCACCCTTCGGGCGGTCCCCCTCCCCATGGCTTCGCCACAGGGAGGATTAGCAGCTACTCCGCCATCAGTTTCGCGAGGTCGTCCTTCCAGAATTTCGCCCAGGTGTGCGTGCTGTGACCCTTGGTCTCGGGGCTCGCGGGGATGAGGATGAACTTCGCGCGCTTCATGCGCGGGGCGGCTTTTTCGGTGATGCCATAGAGCGGCGGATTGATGAAATCGTCGGCGCTGTTGATCCAGAGCACGGGGACGGCGATCTTTTCGAGGTCCGCCCAGGGATTGTAGGTGCGCGAGCTTTCGAGCTGGTAGATCGTGTCGTTGGCGTCATTGCGGCCATAAATCCGCGCGAAGGCCTCATCCTTGTATTTTTCGGCGGCTTCGCGGGTCGGATATTGTGCCTGCAGCGCGTAGGGATTGGCGCCCGCGATCATGCTGAGCGAGGCCGCGGTGCGCAGGCCCGCGGTGGGGGGCTGGCTGTAATTGCCGTCGTTCCACGTCTGATCGGCCTTGATCGCGTCGATCGACAGCGTGCGCCACATCCGGTTCTGCCCCGCAATCTCGACCGGCAGGCAGGCGAAGGGCGCGAGGCGCTCGGCGAAGCCGGGGTAGGCCTCGCCCCAGACGAAGGCGTGCATGCAGCCCATCGAGGTGCCGAGGATGAGCTTTAGCTTGTTCACCCCCAGCTTCTTGGTGAGCAGGTGATGCTGCGCGGCGACCATGTCGGCATAGTCATATTTCGGGAATTTCATGCGCAGCCCGTCGCTGGGCTTTGACGAGCCGCCGTGGCCGATATTGTCGGGCAGGATGAGGTAATATTTCGACGTGTCGAGCGGCTGGCCGGGGCCGTAGAGCTCGTTGGCGAATTGCGGCTGGAAGAATTGCTTCCCGGTGCCGCCGGTGCCGTGGAGGATCATCACCGCGTTGGTGACATTGCCCGCCTTGTCGCGCTGCGGCGTGCCGAGCGTGGTGTAGTGGAGTTTGAGCTCGGGTAATTTCTCGCCGGTGGCGAAGGTGAAATCCTTGAGGATCGCGTCGGCTTCGGTGGCGCTTTCGACCTGGGCGTGAGCGGGAGTGGCGGCTGCGAGGAGCAGGGCGAGGTGGGCGATATATTTCAGCATGGGGCGAGGCTAGTCCGGGGAGCGATGAGTGACAAGGATCAGCGGGCCGAGCGGGTAGCGGCCGTCCATGCGGCCGCTTGCCGGATCCCAGAGCGCCGAGACGGTGCCGTCGAGGAACAGCGCGTCGCTTGTCTTGGCATGGTCGCGCATCAGTGCGGCGAGGGTGCCGAAGGACACGGGTTCGTCGGAGATGACGAAATGCGCGCGGCCTTGCGGGTCGACGCCGACCGCGTTGCGGAGCTTGAGCGAAGTGCCGCTGGGCGAAATCTGGGGGTTAAGCTTGCCGCCGATGAGCAGCATCGGGCCCGACTGGGTACCGAAGGTGGGACGTTCTGCAATTTTGGCGGCGAAATCGTCGCTGATCATCACCCGCCAGCCGCCTTCGGGCTCGCCGAAGAACACGCCGTTGGGCTTCAAGTAGAAATTGCCGCCGCCGTCGCGGGTGTTGAGCGGATAGAGGCGCTGGCCGTTCTCGGCATAATAGCCGATCGGTTCGCTGCCGGTGTCGTACATGCCGCCGTTGACCGCAAAGGCGACGGTCGCTGCATCGACATCCTCGGCGAGGCCCGCGAAGCCGCGGTAGATGACGCCGTTCTTGCCGGTGATTTTCGTCGATATGCGGTGCTGACCGGGCACGGCGATGCACTCGGTGAAGCGCTTGCCGTCGAAGGTGACGGGCTTGCAGGCCGAGGGCTTGGGCGGCTCCGCGGGCGCGGCGGGTCGGTCGCCGTTGCGGAGTGCGAACCAGGCTCCGGCAACCAGCGCGGCGCCCAGCACGAGCGCCGCGAGCCGCTTCACTGGCCGTAGCCGGGGGTTCCCGCGAGGCGAACCGCTTCGCGCGCGGCGGCGAAGAGCGCACCGGCCTTGGCCTCGCATTCGCGCTGTTCGTAGGCGGGGTCGCTGTCGGCGACGATGCCGGCGCCCGCCTGAACGTGCATTTCGCCGTCCTTGACGATCGCGGTCCTGAGCACGATGCAGCTGTCCATATTGCCGTCGGGGGCGAAATAGCCGACGCCGCCGGCATAGGGCCCGCGCGCATCGGCTTCCAGTTCGGCGATGATCTGACAGGCGCGCACTTTCGGGGCGCCGCTGACGGTGCCCGCGGGGAAGCCCGCGAACAGCGCGTCGATCGCGTCCTTGTCGGGGGCGATGCGGCCGATGACGTTCGAGACGATGTGCATGACGTGGCTGTAATATTCGACGGTGTAGCTGTCGGTCACCACGACGCTGCCACCGACGGCGGCGCGGCCGACGTCGTTGCGGCCGAGGTCGAGCAGCATCAGATGCTCGGCGCGTTCCTTGGGGTCGGCGAGCAGGCTGTCGCGGTTCTCGACATCCTCGGCGCCGGTGCGGCCGCGCGGGCGTGTGCCCGCGATCGGGCGGATCGTGATCTCGCCGTCGCGCACGCGCACCAGTATCTCGGGCGACGAGCCGATCAGCGCGAAGCCGGGCAGGTCGAGGAAATAGAGGAAGGGCGAGGGGTTCACGCGGCGGAGCGCGCGATAGAGGTCGAAGGGCGGCAGGTCGAAGGGTGTCGAGAAGCGCTGCGACAGCACGACCTGGAAGATGTCGCCCGCGGCGATATAGTCCTTTGCGGTCGCGACCATCGAGGCGAAATGCTGCGGGGTGATCGCGGGATTGGCGGTGATGGCGGTGGGGTCGGTCAGCGTGGTCGCCCGCGCCGCATGCGGGTTGGCGCTCGCGAGGCGCGCGGCGATGGCGTCGAGCTTCTCCTGCGCGGCGTCGATCATCCGGTCGATCGCGCCGTTGGCGTCGGGCCAGATCGGGGCGATCAGGAAGAGCTCGTCGGCGAGGCGGTCGAAGACGAGGATCACCGTCGGGCGCACGAACACCATGTCGGGCAGGCCGAGCCCTGCGCCCGGCGCGCGCGGGATGCGCTCGACGAGGCCGATGGTCTCATAAGCGAAGAAGCCGACGAGCGTCGCGAGCGCTTTGGGCAGCGACGCGGGCACGTCGAAACGGCATTCGGCGACGAGGTCGCGCAGCGCCTGAAGCGCCGGGGCGGCGACGGGCTCGAAGGTCGTGCGGTCGTGCCGCCAGTCGCGGTTGATCCGTGCGGTATCGCCGCGCACCTCGAACATCAGGTCGGGGTCGAGCCCGAGCAGGCTGTAGCGTCCGCGCGTCTCGCCGCTTTCGACGGATTCGAGTACCCAGTCGCCGCGACCCGGCTCGATCAGCTTGAGCGCCGCCGAGACCGGGGTCTCGACGTCGGCGATCAGGCGCTGCCAGACGACCGCGCCGTCGCCGCGCGCCAGCGCCGTGAGCGCCGCAGCCCTGCCTTCGAGCGCCACCCTATTGCGCGACCGGGGTTTTGCCGGTCAGTTCGTCGCGCAGCTGTTTCACGAGCTTCTGGTTGATCTTCACCCCGACGCGGCGCTTGGCCTCGGCGATCAGCTGTTCGGCGAGTTCGGGGCCGAACTGCTGCGACAGCGATTGCGAGAGGCCGGTCACGAGCCGCGGATCGACCTCCTTGGCGTCGGGGCGCTTCACCTCGCCGAGCTGGAGCACCATCCAGCCGCGGTTGCCGGGGATTTCGAGCGTCTTGACCGTGTTCGGCGCCATCGAGAAGAGCAGGGCGAGCTCGGGGGGAACGCGCTCGCCACCCCGGCCGAGTTCGCCGCGGCGCCCGCCGATCGTCTGGATGGCGCCGACCTGCGGCCCGGCGGCGCGCACGGCGTCGGCGAAGCTCGCCTTCCCCTCGACCGCCTTGACGATGCCGCGCGCCTTGTCGCGCGCGATCTTCTGGCCCTGTGCCAGTTTCCAGTCGGCGAGCAGCTCGCCGCGGATCTGCGCGAAGGGCGGGGGCGCCGAGGCGACGATGGATTTCACCGCATAGACCGCGAATTTCTCGTTCTCGACCAGCTGCGCGAGATGCGTCTCGCCCTCGCTGGCGCCCTGGAAGGCCTGCGCCATCATCGGTGCGAGGTCGGCAGGCAGCGTATAGGTCGGCTGCGCCGGGGCGCGGCCGCTGGGCAGGATCGCGGGAGTCTCGACGAGCGTCAGCTTGCGGTCGCCAGCGATCTCCTCGATCGACACGCCGCCGTTCGCGGCGTCCTGGACGGCGTTGTAATAGGTGATCAGCGCCTCTTCGGCCTTGTTCTTTTCGAGCTGGGCGCGGATTTCGGGGGTCGCCTGTTCGAGCGTCTTCGCCGCGGTGGTGGTGATCGCATCGACCTGCGCCACCGACCAGCCGAGGTCGGTCTGCGTCGGGCCGAGCACATCGCCGCGCTTGGCGGCGAAGGCGGCCTTGGCGGCGGCGGCGTTGGTCAGCCCCGAATAGGCGGTCTGGGTGACGTCGCCCGACGGCGCGGCGGTGAGCCCGGCGGCCTGCGCCGCGGCGGCGAGCGCGGTGCCGCCGCGGACCTTCGCGGCGATCGCATTGGCCGCAGCCTGGTCGGGGGCGATCACCTGCATGAAGCGGCGCGTCTCGCTGGCGGCGAAGCGCGCGGCGTTCGCCTTGTAGAGGTCGGCGATTTCCTTGTCGGTCACCGCGGGGACGGGCGCGACAGTGCGGTCGAACACTGCATATTGCAGGATCCGGCGCTCGGGGATGCTGAAGCGCGAGCGATTGTCCTTGAGATATTGCTGCAGCACCGCGTCGCCCGGATCGTTCGACGGGGCGAAGCTGCTGGCGGGGATGAAGGTCGCCTGGCCGCGGCGTTCCTCGACAAGGAGCGCGGCATAGGGGAAGGCCATGGCACTGCCGGTGCGCGGCGTGGTGCCCGCAGGCAGCGCTAGCTGCTGCATCATCAGCACCGTTTCGATCTGGCGGCGAAGCTGCGCCTCGCTGGTCCCGCTCTCGCGCAGATAGGCGTTATAGCGCGCCTGGTCGAAGCTGCCCGAGACGCCCGCAAAGGAGTCGGCGATCTGGCCGTCGACGAGCCTTTTGCTGACCCCGAAGCCGAGGTCGCGCGCGAACTGGCGGAAGGCCGCGCCCTGGATCACGTCGTCGAGCACGAGATCGAAGCCGCCCTCCTCGATAAAGGCCTCGCGCGTCAGGCCCGGCTGCTGCTGGCGCGCGCGGTCATAGGCCTGGTTGATGCTTTGGCGTAGTTCGGCGAGGCCGATCTGTTCGTCGCCGACGTCGGCGACGGTCGTATCGCCCATGCCGCCGCCGAAACCCGTGTTGCCGACGTCGCTGAGCGCAAAGAGCACGCCGATGAGGCCGATGAAGGCGAGGGCGAAAATCTTGCCAAAGGTGGAGGAAAAGAGGCTGCGGATCGCGGTAATCATCGAGCGGGCATTCTTTCGAGCGGGCGCGCGGACGCGCGGTTCGGTGCGGCTTTAGGCGGGACGGGCGAAGGCATCAAGGCGGGAAAGGCGGCTTGCCACTGGCGCCCGCGCGCCGCTAGGGCGGCGACAGGTATCGATATTGGAGGGGAGCGAAGATGGCGCGGCGCAAATATGTGGTCGGCAACTGGAAGATGAACGGGCTGTCGGACGCGGTGGCCGAAGCGCAGGCGATCTTCGCCGCGGCGGGCGAACATCCGGCGGTCGACGTCGCGATCTGCCCGCCCTTCACGCTGATCGGCGCGATGGCGGCGGCGCTGCCCGATGCCGCGATCGGCGGACAGGACTGCCACGCCGTGGCGTCGGGCGCCTATACCGGATCGGTGTCTGCTGCGATGCTGCTCGATGCCGGCGCGGCGCTGGTGATCGTCGGGCATAGCGAGCGGCGCGAAGGGTGCGGCGAGCGCGATGCCGACGTGAAGGCCAAGGCCGAGGCGGCGCTGGCGGCGGGGCTGGACGTGATCCTGTGCGTCGGCGAGCCGCGCGCGGTGCGCGAGTCGGGCGACGCGATCTCCTATGTGCTGGCGCAGGTGCGCGAATCGTTGCCGGAGGACTTCGACCCCGCGCGGCTGGCGATCGCCTATGAGCCGATCTGGGCGATCGGGACCGGGCTGGTGCCGACGGTCGAAGATGTGGCGGCGATGCACGGCGCGATCCGCGCGGCGCTGGCCGAACGGATCGGCGCGGGGGCGGAAACGGTGCGCCTGCTCTATGGCGGGTCGGTCAATGGCGAGAATGCCGCTGAGCTGCTGGATGCGGGCGATGTCGACGGCGCGCTGGTCGGCGGCGCGAGCCTGACCGCGGCGAAGTTCCTGCCGATCGTGGCGGCGGGGGCAGGGCTTTAAGGGCAGCTCCCAACCCCGTTCGTATCGAGCGAAGTCGAGATACGCTTGGGCAGCGCATGCGGTCGCGTGTCTCGACTTCGCTCGACACGAACGGACAAAAGGGTGGCGCATCGGGCTGGTCGTTTCGAGGGGGCGGTGACGCGCCATCCTTGGCGGGTTGAAGAAATCGCCCGCCCTCTCTATGTGCACCGCCAGACCGGCCGCGGTGCGGCCCCATGAATTTTCCGGGAACCATCGATGTCGAACCTCTTCACCTTCCTGCTCGTCCTTCAGGCCGTCGTCGCCGCCGCGATGATCGGGGTCATCCTGATGCAGAAGTCGGAAGGCGGCGGGCTTGGCGTCGGCGGCAGCCCCGCGGGTTTGCTTTCGGCGCGCGGCGCGGCCGATTTTATGACGCGCGCCACCACCGTGCTTGCCACTACGTTCGTCGCGCTGTCGATCATCCTCGCGGCGATGGCGTCGGTGCGCGGTTCGGGCGGTTCGACGATCGACACCTCGCTGTCGAAGGCCGGCCAGGCCACTCCGGCTGCGGGCGGCGCTTCGCCGCTGACCGGTCCGGCGCAGGCCCCGGCAACGGGCGCTCCCGCGACCGGCGCGCCGCAGGCGCTGCCGAGCGACGATCCGCTCGCCGCCGCGGCGGCCGCAGGCGCGCCGCCGGCCGAGGCGCCGGCTCCCGCCAAGAAATAAGCGGCGCCGCCGCACGGCGCTCCTCCCGCTCCTCGCATTCGCAGGCGGCGGAATTATTTCCGCGTCGCGCGATTCGACGGCTTGCGCCGTCCCCCTCCTGTTGAGTAAGTCTTTCCTCCCATGGCGCGGTTCATTTTTATCACCGGCGGCGTGGTCTCCTCGCTTGGCAAAGGTTTGATGGCGGCTAGCCTCGCCGCCTTGCTGCAAGCGCGTGGCTATCGCGTCCGCATCCGGAAGTTCGATCCCTATCTCAACGTCGATCCGGGCACGATGTCGCCCTATCAGCACGGCGAGGTCTATGTGACCGACGACGGGGCGGAGACCGACCTCGACCTCGGCCATTATGAGCGCTTCACCGGCGTCGCGGCGCGGCAGAGCGATAACGTCACCTCGGGCCGCATCTATCAGCAGATCATCACCAAGGAACGCCGCGGCGATTACCTCGGCGCGACGGTGCAGGTCGTCCCGCACGTCACCGACGCGATCAAGGCCTTTGCGCGCACCGACATCGACGATCTCGACTTCGTGCTGTGCGAGATCGGCGGCACCGTCGGCGATATCGAATCGCTGCCGTTCATCGAGGCGATCCGCCAGCTGCGCAACGAAGAGGGGCGCGACAAAACGCTGTCGGTGCATGTCACGCTGGTGCCGTATATCGCCGCCGCGGGCGAGCTGAAGACCAAGCCGACGCAGCATAGTGTGCGTGAACTCGCCTCGCTCGGCGTCCAGCCCGATATCCTGCTCTGCCGCTGCGAAAAGCCGCTGCCCGAGGGCGAGCGCGCGAAGATCGCGCAATTCTGCAACGTGCGGAAGGAAGCGGTGATTCCCGCGCTCGACGCCGATTCGATCTATTCGGTGCCGGTGCAATATCATGGCGAGGGGCTCGACGGCGAAGTGCTGCGCGCCTTCGGCATCCACGACGCGCCCGAGCCCGACCTGTCGCGCTGGTACGACATCATGGACCGCAAGCAGCATCCCGAGGGCGAGGTCACGATCGGCGTCGTCGGCAAATATGTCTCGCTGCCCGATGCCTATAAGAGCCTGAACGAAGCGCTGGTGCACGGCGGCATGGCGAACCGGGTCAAGGTCAACATCCGCTGGCTCGACGCCGAGATGTTCGAGGAAGACGGCAATCTAGCTGAGAAGCTCGAGCCGCTGCACGGCATCCTCGTCCCCGGCGGCTTCGGCGAGCGCGGGTCCGAGGGCAAGATTTCGAGCGTGCGCTTCGCGCGCGAGCGTAATGTGCCCTTCTTCGGCATCTGCCTCGGCATGCAGATGGCGTGCATCGAGGGGGCGCGGAACACCAGCGGGATTGCGGACGCGTCGAGCACCGAATTCGGCAAGACCGACGAGCCGGTCGTGGGCATGATCACCGAATGGATGAGCGCCGAGGGGCTGCAGCAGCGCGGCGCCGACACCGACCTCGGCGGGACGATGCGGCTGGGCGCCTATGAGGCGAAACTCTCGCCGAACAGCCATGTCGCGGCGGTTTACGGCGCGAACGAGATCAGCGAGCGCCATCGCCATCGCTACGAGGTCAACGGCGCGTACCGCGACCGGCTTGAATCGGGTGGGCTGGTCTTCTCGGGCATGTCGCCCGACGGCATGCTGCCCGAAATCGTTGAAAGACCGGACCATCCGTGGTTCATTGGCGTGCAATTCCATCCGGAGCTCAAGTCGAAGCCCTTCGACCCGCATCCGTTGTTCGCGGGTTTCATCGAGGCGGCGGTGAAGCACAGCCGGCTGGTGTGAGCGTCACGCTTTAACAGGGGAAACCGGGGCTTATGGATCACGCGAAACTCGCCGAGTTGCAGGGCCCCGACAGCATATTTTCCGGCCTGACGGTCCAGGACTGGGCCGATATCGCGGGGCGCGCGGTGCAGATCCAATTCGGCAAGGGCAAGGAATTGCTCTGCCAGGGCGACCCGGGCGACAGCCTGCTGATCCTGACCAGCGGCACCGCGCGCGTGTCGATGCTGACCGCGGGCGGGCGCGAGATCGTGCTCGCTTATGCCGAGCCCGGCGCGGTGCTGGGCGAGATCGCCTTGCTCGACGGCGGTGAGCGCACGGCGTCGGTGACCGCGACGAGCGCGGGCGGCGGCCTGCAACTCGGGCGCAATGCGCTGCGCGATTTCGTCACCAGCCACCCCGAATTCGCCTGGTCGCTGATGCAGCAGCTCGCGCGGCGGCTGCGCACTGCCGATCAGACGATCGAGAGCGACCGCGCCTATGCCTCGGGCCCGCGGCTTGCGCGGTACCTCAAGCGGCTGATTCGCAAGGACAGCCCCGACACGTCGCACCGAGTCGAACTCAGCCAGACCGAGCTCGGCAATTTTGCCGGGATGAGCCGCGAGCATATCAACCGCCAGCTGAAAAGCTGGGAGGAATCGGGGGTCATCTCGCTCGAACAGGGGCGGGTGCGCGTGCTCGACACCGAGATGCTCGAGGATATCAGCGAGAGCGAGGGGTAGGAATCACAACGCCCGGGCCTCTGGAGAGACCCGGGCGCCTGTGACGAACTACCGCCATCCCCCTTTTGCGTGGACGAGGCGAAGCGTCCACACTCCCCGGAACCGGGCCTTTAGCCGCGTGATCCAGAAGTCATTGGGCTAGGCCCCCGCAGACGGCTTGTCACCCTCTGGCGGTTAGCATGCGATGCTTTTGCAGGCGCCTGTGGCACATGGGCAACAGATTTTGCGAGTCTTTCGCAAGAGGGTCGCGGCGATCGCACCCATTGCCAGCGCGGGGGCGCCCCCCTAAAGCGGCGCTATGACCGCGATTTCCCGCCGGTCCGAGGGACCGACCCGCTCATGATCTTGCGTCCGTACGAGCGCACCATCTTCAAACGCTATCTGCTTCCGCATCGCGGCGAGGGTTTCATCTTCGTCGCCGCGGCGTTCAGCTTCACTGCGGTGATGCTGGGGGTCGCCGCGCTGGTTATCGTGATGAGCGTCGTGAACGGGGTGCGCGGCGAGCTGTTCGACAAGATCGTCGGACTCAACGGCCATGCGGTGGTGCAGGGCTTCGGCGGGCGCATCGACAACTGGCGCGACGTGCTAAAGGAAGTGCGCGCGACGCCGGGGGTGACCGAGGCGACTCCGATCGTCGAGCAGCCGCTGCTGACCACCTTCAACGGCCGGGTCGAGGGGGTGGCGGTGCGCGGCATGCTGGTCGCCGACATCCGCAACAACAATATCCTGAAGGGCGAAGTCAAGGCGGGCAGCCTCGCGCGGCTGACCGACGGGTCGGGCGAGGTCGCGCTGGGCTCCGAACTGGCGCGCAACCTGGGCGCCACGGTCGGTTCGCAGATCACGATCATCAACCCCGCGGGGCGCTCGACGCCCTTCGGCACGGTGCCGCGCGAGATCAGCTACCGCGTCGGCGCGATCTTCGAGATCGGGGTCTATGACTTCGACAAGACCTATATCATCATGCCGATGGCCGATGCGCAGCTGCTTTTGCTCACCGGCGACCAGATCGGGCTGATCAAGGTGCAGACCGAGGATGCCGACAAGGTCGGAGAGATACTCGATCCGTTGGCACAGAAGCTTTCGGCGCAGGCGGTGGTCTCCGACTGGCGGTCGATGAACAGCAGCCTGTTCGAGGCGCTGTCGGTCGAGCGCGTCGCGCTGTTCGTGATCCTGTCGCTGATCATCCTGGTCGCGGCGTTCAACATCGTGTCGTCGCTGATCATG